>DATCIQ010000067.1:0-16866 GCA_036507635.1 Gammaproteobacteria bacterium
CGCGCATGCGCTGCGAGACGACGAGCATCCTCTTCGACTGGACATTCGACGGGCCCGTCAATCGCATCGCGCAAATGGGCGACACGATCGTGATCCAGTACGGCCAATACGGCTTCACGCGCACGGTCCACATGAATCTCAACGAGCATCCCGCCGACATCGAGCCGAGCCGCGCCGGGCACTCGATCGGCCGCTGGGAAAACGACGTGCTCGTCGTCGATACGGTCGGCTTTGCGCCGGGCGTCTTGTCGCCGCCGATTCTGAACAGCGAGCAGCTCCACGTCGTCGAGCGCTTCTCGCTCGATACCGGGAAGATGGCGTTGACGCGCGAGTACGTCGCGCAGGATGCCGTCTATTTTGTCGGCGACTACAAGGGCTCCGACACGATCTACGTCGCGGATGTCCCGTACTCGCCCGATCCCTGCAAGGAGCTCACGTTCGTCGACTATTCCGCGGAGGAGTCACAGCAGGCCGCACCGCTGCCGCCGGCGCCGGCCGCGGCGAAGCCGTGGTGGAAGTTCTGGGAGTAGCGCGAAGCGCGCTTGGGCTCAAGCCGCCTCGGGTCTGGGTAGCCCCGGAAAACGCTTCGACGGCAGCAGCTGGCCCGAGACGATCCGCGCGCGCAGGGCATCCGCGCTCGCTTTGGTTTCTGGGATCAAGACCTCGAGCACGTAAGTTTGGCCGCTGTGCACGGCACGCGCGCGATCGCAGAACATGCTGAAGTAGTGGTCGTAGGCGCTTTGATAGCGCATGAGCATGTCGAGCCCGCGGCGATCGCCGGTCATCTCGAGGAGCTCCAACGCGCAGAGGTGACTCGATGCCGCGACCAAATAGCTCCGGTGTTCCGCCACGGTCGCGCGCTGCGGGTCGAGCACGCCGTAGAACTCGCGCAAGATCTGATCGCGCGCCGTGCCCATGATCTGGTAATCGCGTAAGTAACGCACGAGCGCCGTGCGATGAACCTGCTCGACGGCCACGGCTCTGAGCGTAATGATCTGCCGCTCGCGCTGCTTGCGGTCGGCCACCGTGCCCATGCGCCGATCGTGGCGCGAAAACCACAACGAGTAGCGTTGCGCGCTCGAAATCAGCTGATCGCAGATGCGTTGTGGGATACCCCTGTCGCCATTGGCATACTCACGAACCGTGTCCTCGGACTCGGACATGAGACGCGCGTGCGTCAGGTAGATCAACGGCGGGCCACCTTCGTCGTTGTTATTGGAAAGGCGTTGTGAGGATGCGACGAGTTTATGACAAGTTGCGCGAGTTCGCACGCTATTTCGTTCCGGTTACGGTCCGCACCGGCATGATCGCGCCTCGCAATTCTCTACGAACGCACGACTTACGTCCGGCGACAGCGGGAAGGCTCGGCGCGTAGCCTGACCACCGGTCGAGCTGATCCCAGGGAAGGGAATCTCATGCGGCACGGGGGGCGGTTGACGTGTCTTGCCGGCGGAGCGTTGTTGCTCGGTGCAGCATACGCCGCCACGCGCATCGCGCCGCCCCGCGGCGCCCCTTCCCCCGCTCCCGAGGACACGGTGCGGTCGGCGGCATCGACTCCGGCGCCGGCTTCCGCTCCGGCTCCGACGGCTCTCAACCTTTCCGCTTACGATCGGCACCTGCGCTCCCTCGGGCTCACGGAGCGGGAAGTCAAACGGTTGGTTCTCGCGCGCCTCGAGGCGTACGTCGCGCCCAGCTTGCAGGCTTCGCGCTATCGCTACTGGCGACGCGATGGCGGCTACGACGTCGAGGAGGCCGAGCGCAGATTCGCGGCCGCGGCCGCCGTGCGCGCCGGACTTCTCAAGCTGTACGGCAACGCCGCGGTCGACGATTCCATGTTGAAGCGCGTGTTTCGCCCCCTCGATGACCGACTCGAGTTCCTGACTTCCGCGGAGCAGCTCGCCATTCAGAAAGCCCGTATCGAGCACGCGCGGAGCGCCGCGCGAGACACGCGTCCCGGCGTCCCTTCGGTTCCCTTGGAGTTTCGTCCTGAATGGCGCGGCGTCCTCGCGTCCATGCTCGACGGAGAGCTCCTGCGCGAGTACGCCTTTCGCGAATCGGCGCTCGCCGAGCAGCTGCGCAACGCGCCCGTCGAGCTCTCGGAAGCGGAGTTTCGGGAAGTCTTCTTGGATTTAGCCGAGCTCGAGGAAGCACCCGGCGCCGAGACCCTTCGCAACGCCCGCCGCGAGCTCCGCGCTCTGCTCGGCATGCAACGATTCGACCGGCTCTGGGCAACGCGCGATCCCGTCTACGAAGTGGTGCGCGAGCTCATGGGGCGGCGCGGGGTTCCGGAAGAAACGATCGACGCCGTCTACGCAGTGATCAACACGGCCCAGGACGCGTTCGCGGACGCAGCCGCGATGACCGACCGGGATCCCATGCGCGCGATCGAGGCCGCACGCGAAATCGCGGCGGCCGAAGAGCGGCAGATCGCCGATCTCGTCGGCCCCGAGCTTGCGAAGCACATCGTGACGGCGCGCGCACAGGCGTTGTTCGCACTGAGCGAACGAGCGGCTTTACCCCAGTAAACAAGGAAGAGGAGAAGCTCATGAGAAAAGGAATTCTTGCGCTTTGGCTGTTCGCAGGGATGGCCGGCGCCGTCGAGGCGCCTATCGTTCCAGCGGCGAGCAACGGCAGCTTTACCGTCGCCTATCAGCGTTGCTCGGGCTGCTTCATGGATTGGCTCGAGGAGCGCGTCGGCGACTCGGGTGCTTGGAACGCGATCGGCAGCGGCAACAGGACTTACACGAGCAAACCTTACGGCCGCTATTACTATCGCGTCGCGTACATGTACATGGCGCCGGATTACAGCTACTACATGGACTACAGCAGTCCCGCGAGCGTCGTCGTCGCGAGCGCCGTGCCTCCGGTGAACCCTCTCGAAGTGCAATTGACGTATCGCTATGAAGCGCGGCGCGGCGACATCAACGGCGACGGCAGAACCGATCTCTTTGTGGCACGGGCTTCCGGGGGCGCCACCGGGGACGGCACGGTCGATCAAGTGATCTTGCGTCAGGCCGCGAACGGTACCTTCACGGCAAGCGCACCGAGCGCGGCTGAAGCCCAGACGGCGCGCAATTGGGCGATCGCCGCCGTGCGGATTCTGCTCAAGGACGTCAACGTCGACGGCTTCGCGGATATCGTGCTCGACCGAGTTGCGGCGGCCATCGGAGCGAGCGGCGCGCTCAATCAGATCGTCTACGCGCCGGGCGAGTTGCTGCGTTCCGCGCCGCGCGGAATTCGCGCGGTCGACTCGGCGTTCAAGAAGTTCGCGGCCGATGCCGGGAGCTATGCGCGTCAGCCGACCTACTTCGCCGACAACGCACCGCTCACGGTCTTCGTGCAGACGTACTATCAAACCGTTTGCATGCCGGGTACGGGCGGTATCGACTATCCGATCTACGGCGCAATGCCGTATTGCTACTCGGTCCCCGTCACCGTGGTGACCGTGTATCCCGACTATTCTTCGTTCAGCCGCAATGCCGTCGATCTCTGGAATCACGAGTCGTCGATAGAGAACGGCCAGATCGGCACCGACCAGGGCCTCACCAAGGTCCAAGGCGTGCTCGAAAACATGGCGGGGGTCGGCGTCGGCGGTTGGACGAAAGGCGAGGTCATCGACCCTCAGCACCCGATCAGGAGCGCCGCGTACCGTCGCGGATTGGAGCTCTTCACGGCGATACTCCGCATGACGGAAATCGGCGAAGGCGAGCCGCGTGAGTCGGGACCGGGCGCACGTACCGGGGATGTCGTCTACATCGTCGGGCGCCGCATCATCGGCTTCCTACCCATGCATACGGCGCTCGAGTACCGCGGCTCGACGATCAGCGCCTACGACACGATCGATGGCTTGTTCGACGATGGCATGCTCGTCAGCGAGGTGAACTGGTCGCGGGACCGGCCGCTCCTCATGATGACGCTCGGGACCGTCAGCGGGTCCTTGGTGCCGCCGCTCTACTGGGCGCAACTCATCGCGACCGACCGCCGCTATCCGGACAACCTGCCGTACGACGCCATACCGAGCCTCGGTCGCGCCGGCTACAACTCGAACGGCTACTCCCACGGCATCGTGCAGGCGACCGGGGGAAGGCCGAGCATTTCGATGACGCGTTTCGTCGGCGGCGAGAAGCCCGTTCCGGCGAGCGCGTTTCGCTGATCGAGTTGCGCCCCGTCGCCGGCGTTTGACGCGGGGCCCGCGAGGTTCGCGGGTCCCGCTCCTGCGTCTGCCTTGACCCTCGGCGGTGGGCGACGCATGATCCCGGAAAAGCGCGCACCGACCTTTTGCGTGCGCGCAGGGGGGCCAAAATGAGCCGTCACGTCGTCGTCGCCTTGAGTGCCTTGTTGATTTCCACGTCCTCGCTCGCGCAGGACGAAGCGACTCGCGTCGTGCAGGAAGACATGATCGCCGCGGCGGCCGCATTGCTCGCGACCGTCGAGCAACGGGCGCCGACCGAAGCGATGCTCGGCGTCAATCGCAGAGCCGAGCTCATGCTGCCGTTCGACGATGCTGAGCGGCAGAACTGGCAGTACTGGCCGACGGTGCGCGTGGGGCTGCCGCTCGAGAACATGACGGCCGCGCAGCGCCGTCTGGTGCACGACCTCTTGACGACGGCCTTGAGCTCGAAGGGCCACTTGAAGGCCGTGCAGATCATGCAGCTCGAGGAGATCCTCGATGTGCTCGACGAAGGGGGCCTGCCGCGCAGCGTCGATCACTATCGCGTCGTCGTGTTCGGCGCGCCGGCCATGGATGCGCCGTGGAGCTGGCGCTTCGAGGGGCACCACGTGTCGCTCAACGTCACCGTCACGCCCGAGAGCGTCGCCGTGACGCCGTCGTTCTTCGGCTCGAATCCGGCCGAGGTCGTGGGTGGGCCGCTCGCGGGCTTCCGCGTGCACGGCGTTCTCGAGGATCTCGCGCGCGAGCTGCTCATGTCGTTGAGCGACGAGCAGCGGTCGAGCGCGGTCGTCTCCGACCGCGCCCCGGCGGAGATCTTCACGGGCAACATCAACAAGGACCGCTCGCAGTGGGATGCGTGGCGCGAGAGCTTACAGCCCGAAGGGGTCGCGGTTGCCGATCTCAACGAGGTGCAGCAGCACTGGGTAGAGCGCATGCTCGACGAGATCGTCGGCAACTACCGGCCCGAGATCGCCGCGGAGTATCTGCAAGCCATCGATCCCGAGGAGCTCAAATTCGCCTGGATGGGCGCCGCCGAGCGGCGCGCCCCGCACTATTTCCGCCTGCAAGGCGCCGACTTCATGTTCGAGTACGACAACGTGCAGAATTCAGGCAATCACGTGCACTCGGTCTGGCGCAGCAAGTCGGCGGATTTCGGCCTCGACGCGCTCGACAGCCACTATCGGACGTCGCACGTGCGCTGAGGCCGTGCCGGAGCTCGGGGCACGAGAAGGATCGCGAGCGAAGCTCGCTCCTACACGGCGCGGCGCGCGGCGCGCACCCAGGCGATATCGTCGAAGTTCTCGCGGTACGCCTGTAGATGCGCCACGCGCCGCCGGAACTCGATGTGCTTCTCGATGACGGCCTCTATCTCGTGCTGGGACTGGCGGACCAGGCCCGTAAACGCCCGAAGCGCCATCTCGACCTCGCTCTTGCTGCAGTCGGCCAGCGGCTTTTCGTTGAAATCGCAGTCGACGGGAACGTCCGTGGGAAGCTCGAGCCGGTTGAGCTCGACCTCGACGATATCGGGGATCTCGTAGGTCGGCATGAAGACACCTTAAATATAGAGTGTGCAACTGCTATTAGACTACGCCTAAGCAGGGGCGCGCAAATCGCCGACATTTCGTTAGATTCGCCCCCATTGGGCTAGAATGGCGCTCTCGAGTCGCCTGAGCGTCGCATGAGCTCGTCCTTATTCTTCCTGGCCACTCTTGTTGCAGCGCAAGGTCAAGCGCTTGAAATCCAAGTGCCGCACGAGCCGGGGCTCGAGGCCGTTCATCTACAGTGGGACGACCATACGGTGCCGCTCACGCGCGCGGGGGACACGTGGCTCGCCGTCGTCGGCATCGATCTCGATGCGGCGCCAGGGCACCGCAACGCCCCGCTCTCATTGCGTTTCAGCGACGGCGCCGCCCGGACCCGCGGCGACGAAATCTTGGTCTCGGCCGGCGAGTTTCCGACCACCAAGCTCGAGGTCGAGCCTCGTTATGTCGACTTGAGCCCCGAAGACCAGGCCCGGTCGGCGCGGGAGGACGGCGAGATCGGCGCGATCTATGCCGCCATGACGCCCGAGCGTCTGTGGCGTGAGCCGTTCCAGGCGCCGATCCCGGGCGCTCGGGGCGGGCGCAATTTCGGTCACCGCCGCATTTTCAACGGGCAGGCCCGCGCGCCGCATTCCGGGGCTGACCTGACAGCCGCGACAGGCACGCCGATTCTCGCCGCCAACCGCGGCCGCGTCGTGCTCGCGAAGGACCTTTTCTTCAGCGGCAACGCCGTCTTCCTGGATCATGGCGTGGGTGTATATTCGGTTTATCTGCATCTGTCCGCCATCGACGTGGCCGTGGGGGATGTAGTCGAGCGCGGCGGCGTCATCGGCCTCGCCGGGGCGACAGGCCGAGTCACGGGGCCCCACCTTCACTGGGGCGTCCGCGTGCTGGGAGCGCGCGTCGACCCGTTCACGTTGCCGGGGCTTCCGGCGGACTGAGGAGGGTGGGCGATGTCATCGATAGGTCGGAACGACTCCTGCCCGTGCGGCAGCGGCCTCAAGTACAAACGCTGTTGTGCTCTCAAGGCTCGCAAGTCGTCGCTCGGGAGCCGAATTACCCTGTCTCTCGTCGGCCTCATTCTCTTGGTTGGGGCCATATTCATGCTCGTATCGCTCGACGATTTCGCTGCCGGCGACTCGGTCGCGCAGCGCCGCGTCTGGTCCGAGGAACACGGGCATTGGCATTGAGCGCAATCGAGGTCGGGGTGACGGGCGCATGCGGCGGATAGCGGGATTGTTGCTTGCCTCTCTGCTGGTTGCCGTGGCAGCCTTGGCCCCGCGCCAGGCCGACGCTCAGGTCTTCGGCCTCGACGATCTTTCCGGAGCCGAGCTTTTCGAGCGCTTCTGCTCCGCCTGTCACGGCGTCGAAGGCCGCGGCGACGGGCCCGTCGCGCGGGGGCTCAATACCGTGGTGCCCGATCTCACGCGAATCGAGGCCAGAAACGAAGGTGAGTTTCCGGCCAACACCGTGCAGCAAATCATCGACGGGCGCTCGGTCGTGATCGCACATGGCACGCGCACGATGCCGGTCTGGGGCTACGAATTCTGGGTCGAGGAAGGGGCGGACCGTACCGCCGAGCGTGACGCGCGCGAGATCATCCGCCGGCTCGTCGAGTACCTCGCCGAGATACAAGCTTCCGACTAGCGCTGCTATCCGCGCTCGCGTTCCTTTGCTAGAATGTGCATCGTTCTCACGGAGCACGGTCCGTGAAATCCATACGGATAATGTTAAAGATCAGTTAGTTAGGGCTGGTTTTTAATAGACTAGGTTAGGTAGGAAGGCCCCGTATGGGGCTTTTTGTTTATGGGCCTAGCGCCCATTTTTTTTTCGTGCCGGAACGTGAGTCGGGCGATCGATAAACGAGGCCTGTTGGAGCTTTTGGAGCCGACGCTTGCGAAGCTCGGTTACGAGCTCGTCGATCTCGAGCTTTATTTCGGACGTAGAGGGTTGCTGCGTTTGTATATCGACAAGGACGAAGGCGTGACGTTGGCGGATTGCGAATTCGTGAGCCGTCAGATCGGAGCGTTCTTGGACGTGGAAGATCCGCTGCCGGGCAGCTACGTGCTCGAAGTATCGTCGCCTGGTTTCGACCGGCGGTTGCGCACGATCGAGCATTTTCGCCGCTTCCAGAACGAGGAAGTGAAGATCGAGCTCGCGCGGCCCCGCGATGGGCGCAAACGCTTGAAGGGGCGGTTGACCCACGTCGGCGATGAGAGCGTAAGCGTCGCCGTCGACGGCGTGAATTGGGACGTCGATTTAGCGGACATCGGTGTTGCGCGGCTCGTGCCGCAAAAGTGAACGGACTTCGAGTGACTCGAGCATGAACAAAGAAATTCTGCTGGTCGTGGACGCTGTTTCCAACGAGAAGGGCGTCGAGAAATCGGTGATCTTCGAAGCGATCGAAGCCGCGCTTGCGAGCGCGACCCGCAAGCGTCACGGCGAGGACATCGACGTGCGCATCACGATCGATCGCGAGTCGGGGGAGTATGTGACGTTCCGGCGCTGGAAGGTGTTCGCGGACGATTCCACGGAGCTCGAGGAACCGGCGCGCGAGCTGCGCTTCGAGGATGCGCTCGACGTCGACCCGAACGCGAAGGTCGGCGAGTACGTCGAGCAGCCCATGGAATCCGTCGACTTCGGCCGTATCGCGGCGCAAACCGCGAAGCAAGTCATCGTGCAGAAGGTCCGCGAGGCGGAGCGCGAGCAGGTCGTCGAGGAGTACCAGACCCGCGTCGGCGAGCTCTTGAGCGGCATCGTCAAACGCGTCGATCGAAACGGCGCGTTCATCGACCTCGGAGGCAACGCCGAAGGCTTCATCCCGCGCGAGAGCCTCATTCCTCGCGAGCCGATCAAGCCCCAGGACCGTATCAAGAGCCTGCTCGCCGAGGTGCGCGCGGAAGTGCGCGGGCCGCAGTTGTTCCTGACGCGCACGTCGCCGCAGTTTCTCGTCGAGCTCTTCAAGATCGAGGTTCCCGAGGTGGGCCAAGGGCTCATCGAGATCTTGGGAGCCGCGCGCGATGCGGGCTTGCGCGCCAAGATCGCCGTGCGCAGCAACGACCCCCGCATCGATCCCGTCGGCGCGTGCGTCGGCATGCGCGGCTCGCGCGTGCAAGCCGTGTCCAACGAGCTCGCCGGCGAGCGCGTGGACATCATCCTGTATGACGAGAACGCGGCCCAATTCGTCATCAACGCGATGTCGCCGGCCGACGTGCTGTCGATCGTCGTCGACGAGGACTCGCACAGCATGGACGTCGCCGTCGAGGAGGAGAAGCTTTCCCAAGCTATCGGGCGGGGCGGGCAGAACATTCGGCTGGCGAGCGAGCTCACGGGCTGGGAGCTCAACGTCATGACCGACACGGCCGCCGAAGAGAAGAGCGAGCACGAAGCGAAAGAGCTCGTGCAGAACTTCATGAAGGAGCTCGACGTCGACGAGAACGTCGCGAGCATTCTCGTGCAGGAAGGGTTTTCCTCGCTCGAGGAAGTGGCTTACGTGCCGGCCAATGAGCTCCTCGGCATCGAAGAGTTCAATCAGGACATCGTCGACGAGCTGCGCGCCCGTGCGCGCGACGTGCTGATCACGCAGGCGATCGTCAGCGAGGAGGTCATCGACCAGGCGGAACCGGCCGAGGACTTGTTGACGCTCGAAGGCATGGACAAGGAGCTCGCCTTCGTCTTGGCGAGCCGCGGAATCGTGACGCGCGAAGACTTGGCAGAGCAGGCCGTGGACGACTTGGAGTCGATCGAAAATCTCGAGCCCGCGCGAGCCGCCGCGCTGATCATGGCCGCGCGTGCGCACTGGTTCGAAGGCGAGAAGCAGGACTCGAGGACATGAGGAGAGCGATATGGCGGAAGTGACCGTCTCGGAATTCGCCCAGGTACTCAAGGTCCCGGTCGACCGGCTCATCGTCCAACTCGACGAGGCGGGCATCAAAGTCTCGGGCGCCGACGACGTCATCAGCGAAGACGCCAAGCTCGAATTGTTGACGCACCTGCGCCGCTCGCACGGGCGCAAGGACCCGACCGCGGCCGCGCCGCGCCGCATCGAGCTCAGGCGTAAATCGCAGAGCGAGCTCAAGCTCGCGGCCGGACAGGGCCGGTCGCGAACCGTGAGCGTCGAAGTGCGGCAAAAGCGGACCTATGTCAAGCGCGACGTGCTCCAGGAGCAAGCGCGCAAGCAGCAGGAAGAGCTCGACGCCGTGCGACGCACCGAAGAGGAGCAGAAGGCGGACGTCGAGCGGCACGAGCGCGAGCAGCGCGAAGCCCTGGAGCGGGAGCGCATGGAAGCCGAGCGCATGGAAGCGGAGCAACGCCAGCGCGCCGAGGAGGAGCTGCGTCAGCGGGCCGCCGACGACGAGGAAGCGCGCCGCAAGGCCGAGGAGGAGCGCAGGATCGCAGCCGAAGCCGCGAAAGAGCGCGAAGCGCAAGCGCGGCTCGAGCAAGAGCGCGCGCGCAAGCAGCGCCGCGCCAAGCCGCAGGACGAGCCCGATCACACATTGCACGTCGCCGACGGCATGGGCACGCGGCGGCGCAAGAAGAAGCCGCGGCGCCGCTCGGTCAACGTCAGCGTCGATCCCCAGCACGCGTTCGAGCGCCCGACCGCGCCGGTCGTGCGCGAGATCGAGATTCCGGAAACCATCACCGTCAGCGACCTGTCGCAGCGGCTGGCGGTGAAATCGACCGAGGTCATCAAGGCGCTCATGGGTATGGGCATGATGGTCACGATCAATCAAGCGATCGACCAAGACACCGCGATCCTCGTCGTCGAGGAGATGGGGCACACGGCGAAGGCCCGCAAGGAAACCGGGATCGAGCACGATCTCCTGATCGGTGCCGACGAATCCGCCGGCGCCGAGGAGACGCTGCCTCGTCCGGCCGTCGTGACGGTCATGGGGCACGTCGATCACGGCAAGACGTCGTTGCTCGATTACATCCGCAGAACGCGCGTGGCGGCGGGCGAGGCCGGCGGCATCACGCAGCACATCGGCGCGTACCACGTGCAGACACCGAAGGGCGCGGTGACCTTCCTCGACACTCCGGGTCACGCCGCGTTCACCGCGATGCGCGCGCGCGGTGCGCAGGTCACGGATATCGTCATCCTCGTCGTGGCCGCGGACGACGGCGTCATGCCGCAAACCATCGAGGCCATCCAGCATGCGCGCGCCGCCGACGTCCCGATGGTGGTGGCAGTGAACAAGATCGACCGACCGAACGCCGATTCCGACCGCGTGCGAAACGAGCTCGCGCAGCAAAACGTGATTTCCGACAAATGGGGCGGCGATACGCTGTTCGTGAGCGTGTCGGCACACACGGGCGAAGGCATCGACGATTTGCTCGAGTCAGTGCTGCTCCAGGCCGAGTTGCTCGACCTCAAGGCACCGGCGACGGGTCAAGCGGCCGGCGTCGTGCTCGAGTCGAGCCTCGAGCGCGGACGCGGCGCGGTCGCCACGGTGCTCGTCAACCGCGGCTTGCTCAAAGTCGGCGACATGCTGCTCGCGGGGCAGGAATACGGACGCATCCGCGCGATGTTCGACGAGTCGGGCCAGCCGGTCACCTCCGCGGGGCCGTCGATACCGGCCGTGGTCTTGGGGCTTTCCGGAGTTCCACTGGCCGGCGACGACGTGCTCGTCGTCGTCGACGAGCGCAAAGCGCGCGACGTCGCGCAGTTGCGCCAGAGCAAGGAGCGCGACGTGAAGCTCGCCCTACAGGGGGGCGTGAAACGCGAGGACGTCTTCACGCAGATGGGGGCGGCGGGCATGTTGACTTTGCCGCTCTTGGTGAAGGCCGACGTCCACGGCAGCGCCGAGGCGCTCAAGGACGCGTTGCAGGCGATCTCGACCGACGACATCAAGATCGTCGTCGTCGCATCCGGCGTCGGCGGCATTACCGAATCGGACGTGCAGCTCGCGGCGACCTCGAAGGCTCCGATCATCGGCTTCAACGTGCGCGCGGACGCGGCGGCGCGGAGCGCCATCAAGGAAACGGGCGTCGACGTCCGCTACTTCAGCATCATTTACGAAGCCATCGATGCGATCAGAGCCTCGGCCACCGGCATGCTGTCGCCCGTGGTACGCGAGCAGATCGTCGGCCTCGCCGAAGTTCGCGAGGTATTCCGCTCGCCGAAGTTCGGCAACGTGGCCGGGTGCATGGTCGTCGACGGCTACGTAAAGCGCAGCAATCCCCTCCGCGTGCTCCGGGACAACGTCGTGATCTACCAGGGCGAACTCGATTCGCTGCGCCGTTTCAAGGACGACGTGAACGAGGTTCGCGCCGGAACGGAGTGCGGCATCGGCGTGCGCAACTACAACGACATCAAGGTCGGCGACCAAATCGAGTGTTTCGAGCGCACCGAGACCAAGCGGGAGCTCTAGTGGCGACGAAAGGGATGCTCGGAGAACGCTCCAGGCATCTGCGCGTCGCGGCGGAGTTGCAGCGCGTCGTCAACGATCTGCTCCAGTCGGACGTCAAGGATCCGCGCCTCGAAGGCGTGCGCGTGAGCGAGGTCGAATTGAGCGGCGATCTCGGCGTCGCGAAGCTCTTCTACAGCACTCTCGACCCCGACGCAGACTGCGCGCCGATCGATAAAGCCTTGCGCAAGGCGGCCGGCTTCTTAAGGACCCGCGTCGCGCACGAAATACGTCTGCGGCGCATCCCTGAGCTCAAGTTCCAGCACGACACGAGCGCCCGGCGGGCCAGCGAGTTGAGCCGCCTGCTCGCGGGTCAGGGGCCGAAAGCCCCGCCCGAGGCCGGCGACGATTGACGGTACGTCGCCGATGACGCGCAACGTCTCCGGCCGTCGCAAGGTGACGGGGATCGTGCTCATCGATAAGCCGGCGGGGCTGACCTCGAACCGCGTCTTGCAGACCGTCAAGCGGCTCTTCAAAGCCGCCAAAGCGGGGCACACGGGCAGCCTCGACCCGCTCGCGACCGGCATGCTGCCCGTGTGTCTCGGCGAGGCGACGAAGATCGCGGGGCTCTTGCTCGGCGCGCGTAAAACCTATCGTGTCGAAGTCGTTCTCGGCATCGCGACCGACACGGGCGATGCCGACGGTACGGTCGTCGAGAGCGCGCCCGCAGGCGAGAGGACCCGCGACGAGATTGCAGCCGCGCTCACGGCCTTCTTGGGCGAGAGCGAGCAGACGCCGCCCATGTACTCCGCGCTCAAGCACCACGGACGCAGGCTCTATGAGCTCGCGCGCCGCGGCGAGGAAGTCGAGCGCAAGCCGCGCGCCGTGACGATCCATCGAATCGCGCTCGAGGAGATCGTTTGGCCGCGCGTCTCGTTCGTCGTGGAATGCTCGAAGGGCACTTACGTGCGAAGCTTGGCCGTCGATTTCGCCTCGCGCTTGGGCACCGTGGGACACGTCGCGGCATTGCGAAGGTTGAGCGTCGCGCCGTACGCCGAGGAGCAAATGATCGACGTCGCGCGTCTCGAGGCGCTCGCCGAGGAGGGCTGCGATGCGCTCGATCGCGTGCTCTTGCCCGCGGACGGCGCGCTCGCGGATTGGCCGGAGCTTCTGCTCGACGACGATCAGGCACGGCGTCTGCGCCAGGGTCAGTGCGTACCCGCCGACGTCTCTTGGGCGACGGGACGCGTGCGGCTCTACGCGCCGGGGCACGATTTCATGGGCGTCGGCAACGTGCTCGCGACGGGCGAGCTCAAGCCGCAGCGGCTTTTTGCCGCTCGTGACTGAGAGAACCGGCGCGGCGGCCTCACGAACTTCGTCTACAAAGGCACCAACGGCCGCTGGCGAGAAGTCCTGAGTGCGGACGAGATCGAAAAATACGAGCGCACGGCGAGAAAGAATTTGACAGCGGAGTGCGCCCATTGGCTCGCCACCGGCGAATTCTCCTCGTAGGAGTGAGTCGCGCTACGAGGCGACTAGCCTTTCGGTGCGAGATTGGTCAAGGATCCAAGCGACTAGCCGCGATCGACCTAAACGCGACTTCGCTCTCACGCACTCAAGCGATCAGACTGCGGTTATCGGTGGAGTAGTGGCGGCGTCGCGATTCGCGCGCTTGGCAAGCGTGGTGTCGAAGGTGGCGAATTCATCGCACCCCGCAGCTAGGGCGTGATGCAACGCATCGGCGAAGTCCCAGCCACTACGCAGCTTCGACGCGGCGGCAACGACGGCATCCTGCTCTCCGACGACGGTGTTCTCGAGTATCGCGATCTTTTCGATGGCATCCGCTATGGTTCTCGACGAAAAACCATACCGGGAGCGCAGTACCCACTCCAATTCGAGAATGACCGTAACAGGCACATACACCGGCTGATCCTCCAGGCACGCAAGAGCACGCCGCCCCTGCGCCGGATCATCCTGCACCAACGCGCGCACTAGAACATTGGTATCCACGGCGCGCATGTCGTCATTCCTTGTAATCCGTGACCCGCATGTCCTTTATAGGTATCCGCGGACCGGAATAACGCAGTATGGCCTGGACCTCAGCGAGCTTAGCCGTGCGTTTCGCCGGCGCTGGCGTGATGCGCGCACCTTTACCCTCAACCCGTATCTCGACCCGCATGCCCGGCTTCAGTCCCAACGCCTTTCGGACTGCGGCGGGGAGAACGATCTGACCTTTGGTGGACACTATCACGCCGCTCATCGATGCTTCCAATGTATTACCTGGTAGGTATTTTAGCACCCCGCCGCCGTGAGCGCCGCAATGAATTGTGGTGGACGTCAGCTCCCAATCTCAGTGCTGATCCTCTTGGTGGTACTCGTCGGGAGCGCGCTCGCGCCGCTGCCGGTTGCCGGCCAGGGCGGAGATACCGCTGTGTCGAGCGCTATGAAGGTCGTCCTGCTCGGCACAGGCTCCGGTCCGCCCGTAGACCTCCGACGTTTGCCGGCCCGTGGGCGACGACGATTTCGAGTGTCGCTGACGAGCAGCGTCTACTGAGCCCCGAGCCGCCGTCATGCGAGACCCCGGCTGGGGCGTCAGACCGTCGGCACGACATTCGCGTTGAGCCGGAACAGATTCGTGGGATCGTATTTGTTCTTGAGGGCGAGTAGCCGCGGATAGTTGCCGAGATAGTTCTCGTCGACCTGTTGCTGCGTCTCGTCGACAGCGTCGTTCGTATAGAAGCCGTACGTGTGCGGCAGGATCGTGTCCCAATACTGCTTGAGCCAGGCGATGTGCCGAGTGGGGTCGATTCGCGCCGGCCAGTCGACCAACAACAGCGACGTCGCATGGATGTCGCGATGCGGGAACGCCGTGGCGTCGTTGGCCACGCGCGCAATCGCGCCGCCGCAGTGCTGAAAGCCGACCGTCGTCGAGCGCTCGGGATGCGGCTCGAGACCGTTGATCATCGCGTCGATGAGCGCCGGTGAAATCTGCGTGACGAAGCCGGTCTTGGTGTACGACCCGATCGCGCGCGGGTCGTCGATGTCGCCGGAACGCTGCAGCGCTACGTAGTCGATGGCTCGCAAGTCGTCGACGATGGGGGTGCCGGCGCTGCGAATCTTGCGCAGCACTTCCTCCGCCCGATTAGCCGGCCCGCTGTAGCACACCTGAAAGCCGACGCCGCTCAACTGCGGGCTGCTGACGATCACGCCGCTCAGATAGAGCTCGTCCGGTGCCACGCCTTCGTAGTCGGCGTAGAACGACAGCACGCTTCGCGCCTGCGCGAGCGGGAACACGATGGCTCCGCCGACCACCTGGCGCTGCATCGGGTGCAGCCCAAACTCGAACGACGTGACGACGCCGAAGTTGCCGCCGCCGCCGCGGACGCCCCAGAAGAGCTCGGAATTCTCGGTGGCGCTGGCCCGCACGAGCTCGCCGCTCGCCGTAACGACGTCGACGCTGCGGACGTTGTCGAGCGCGAGACCGAAGCGGCGCGCGAGGCGGCCGAAGCCGCCGCCGAGCGTGAGCCCGCCGACGCCCGTGTGCGAGACGGTGCCGGCCGTTGTCACGAGCCCGAAGGCCATCGCCTCGCCGTCGAGGTCGCCGAGCAAGCTGCCGCCGGTCACGCGCGCGGTGCGCGCCACCGGGTCGACGCGCACGCCGCGCATCAAGGAGAGATCGATCATCATGCCGTCGTCACAGGTCGATTTGCCCGACGGGCTGTGGCCGCCGCACTTGACGGCCACGAGGAGGTTCGAAGCGCGCGCGAAGTCCACGGCGATCTTCACGTCGGCCGCACCGCGCGGCTGCACGATGAGCGCCGGATGCTTGTCCATTTGCGCGTTGATGACGCGGCGCGCTTCCTCGTAGACCGCATGGCCGGGCAGCAGCAAGTTGCCGCGTAGGCTGTCGCCTAGCTCCTGCACCGCGGCACGCGCGAGCGTGACGCGCGAGCCGTCGCCGCGCACCGCATCGAGGTCACGATCGACCTTCATCGACGGGCTTAAGATCGCGGACCACGCGCCACCGGCCGGCAACGTTGCCGCCACGGCGGCTGCCAAGGACCCTCGGACGAAGCGACGACGACTCAACATTAGAAACTCTCCCAGCGACTCAACCTTCCGTAGCGCCGGCAGTTACGCCGGCCGCCGCGCGAACTATAGGCGCAAGCAAGCGAGGGTCCAAACTCGGAGGCGTGGCAACGGGGGAAGAGGGTTTTGAAGCGGCCTTCGCGGGCGCTGCCCGCCCATTGAGCCATGGCGCTCGCTGGACGCCGCGGGACCCGAGTCTTGATGACACTGTAATCGCTTTCGACATTAAGAGTGCTATACAACACATTGATTAATATAATAATATGTTGTGTGTCGAGCCGCGATGGAGGCGGCGCGCCTCGTGTCGGTTTCCCGAAATCTCTTCGGTTTGCTCACATTTTGATGACAACGATCTCCGAGGGCGGCCGCGTAGTCTCGTCGCCAAGCACCATCGCAAGGACGCGAGGCCATGGCGAGCGAGCGGGCGGCTCGCCGAGCGCATCGGCCGGGCGCTCGAACGCCAGGGGCTCCTCGTGCGCGATTGCGACAATAGCTTCCTCGCCTTCGACCCTGCCGCGGGCGGCGCGATGGACGATCTGCTCGGGCACTCGATCACCTATCGGGTGGCCGTGGGTCCGCGGACCGGCCAGAAAGTGTTCACGCTGCAAACCGTGCCGGCGCAACCGGACGAGGAGCAACGTAAAGGTGTGGCGCAGTATGCAGGTTTTTCGCTGCACGCCGCCATCGGCATCGAGCCCGAGCAGCGCGCCAAGCTCGA
>DATCIQ010000068.1:0-2066 GCA_036507635.1 Gammaproteobacteria bacterium
GGAAAAAGACGAGGTCGCCTTTGCTCGCCCTGCCGAGGCGGATCTTGCGCGCGACGTTGAACTGCGCCTGCGACGTGCGCGGCACGGCATGGCCGACCGCCGTGTACGTGTAATAAACCAAGCCGCTGCAGTCGAAGCCGCCGCGCGGATCCGCGCCGCCGTACCGGTACGGAACGCCCACCATCTCCATCGCGAGTCGCGCGACCGTCATGCCGGGCACGGCGTCATCGTCGGCGCGCCGAGGGGCGGGGGGCGAGCTTGGAACGGCCGGCGTGCGCGTGGTCGGGATCGTTCGCGAGGGTGCGCCCGCACACGCGCTCAACGTGAGCAACGCGGCGGCGACCAAGGCCGACGATGCTCCGAATCCGCGGCTATCCACGTGAGTCCCTGCGCATGGGCAGCCATCATGACTGCGCGTGACTGAACCAATTCTGAACGACGCGAAAAAAATACCGCGGCGGCGCGGCCGCGTCGACTCAATGCGTCACGAAATCATGACGGCACGAGCCACGGGGGCGGCGGCAAGCCCTTGCTGTGCAAAAACTCCGGGTTGAAGAGCTTCGATTGATAGCGCGACCCGGAGTCGGCGAGCACCGTCACGATCGTCTTGCCCGGCCCCAGCGCCTTGGCGAGACGAATCGCGCCCGCGACATTGATGCCCGTCGAGCCGCCCATGAGCAGGCCTTCGTGCTGCAGCAGGTCATAAACGATCGGCAGCATCTCGGTATCCGGAATTTGAAACGCATCGTCGATCGGCGCGTTCTCGAGATTGCCCGTGATTCGCCCTTGGCCGATGCCTTCGCTGATGGAGCTGCCGGACGATTCGAGCTTGCCGGTTTTGATGAAGCTGTAGATCGCAGCACCCATGGGATCGGCGGCCGCGATCACGATGTTGCGATTGCGTTGCTTCAAGAATATGCCGACACCCGCGAGCGTGCCGCCCGTGCCGACTGCGCAGGTGAAGCCGTCGATGCAGCCTTGCGTCTGCGTCCATATCTCGGGGCCCGTGCTCGCGATGTGGCCTTCCCGGTTGGCGAGGTTGTCCCATTGATTCGCGTACAGGACACCGTGTTGTTCCGTTGCTGCGAGCTCTTGCGCGGTGCGCGCGGCGATGTGCACGTAGTTGTTCGGATTGCGATACGGCACGGCGGGGACGGTCCGAAGCTCGGCGCCGCACAGCTTGAGCGCGTCCTTCTTTTCTTGCGACTGCGTGTCCGGCATGAGGATCAGCGTCCGATAGCCGCGCGCATTGCCGACGAGCGCGAGCCCGATGCCGGTATTTCCCGCCGTGCCTTCGACGATGAGCCCGCCGCGCTCGATGACGCCGCGTTTCTCGCCGTCGAGCACGATGTACTTCGCCGCGCGGTCTTTGACCGATCCGCCGGGGTTCATGAACTCGGCTTTGCCGAGAATCGTGCAGCCGGTGATCTCCGACGCTTTGCGCAGCTTGATGAGCGGCGTATTCCCGACCGCGTCGATGAAGCCTTCGCGAATGGTCATCGGATCCGAGCGCTGTTCAGGGTCTATTCAGCCGCGACGGTTATCGTGATTCTCTCGGAGCGGATCGGAGGATCGTGCGGGATGTGGAGCGCATCGCCGAGCACGAGCTGCAGCGTGTGCTCACCGGGCCCAAGCTCGATCGCGGCTTCGGTTTGACCGAGCCCGAAATGACGGGCTTGGTCCGTGGCGGGCAACGGCAGATTGTCGGGTGGCAGCTCGGGGACGTCGATGAGCAGATGGTGATGACCCGTATTAGGCGCCGTAATGCCGGCCGGAGCGACTCCCATGCCGCGCAGGCCGAAGCGTACCGTCACCGGCGACGTCACTTGCGCGCCGTCGTCGGGAGAGAGGATGTAGGTCATGGCGCCCGCGGGAGCCGGCGTGCGTGGCGGGCCGGCGCTAGCTGCGCCCTCTTGCGCCAGCGTCAGACCCGGGAGAATCATTAGAACGAGGCTCGCGATCGGTGCTATTGTTCTCATTACAGATTCCTCTTCGTTCGAGCCGGCAATTCGCTGCCGAGTCGGCTCGCAATGTTAGCAGTTTGCGGCAGAAGAGCGCGTGTCAGC
>DATCIQ010000069.1:0-3927 GCA_036507635.1 Gammaproteobacteria bacterium
CTTTGTAGCGGCGCCCGTTGTCTCAAGCTCGACATCAAGCGGTTCGCGTTCGGATTCACGGTGCTGTTCGTGCTCACGTGGATCTGCTGGATCGCGGGCAACGAGCTGCATTTGACGATGGTCGATGCGGCCGTCGACGGCAGCAACCGTTATCGCGAGGCAATGTTGAGTTGGGGCCTGCAGCTCGGCGAGGGCGCGCCGTATTTGCTCGCGCTGCTCGCGGGGCTTGCGATCGGCAATTTCGCGAAAGGCCTCGCCGGCCGCCTCAAGGAAGCGGCCAAGCCCGAGTGGTTCATAAAAACCGCGATCGTGTTCTTAGGCGTGAACCTCGGTGCGATGACGATCGAGGCGACCGGCTTTGCGATCGAGCTCATTTTGACCGGCGCCGCGGCGACGTTCGTCGCGTATTTGTTCTTCTGGCCGCTCGTCTATGCGATGGCGCGGCGGCTTTTCAAGCTGCGACGCGACGCTTCCGCGGTGCTCGCCTCGGGCATCTCTGTCTGCGGCGTCTCGGCCGCGATCGCGACGGGCGGCGCCATCCGCGCCCGCCCCGTGATCCCGGTTACGGTATCGATGCTCGTCGTGATTTTCGCGATGCTCGAGCTCATCGTGCTGCCCGGCGTTTACGTCTTCTTGTTTCCCGATCAACCCGTTGTGAACGGCGCGGCGTTGGGCATGACGGTCAAGACGGACGGGGCGGATGCCGCGGCCGGCGCGTTGCTCGACGAGCTTATGGTCAGCCGCCACCTCCAGACGACGGGTGAGCAGTGGCAGACGGGTTGGATCTTGAGTGCGGCCGTGCTTACGAAGATTTGGATCGACGTGTTCATCGGTGTTTGGGCTTTCTTGCTCGCGCTCGTCTGGGTCTACAAAGTCGAGAAGCAAGCCGGTCAAGTGAGCGTGGCCGCGTCGGAGATCTGGTTCCGGTTCCCCAAGTTCGTGATCGGCTACTTCGTCGCGTGGCTTTCGTATCTCGCGATCGCATCGTCGTGGCCGGAGAGCGCCGCGACGCTCGCGTCCGGCACCGGCGCGCTACAGAGCCCGATGCGCCACATGCTGTTCATGCTGACGTTCGTCGCGATGGGCGTGGTCACGGATTTCTCGAAGCTCAAAGGCTTGGGCAGGCTCGCGCTCTTGTACGCGCTCGCGCTCGTCGTCGTGATCGCACCGATCGCCTACGCGGTCGCGTACGTGTTCCACCGCGGCCTCGTGCCGCCGCTTGCGGACTAAGGCGCGGCCGGCAGGGCGACGCGCGTTTCCTGGTCCATCTGCACGCCGACGCCGTCGACGCTTCGCACGGGATCCGTAAGCGTCGTCACGCGATACGTTCCCGCGTCGACGGCTACGGGCGCGCCGTTGACCGTGCCCGTCGCGACGACGTCGCCATTGGCGTCGAGCACGGAGAACGGCACCTCGATCGACTCGCGCAAGCTCGCCGCAAGCTCACGACGGTCGCGCGCGTTGAAGTACTTGCCGTTGCCGAGCCGCGCCCACTCCGCGAACGTTTCTTGCAGCATGAGCTCGTCGATCGCAAAGCCGACGATGTTGACGCGCACCTCGGTGCCGTTGGCCGCAAGCTCGCGAATTGCGCCGGCGGGGTCGCCGTCGCAAGTCTCTTCGCCGTCGGTCACGAGGATGATGAGCTTCGGCCCCGGCCGGCCCGCGATATCGGCGGCCGTGGCCTTAAGCGACGCGCCGATCGGCGTGCGCGCGAGATTCATGGCTTCGATGGAGGCGATGCGCGCCGCAGCCGCGGCACGGTCGAGCGGGGCCACCGGAAGCTCGAGATCCGTGCGGCAGGAGTCGGCTTCCTTGTGACCGAACACGCGTAACGTGAACGGCACGGACTCGGGCAGCACTTGCGCCACGAGCTCGGACACCGCGGCCTTGGCGATATCGATGCGCCGCTCGCCCTCGATTCGTTGCAGCATGCTGCCGGAGGCATCGACGATGACGGCCACGGTCGCGCCTTCGAGCGTCGGGGCTGCGCTCCCCTCGTCGACGACACGGAGCTGTCCCGGCGCGGAGCGCGGCGCGATCGCGATCGCGCGCGTCGCGAGCACGATGCGCTGGCCGCCCGTCAGGTAGCGGAGCTCATAATCGCCGGGCAGGTCCGGAGTCGCGATGCGGAGCGTCGCGCCGCGCGTGACGTAGGCGTAATTGCCCGATACCTGGGGGTCGCTGCCGACCGGCACGAGCGTCACGTAGTCGGTGGGATTCCCCGGGCCTTGCCACGTGACCGTGACGACTTCGCGCGCGCGCGCCGTCGGGGGCGCTTCGAGAGAGGCCGTCACGGGCGTCACCGTGAACGCGGCGCTTGCGAGCGTCGCGTAGGTCTGACCCGTCAAGTAACGCACTTCGTAGTCGCCGGCGGTTTCGGGGGCGTTGAGCTCGACCGGGTTGCCGCGCGCCGTGTACTCGTAGGCGTCGTACGCGCGCTCCGGCGCGCCGGCCGGGACGATCGCGATGAAATCTTGCGCGTCGCCGGGCCCCTGCCACGCGACCTCGAAGGCCGAGCCCGCCGCGACGCTCGCGGGTGCGCTCAACGTAGCCGTCGCGCCCGTGACGGTAACGCGCAGGCGCCCGAGCGTGCGATACGGCGACGAGCCGAGCATGTAGCGCAGCTCATACGAGCCCGGCGCATCGGGCGCGCGCAACGTGAGCGGCGAGCCTTTTTGCGTGTAATCGTACGGGCCGGCGTACGTGCCCTCCGCCGCACCGGCGCTGACGAGACCGATGAAGTCGCGCGCGTTGTCGGGGCCTTCCCACACGACCGCGAGCTCCTGTCCGGCGCGGACCTCGGCGGGCGCAGTGAGAGTTGCTGCGACGTCGACGACCGTAATGGGTTGCCGCGCGCGGGTCGGGTACGGCGTCGCGGCGCCGAGATAGCGGACCTCGTAATTGCCGGGCAGGGACGGTGCTTGCAGCTTGACGGGATTCTCGCGCGCGTAGGCGTACGCGTCGTAGTGGCCTTCGGCCGCATCGATCGGCACGATCGTGATGAAATCCCGCGGGTCCGCGGCGCCTTCGAAGCGCACTTCGAGCTCGGAGCCGACGCCGGCGCTCGCGGGCCCCGACAGCGTGATGTCCTCTGCGCAGACGTGGCCTGCGCAGAGGAAGACCACGCCGACGGCGCCCGCGCGCCCCGCAATCAACCGCGTGCTCCCGTTACTCCGGCGGTCGCGCAAGGTCCGCGCGCACGCGATACAAGTTCTCGCGCACGGCTTGCAGGGCGTCGCCTATCTCGGTTTGCAAGCGCGCGGATTCCTCGGCGCCGAAGTGCTCGCGCATGCGCTCCGGGATCGGCTTCACCGGTGTATCGAGATCCGTCCACTGCGGGAAAACGACGACCACGCGATAGGCGCCGTTGTTGGTGCCCGGGCCGAACACGCGCTGCCGCATGAGCCAAAACGCGTTGGGAGCCGTCGCGTCCGTGGCCTCCTTGACTTTACCTGCGTAGGCCTCGAATTGCTCTTCCATGCCGAAACGCACGTTCAAGTCGATGTAGAGAACCGCGGCCGGCGTTCCCTCGAGCTCCGGCCAGGGGCGGCTCAAGTCGGGGCGCTCGACGTAGATCGTCGTCGACATGCTCGCGGCGGATGCTTGCAGCAGCCCGAGCAACCGCCCTGCTTCCTCCTCCCCATAGACCTCGTTGAGCTCGGGGCCCGCGCCTTCGAGCGCCGCGAAGCTGCCGAACGGACGAGTGAAGACATACGAATTGCCGCTCGTGACCGCGGAGCTCGCATTCCAGCGCACCGGTGACTCCGTCTTCTCCGCGGCATCGCGGAACTTGCTCACGAACTCTTCGAATTGACCCTCGGCGCCGGGTTTGACCTCGACGGTCAGCACCGAATACATCTGCGGCGCGTCTTGAGCCTGCACGCCGCCGGAAATACCGAGAATAACCGCACATACGCCAACGAGGGC
>DATCIQ010000070.1:0-5558 GCA_036507635.1 Gammaproteobacteria bacterium
GTGCTCGCCCAAGAAACCGAAGGCATGGACGTTCACGTTCGTCTGCTCGGCCTTTACTCGATGATCGCGACGGAACGAAATCGAGACCGTGCCGAACCGGGCTGGGTGACCGACGCACAGGTGGGGCAGCGCATCGTCGAGATGATCACCGAGCCTGAGGCTTTTCCCGATACGCTCCAGTCTTTGCGTTCCGAGCAGTACCGCTAGGCGGCGCGCGCAATCTCAATCGCGAAAGTTCGTGTACTGCAGCGGCAGACCGATCGCGCTCTTCTTGAGCATCTGAATGACTTCTTGCAGATCGTCGCGTTTCTTGCCCGTGACGCGCACCTGCTCGCCCTGGATCGATGCCTGCACCTTGGCCTTCGAGTCCTTGATGAGCTTGACGATTTTCTTCGCGTGCTCGGTGTCGACACCGTGCTTCATGACGATCTTCTGACGCGTCCTGTGCAGCGCGACCTCGGGCTCCTCGGGCGCCATGGCGGCGACGTCGATTTTGCGCCGCGCGAGCTTGTCGGTCAGGATCGCGCGCATTTGTTGGACTTGAAACTCGTTCGGCGCCTCGAGCGTGATGACGAGCTCGGTGAGCGTGAACTTGGCGTCCGTGCCGCGGAAATCGAAACGGTTCTCGACCTCGCGGTTCGCCTGGTCGACGGCGTTCGTGAGCTCGTGGCGATCGATCTCGGAGACGACGTCAAAGGAAGGCATCTACCTTCTCCTCAGCGCGCGGCATCGCGCTGCTGCGCGAGCATCGTCTGAAACCGCTGTCTTGCGTGTCGATGTGCGCAAGGTAGCCGGCACGGTCGATGAACGGGTTCGGGTCGTCGGCACCGCGGGACTGCAACTTCTCGTACTTCTCGGCGAGGCCGTAGAAGACCCCATGCGATCCCAAGAACACGTCGACGGGCAGCGCACGCGCCTTTGCAAACGTCGCGACATAGTCATCGGCGATCTCTGGATAGTCGACGTTGTCTACGAGCACGTAGTTGGGGTTGACGCCGAAGCTGCAGACGATGAGCGCGTTGTAGCTTTGCCCGCCCTCCTCGACCTCGAGCCCCCAGCTCGTGCAGCCTTTCGTATGGCCCGGCGTCAGGTGCGCCGTGAGCGTGGTCCCGCCGAGCGTGACCTCGTCGCCGTCGCGGAGAATCCGATCGATGGGATGCTCCTTGCCGCCCGGCCGCATCGTCCGCAGCGCCGGAACGTCCTGCTCCATGGCCATGACTTCTGCGCCCGTGAGCTCCTTGACGAGCGCATCGGCTTCCATGTGATCGCCGTGCGCGTGGCTGCCGAGCACGATCTCGATGTCCTCGAACTCGAAGCCGAGCTCCTCGACGCTCGCGCGAATCGAGGGAACGGTCCTTTCGAAATCGCTGTTGATGAGGATGCGGCCCTCGGGCGTCGTGATGAGGAACGTGCCGAGTGCCTCAGTGCCGACGAAGTACACGTTGTCGATGACGCGATGCGCCGGAAACGGCGCGCTGAAGTCCATTTGCGCGAGTGCCGACCCAGGACCAACGCACGCAAGGACAGTGCAAAGAAACGCTCTGTCTACCATGTTCTCCGGGGCCAACACGACACCTCAGTTTCTTCATCGGGCGTTACATTGCCGATGTGTTCTCTAAAGCTCGGATACATTTGATGAGTCGGTTGAAGCCGCAACGTAGCCACCTTGTCGCCACGCTCATCGTGTTTATAGAATTCAATGATGCCGTCGGATGTAATCAAGCCAGTACCTATAGTGCAGCGCAGCTCATCTTGATTCGCTGACACAGATTCGCTTGCGACATTCTGCGCGATGAGCGGGATCATGATCTCGTCCCATGCCTTGGACGCATGGAACCAATTGCCCTCGACGAAGTGAACGATGACCTCATTCTTCAACCTCGGCAAGTAGACGTAACCCTGCCCGTTGGAAGCATCGACTTCGTACAGGAAAACATACTTGCTTGCGTTATCTGGCGCTCGGGCGTCGCCGATAAAGAATGTCACTTCCAGACGTTGAAGGCCCTTCGGCCGTTCTGTCGCCCATCCCCGCGGCCAGTCGATGAACCTCCCATCCGCTTTGGTTGGATCGGCCCATGCGGGCGGATCCATTCGGCCGGCGCTGTACGTAAATACGCCAGGTCCATTCCAGATACTGAAGCTCCCGACGATGCGCGGATCCGTGATCTCGATCGGCGACTCAAGGTAATCGCCCTGAATCTCGATCTTGAAGGTTGGGCCCTTCGTCCAGCCTGTCGTCGGAATTGCAAGAATCGATAAGCAAACCACAAGTGCGGGATTCGTTCGCCTCATAGTCGCCCCCTTCTTCACGGAGTCCGTGTTTTTGAGAGTTCGATTGTATAAGAATGACGGCCGACCGGAAGGTGCCGAATGGAAATTCGAGTGGATGACCCGAGGGGAGCAGAGATAGCGAGCCTGCTACGCGAGCACCTGAGAAGTGTGGCAGTGCATTCGCCCCCCGAGAGCGTCCATGCGTTGGACATAGACGCCTTGTGTTCGCCGCAAATTACTTTCTGGGCGGCATGGGAGGAACGCGAGCTTCTTGGCTGCGGCGCACTATTGGAGCTCGATCGCCGACATGGCGAGATCAAGTCCATGCGAACCGCCGCGGCTCATCTCCGCAAAGGAGTTGCCTCGAAAATCCTCGAGCACATCATCGAGGAAGCAAAACGGCGCTCCTATACGCGATTGAGCCTCGAGACCGGCTCCATGGAGGCATTCGCGCCCGCACGTGCCCTCTATACGAGCTTCGGGTTCGTCATCTGCGAGCCGTTCGCCGACTACGTGCCTGACCCGTACAGTGTGTTCATGACTCGCGCGTTGTGAGCTCGCTTGAGACCGCTCCTCCGCCGGCCTAGAGGCGAAACACGCGCTCCGCGTTGGTCTGATAGAGCAGCTTCTTATCCGAGACGCTGATCGGCAAGTCGTCCGTGACGGCAACTTCGGCGGGCACATATTGGTACGGATAGTCCATCGCGTACAAGACGCGATCCCTGCCGAGCACCGAGCGCGCATAGAGGATCACGGGCTCCCACGCCATGCCGCTCGTCGTGACGTAGAAGTTCTCCTTCATATAGTCGCTCGGCTTCCTCTTGAGCGGCTTGAAGTTCTTGTAGCGCTTCGTCTGCACGATGCCGCGGTGGAAGAAATCGACGCGGAAGAGCCAATACGGTATGCCTTCCCCGAGATGGCCGACCACGATCTTTAAGCCGGGGAACCGATCGAACACGCCGCTCACGATGAGACGCAGCATGTGCAGGCCCGTCTCGACGGCGAAGCCGAAGATCGCGCCGTCGAGGCCGGACTCGAGAAACGGCTTGATCATCGCCGGCGGCGGCGTCTGCGGGTGGATGTAGATGGGCACGTCGAGCGCCTCGGCGGCCGCGAAAATGTCCCAGAATTTCTCGTCGTCGAGGTACTCGCCGTGCGTGTGCGAGTTGATGATGGCGCCCTTGAGGCCGAGCTTGCGAACGGCGCGCTCGAGCTCTCTGGCCGCGGCCCTTGGGGCCTGCGGCGCGATCGCGGCCAGCCCCGCGAATCGATCCGGATACACGGACACGGCCGCTGCGAGCTCGTCATTGTAATCGGGCGCGAGGCCGACCGCCGTGTGCGCGTCGAAAATTTGCAGACCCGGGGCCGTGATTGAAATGACCTGCTTGGCGATGCCCGTCGCGTCCATGTCGCCGATGCGCCGGTCGCCCAAATCCTGCAAGCGCTCGACGATCGCGTTCGTGCGCGGGCTGTCGTTGAACAGAAAGTAACCCATGAGGCTTTCGAAGCCGGGATCGTTGCTCGTGCCGTCGCGAATGATGCGCTTGTAGCGCTCGATCAAATCGCGGGGCGCGTAGGCTTCTTCGGCGGCGATTCGTGAATAGCTCTTCTTGGCGGGCGCGGGACTCATGGAACTCTCGGGGCGCGACGCGAGATATTGTAGACTGCCACGCACGAACAATGACAATCGGCACGACGAGCACTCTTGGGAGGATGCGGAGTGGCAGCAACGGATTACGGGTTCATCGGCATCGGCCGCATGGGCGCGCACATGGCGCGGCGCCTACTCGAGGCCGGCTACTCGCTCACCGTGTTCGATACGTCCAAGAACGCCGTCGACGAGCTCGTTGCAATCGGTGCGCGCGCCGCGAGCTCCGCCCCGGACGTCGGCTCGTCGACCACCACCGTGTTCTTGAGCTTGCCGACGCCTGATATCGTGCAAAGCGTTTGTCTCGGCGCCGACGGCGTGCTGGGGGGATCCACGATCAAGCACGTCGTCGATTGCTCGACTACGGGCCCGCAAATGGCTCGCGTCGTCGCGGCCGAGCTTGCGAAAAAAGGCATCGACTATCTCGATGCGCCCGTCAGCGGCGGGGTCAAGGGCGCGCGCGAAGGCACGCTCGCCGTCATGGTCTCGGGGAAACGTTCCTTGTACATCCAGGTCGAGAAGGCGCTCGCGCGGTTCGGCAAGCTTTTCTTTGTCGGCGAAGGCGCGGGACAGGGCCAAGTCATGAAGCTCGCGAACAACCTGCTGTCCGCGGCCGCGCTCGTTCTCTCCTCGGAGGCGGTCGTCATGGGCGTCAAGGCCGGGCTCGATCCCGTGCAGATGTGCGACATCATCAACACAGGCAGCGGCCGCAACAGCGCAACGCAAGACAAGTTCCCGCGCTCCATAATCCCGAGAACCTTCGATTTCGGCTTCGCGACGGGACTCCTCTACAAAGACGTGCGCCTCTGTCTTGAGGAAGCGCAGAATCTCGGCGTGCCGATGATTGCCGGCGCCGCCGTGCTCGAGATGCTTTCCATCACGAAGGCGCGGTTCGGCGCCGATTCCGACTTCACCGAGATCGCACGCGTCGTCGAGGAGTGGGCTGGCGTCGAGATCAGGGCGAAGGCCTGACGGAGCCGCCGATGGTCGCCGAGGCTCCCGACCGCAATCTCGAGCCGCGTCCGCTCGCGGAGCGCATGGCCGGCGCCCTATACGAGCTCGACGCGGAACGCATGGCGCCCGCCGTCGTCGCCAAGGCCAAGCTCTGCGTGCTCGACTTTCTTGCGTGCGCGTTCGCGTCGCAGCATCTGCCCTGGTCGCGCCAAGCCGTCGAAGTGGCCTGCGACAATTCCGCGGAGCCGTCACGACGCGCTGCGACGATCGTCGGCACCGCGCACGTTGTCGCGGCGCCGGATGCGGCGTTTGCAAACGCCGTGCTCGGCCACGGACTCGTCCGCGACGACATGCATCTCGGCAGCGTGAGCCATCTGGGCGTCGCCGTGCTGCCTGCCGTGCTCGCGACGGCGGAAACGCGGCGTGTCAACGGCCGGCAATTACTCGCGGCGATCGTTGCGGGCTACGAAGCGGGCGGCAAGCTCGGGCGTGCGATTCTCGACGTCGAGGTATCGCGGATTTTCCGTCCCACGGGAATCACGGGCCCGTTCGCGGCGGCGGCAGCGGCCGCCAAGTTGCTCGACCTCGAGCCTGCGCGTTTCGCCGTGGCACTCGAGCTCGCCGCGAATATGGCGGCGGGCTACAACGAGTGGGCCGCAACCGGCGGCAGCGAGATGTTCTTTCA
>DATCIQ010000071.1:0-23670 GCA_036507635.1 Gammaproteobacteria bacterium
CGTACGCCATGAACGTCCCACCAAACTTCGCCGCCATCACCTTCGTCAACGCCGCCGTCAACGTCGTCTTCCCATGATCTACATGCCCGATCGTCCCAACATTTACATGCGGCTTCTTACGCTCGAATTTTGACTTGGACATGAGAAGAACTCCTGCTACGTCGCTGGCGGCACGGTCCGCGGGCCGGATTCGGCTGCGGCTTACGCGCTTTAATCTGTTTGAATCATGGAGCCCACAACCGGGCTTGAACCGGTGACCTCTTCCTTACCAAGGAAGTGCTCTACCACTGAGCTATGTGGGCAGACAGAATCGCGAGCGAAGCTCGCTCCTACAGCCCGCCAAGAGCCCGACTGTCGTAATCCCTCTGTGAACCTGCGCACGCGTCGTCTGTCCTTATGTGGAGCGGGTGATGGGAATCGAACCCACACCATCAGCTTGGAAGGCTGAGGTTCTACCATTGAACTACACCCGCCGTTCCTCGCTGCTACCCCCGCCACTCTTGGTGGAGGGGGTAGGATTCGAACCTACGAAGGCATAGCCAGCAGATTTACAGTCTGCCCCCGTTGACCGCTTGGGTACCCCTCCGCGGACATAAGCCGCGTATTGTCTGATCTGCAATCCGGAGTGTCAACATAAAAGCGCGGCGAAACCCTGTACCGGAGCGGGCTCCGCGCAGCGTCCCGATCCCCCGCCGAACCCCCACGGCGGCGCGCCGAACCTGCGACATAATGGACCCGCAAGAAGCGCGCCTCCGCGACCGGGCGCAAGACGCGAGCGGCGCGCCGCGACTGCTCCGGCGCGCGCACGAGAGGGCCGGACGTGCACTTGCTTTTGCCCGGCGCCACGGCATATTTGCGCCTACCCCACCAATGAGAGCCCGGGCGAGGTCGTCGATCGATGGAGCGGCGGTTACTAGAGAGAAACAAAGTTTCGACCACGGTCTACGTGTCGGTTCCGGGGGGGCGCATGCAGCGTTGTCGGGCGCGAAACCTCTCGGCCATGGGCGTGTTTCTCGAGATCAGGTCCCTGGGATTACCGGCCGGGACCGTGGTCAATCTAGTGTTCGCGGTCAACCTCGGCGATACGGTACGCTTGCACCGCCGCAAGGCCGTCGTCACCCACGTCTCCGACCGGGGCGCCGGGCTCATGATGCAAGGCCGCTCGCACGTACGCCCGAGCGCCTGACGGAGTCAAAACACGTCCTTGAGCGCCCGCGTCCGCGCGAACACGGCAACGTCGTCGCTCGACTCGAGACCGAGCGTGCGCCGGAGCGCCAGGCTTCCCGGACGCAAGAACGGGTTCGTTGCCCGCTCGAGGCCGACCGTCGTCGGCAACGTCGGCAGCCCTCGTGCCCGCAATCGTTCCACCTCCCGCATGCGCTCGACGAGATCCTGATTATCGGGCTCCACCGTCAGCGCGAATCGCCCGTTCGCGGCCGTGTACTCGTGGGCGCAGTAAATGCGCGTCGCATCGGGCCAGCGCAGGATTTTTTGCAGCGAGCTCCACATCTCTCGCGGACTGCCTTCGAATAGCCGGCCGCAACCCAAGGAAAACAACGTGTCGCCGACGAAGCCGACGCTGTCGTCGGGACAGTGATAGACGATGTGCCCGCGCGTATGGCCGGGTGTCTCGTAGACCGCAACCCGATGCGTGCCGAACGATAAAACGTCGCCCTCGCCGACGAGTCTGTCGATGCCGGGAATCCGCTTCGCGTCGTTGCGCGGACCGATGATCGTGCATCCCGTGCTCGCCTTGAGCGGCAAGTTGCCGCCGGCGTGATCGCCGTGGTGATGCGTGTTGAGGATATGCGTGAGGCGCCAGCCGCGGCGCTCGAGCGCCGCTTCGATCGCGGCGACTTCCGGTGTATCGATGGCCGCCGTCACGTCGGCGTCCGCATCGTGCACGAGGAATCCGTAGTTGTCTGACAGGCACGGAAACATCTCGATCTGTAGGCTGCTCATCTCTCCGATCTCCGCGGCCGCGACCTACATGGGTGTCTAGCTTATCGTACAATGCCGCCGCCAGTGCGAAAGTCTGCCGACATGCTTACGATAACGCTGCCCGACGGCTCCAAAAGAGCTTTTTCCGCCGCCATCGACGGCGCCGCAATCGCCGCGAGCATCGGTCCGCGCTTGGCGCGCGCGGCGGTCGCCGTGCGCGTCGACGGCAAACTCAAGGACTTGAGCGCGAGCGTGACCGACGACGCCGCGATCGAGGTCGTCACACGCGATTCCACGGACGGTCTTAAGATCCTCCGCCACGATGCGGCCCACGTCATGGCGGAAGCCGTGAAGGAGCTGTATCCGCAAACGCAAGTGACAATCGGGCCCGCAATCGAGAATGGCTTCTACTATGATTTCGCGCGCAGCGAGCCGTTCACTCCGGAGGATCTCGCGCGCATCGAGGCGCGCATGCGCGAGATCGTGGATCGCGACGAGAAAATCACGCGCGAGGAGTGGGATCGAGACGCGGCAGTTGCGTTCTTCGGCGAGATCGGCGAGCACTACAAAGCCGAAATCATCGCCGGTATCCCGGCGGGGGAGCCGATCAGCCTGTACCGTCAAGGGAATTTCATCGATCTGTGCCGCGGTCCGCACCTCCCCTCGACGGGCCGGCTCGGCAAGGCCTTCAAGTTGACCAAGCTCGCCGGCGCGTATTGGCGCGGCGATTCTCGCAACGCGATGCTGCAACGAATTTACGGCACCGCCTGGGCCGACCAGAAACAGCTCGACGCCTACCTCACGCGGCTCGAAGAAGCCGAGCGTCGCGACCATCGTCGGCTCGGACGCCAGATGGATTTGTTTCATTTCCAGGACGAGGCGGTCGGCGCCGTATTTTGGCATCCGAAGGGCTGGACGTTGTTTCAACTGCTCGTCGAGCACCTGCGCAGGGAGCAGCAAGCGGTGGGCTATCGGGAGGTCAATACCCCCGAGCTCATGGACCGCTCGCTGTGGGTGGCGTCGGGCCATTGGGATACTTTCGGCGAGAACATGTTCACGAGCGAGACCGAGGACCACCGCGTCTTTGCCATCAAGCCGATGAATTGCCCCGGCCACGTGCAAATCTTCAAGAACGACTTGCGGAGCTATCGCGACCTGCCGCTGCGCTTGGCGGAGTTCGGCAAGGTCCATCGCTACGAACCTTCCGGTGCGTTGCATGGCCTCATGCGTGTTCGCGCATTCACGCAGGACGACGCTCACATCTTCTGCACCGAAGAGCAGATCACGGCCGAGACGGGAGCGGTGTGCAACCTGCTCCTCGGCATCTACCGCGATTTCGGTTTCGACGACGTCGTCATCAAATTCGCCGACCGGCCCGAAAAACGCGTCGGCGGCGATGCCGTGTGGGATCGCGCCGAAGCGGCGCTGCAGTCCGCCATGAACACGCTGGGTCTCAAGTATTCCTACAACCCCGGCCAGGGCGCTTTTTACGGACCTAAGATCGAGTTCGTCTTGCGCGACGCGATCGGCCGCGAATGGCAGTGCGGCACGCTGCAAGTAGACTTCAATTTGCCGAACCGTCTGGGTGCAACCTATATCGGCGAAGACGGCGGCAAGCACGAACCCGTGCTGCTGCACCGAGCGATCTTCGGTTCCTTGGAGCGGTTCATCGGCATCTTGCTCGAGCACTACGCCGGCGCGTTGCCGTTCTGGCTCGCTCCGGAGCAGATCGTCGTAGCCACGATCACCTCGGACGCCGACGAGTACGCACTCAGGGTCTGGCAAGCGCTTAGCGCGGCCGGCTTACGTGGGCGCACCGACTTGAGAAACGAGAAGATCAATTACAAGGTGCGCGAGCACAGTTTGGCGAAGATTCCCGTGATCATTGCCGTCGGGAAACGCGAGATGGCGGAGAGTACGGTCTCGGTCCGCCGTCTGGGCAGGAACGATCAAGAAGTGTTGTCCCTCGACGCCGCGGTCGCGGCGCTCGGGGCCGAGAGCTCGCGTGGAAGCCGGCGTGCGCGTCATTAGCTTCGACCGGGGCGGACGGAACGGTATCGGAATCGTCACCGGCTCCGGTGTCATCGATGCGAGCGCGCGTTGGTCCGGACGGTCCGGCAATCTACGCGACGTGCTGATCGCGGGCGCGCTCGACGAGCTCAGCGGGCTCGCGACGCGAGCGGCGGATTTCCCGCTCAGCGACGTGCGTCATCGGCCGTTGATCGACGACCCCGCCGCCAAGCTCTTGTGCGTCGGCGTGAACTACCTGCCTCACATCAAAGAGATGGGGCGCGAGCGTCCCGAATACCCCGTGATATTCGTGCGCTTCGCCGACAGCCTCGTGGGTCACACAGAGCCGATGATCAAGCCGCGCGTCTCGGAACAGTACGACTTCGAAGGAGAGCTCGCGGTCGTCATCGGCAAGCGCGCCCGCCACGTGCCTCGGGCGCGCGCGTACGAGCACGTGGCGGGTTACAGCTGCTTCAACGACGGCAGCGTCCGCGACTATCAGCGGCACGGGCTCCAATGGACGCCGGGGAAGAACTTTCATCACAGCGGCGCCTTCGGTCCATGGCTCGTGACCACGGACGAGCAACCGGATCCCAAGCGCTTCCATTTGCGCACGCTCCTCAATGATCGCGTCGTGCAAGATGAAAGCGTGGCGGAGTTGTGCTTCGGTGTTCCCGAGCTCATCGAGTATTGCTCCACGTGGACGCAGCTCGAGCCCGGCGACGTGATCGTGACCGGCACGCCCGGCGGCGTGGGCGCGGGCCGCAAACCGCCGTTGTGGATGAAAGCCGGCGACACCGTGACAGTCGAGATTTCCGGAGTGGGCGCGCTGCGCAACTTCATCGTCGACGAAGGTGGCGACTAGGGCCCTTCTAGGTGCGCTGCTCCTTGCCGCAAGCCCGCTCGGTCTCGCGCCGCTTGCCTCTGCGCAGGAACATGCGCCCGATCTCGCGTGGATCGACGTCGCGCGAATCGCGGCCGGCGAAACACTGCTGCAGATCGGCAAAGCCCCGCGCAACGCCGTGACGGTGGACGTCGCCACGCGCATCCGCGCGCCAAAGGAGGCGATCTTCGACATTCTGCGCCAATGTGAGATCGCCCCGGAATACGCGCCGAACGTCGTCGACTGTCGGCTCATCGAGTCGGTCGACGACGGCAAAGCGGAGCTCTTCGTGCAGACCGTGAAGCCCGCGTTCTTCCTACCGCGTTTCGAGCACGTCTTTCGTTTGGACTATTTCCCGTACGTTCGCATCGAAGTCAGCCGCGTCAGCGGGCCGCTCGCGCAGATGCGCGGTACGTGGTGGCTGCTGGACCAACCGGACGGTTCCGTGCTCTTGCTTCATTCGCTGCTGCTGCAGCCCGGATTCCCGGTCCCGCGCGTCTTCGTCCGTGCGACCCTGCGCCGCGATCTGCCGGTCATCCTCGACGCGGTTCGGGCCCGCGCGGAGACACGCTCGCCCGACTGACTCATTGTGATTCCGGTCACTCATTCCCGCGGAGCCATTTGCTACGGTGGCGGGTGCAGTGGAAGCCGGCAATTCAATCAATCCGCGGGTTCTGATACTGGAATCCGACCGCGGCACTCGTGCTGCCCTGCGCCGCTATGTCGTCAAGACTTGGCACGGCGCGTCCGTCCAGTCCGTAAGCGCAACACTCGCGAGCGTCGTCGGCAACAGCGAGAAGCTCAAGTCGTTCGACGCCATCGTCGTCGGTTGCGATTTCTCGACCGACGGCACGGCCGATGCCCCGACACTGCGCGCTTTGCGCGCCATCACCGCGGACCCGAACAATCCGCCCGTCATATTGCTGACCGAAAGCGGCAGCGAGTATACGGCCGTGCAAGCGATGAAAGCCGGCGCCTTCGATTACATTGCCAAGAACTTGCTCGGCAGAACACAGCTCGTCAACGCCGTGCAGAAAGCACTGCTCTCACGGAACCCTCCCTATGCCGACGACGTGACAGGCGTCCTGCAACTCTTCGGCTACGACGTGCGCCGCCGGCTTTCGAGTCACGGCAATGTCTCCGTGCACGTCGCCTACAGCGCCGAGCACAGCCAAGAAGTGGTCCTCAAAGTTCTGCATCGCGGCCCAGGATCGCTGGCGCGCGACGCCAACTTCGAGCGCTTCGTCGACGAGTTCAAACTGCTGTACGACATCGACGATCCGGCGGTAGCCGGCATCTATGATTTTCGCGTGACGAGCCAGTATTCGTATATCGCAATGGAGTACTTTGCCGACGGCCATCTCGGCCGCAAGTTAGCGGAGGCACTGGATCCGCAGGAGGCGCTTGCGATGACGATCGAGATCGCCCATGCCCTTGCGATCATCCATGCCTCCGGCGTCGTGCACCGCGACTTGAAGCCTGCAAACATCATGTTGCGCAAGAACGGCACGGTCGCGCTCATCGACTTTGGGATCTCGCAATCGAAACGCGGCGGCGGCGCGCCGGTCGACGAGGAGCTCATCAGCGGCACGCCCTATTACATGAGTCCCGAGCAGGCCCGCGGCGAGCCGACCGACGAGCACACCGATCTCTACGCTTTAGGCGTGATTGCGTACCAGATGCTGTGCGGAGCGAAGCCGTACGTCGGCGACACGCGCGATGATATTCTCGCCCAGCACACCGATGCTCCCGTGCCCAAGCTGCCGCCGGAGCTCGCGCATTACCAGCCGCTCATCGACCGCTTGCTCGCCAAGACCGCCGAGCAGCGGCTCGCGAGCGCGCGCGAGCTCAACGAGCTCGTCGATCGCTTGCGCAGCACGGCGCCGGCGCTCGACTACGAGCTCTCCGCGACGTCCGCGTGACCCGGCGACGACGCGAGGCTCTCGAAATCATGCAGGGAACGATCGGCCAAGTGGGTCGCGCTGACGTTTTGCAGGCTGCGAAACAACCGCTCCGTGCGCCCCGGATCGACGGTCTCCCACTCGCGCAGCATCGCTTTGATCTCGCGCCGTTTGAGGCTGTCCTGCGACCCGCACAAGTTGCACGGGATGATCGGGAAATCCCGCGCACGCGCGTAACGCGCGATGTCGGCCTCGGCACAGTAAGCGAGCGGTCGGATGACCACGTGTTTGCCGTCGTCGCTCAAGAGCTTCGGCGGCATCGCCTTGAGCCGTCCGCCATAGAACATGTTGAGAAACAACGTCTCGACGATATCGTCGCGGTGATGCCCGAGCGCAATCTTCGTGGCACCGAGCTCGTCGGCGATGCGATACAGAATGCCTCGGCGCAAACGGGAGCAGAGACTGCATAGGGTTTTGCCTTCGCCGATGACCCGCATGACGACCGAATACGTGTCTTCCTCGACGATTCGAAATGGGGCGCCGAGCTCTTCCAGGTAGCGCGGCAGAACTTCGGGCGGAAACCCGGGTTGCTTCTGGTCGAGATTGACGGCAATCAGATCGAATGGGACGGGAGCGCGGCGCCTCAGGCTCAGCAGCATGTCGAGCAACGTGTAGGAATCCTTGCCGCCGGACAAGCACACCATGACGAGGTCCCCGTCCTCGATCATCCGGTAATCGCCGATGGCTTTGCCGACGAGGCTGCGCAGTGCGGAGCTGAGCTTCGTCCACCGCACCGACGACGCACGCTCGCCGGTTCGTTCGTCTCGTTGCTCTACCGCGCCGATCTGTGCCATGTGTCCTACATCAAGCTCTTGAGATCCCCGAGCACTTGCTGGGAATGCGTTGCAGGATCGACCTGCTCGTAGTGCTTGGCTATTTGCCCCTCGGGATTGATGAGGAACGTTTGCCGGCTCGCCACGGTCATGTTGCCGAAACTCGCGAGCACACCGTACTGAGTGGCCAGTTCCTGTTGGGCATCCGACAGCAACGGAAACGGCAGATGATACTTGTCGGAGAACTCCTTCTGCGACCCAACGTCGTCGAGGCTCACGCCGAGGATTGCGACACCCATTTCCTCGTACGCAAAAATGTTGTCGCGAAATTCGCAAGCTTCCGTCGTGCATCCCGGGGTGTCGGCTTTCGGGTAGAAGTACAGCACCACCCAACGACCTTTGTAGTCCTCGAGTGCGTGCCATTGGTTGTTCTGATCTTGCAGCCGAAACTCCGGTGCGGCTTTCCCCTGCAACGGCGCCGCAAAGCCGACGGACGCTATTGCGCTTGCATACAAGACCGCCGCCGTGCCCAGCAATAGTTTCCTCAGCGTGATTCCCTCGTGCGCTTACGAATCGAGCCCTGCGATCATAGCGAATAACTTGGGCCACGAGCAGCGCCAAAGGGGCCTGCCGGGCGCCGCGCGGATCCCCGATGAGCCCCGCCTAAAACACGTCCACGTTGATTCCATTGAACATAATGACGGGGCTTGGGGGCACCCGCCAAACCCAAGCGCCGCCTCTGTGATGCTTGTCACTGCGCGGGCCTCGCTGGATGCCTACGCTTAGCGCGTTCCCAATTACGTAAATATGCAGTCATGCAGCGTACGATCCTCGTTCTCATTCTGGCTATTGCGGCGTTGACTCTGCTCGTCTCGTTTGCTTGGCAATCGAGATCAGTGCCGGCGGACGTGCACGTCGCACAAAACACGGTCGCTACGGAAACGGCGCGTCTCGGCGAAGAGTTCGGCACTCTGCTCGCGACGCTCGAATCGGCAAGGCAAAACAGCGAGAAGCCCGGCGAAGCGGCGCGCGCGCTCGAAGTGCGCTTGTCCACGAGCCCTGAGCGGCTCAGCCTTGCCGTCGCAAAGATACCGGGCAACCGCAGCCAACGCGAGCGCATTCAGAACAACTTTCAGGGGCTCACCGCGACGGTGAGCCAGTCGAGCACGCTCGCACGCGACGTCATCGCGGAGCAGAACGCGTTCGTCGACAGTCTCACGTACCTGCGCGACGCGGGACCGCAGATCATTCAACAAATGCGCAACAGCGGCCTCGAGCGCGTCGCGGCGGACACGTTCCAGCTCGTCGTGGGCGCCGTGGGCTTCGCATCCCCGAACACGGCTGTCCAAGAATACGAGCTGCGGCGGTTGCTCGTGACATTGGGCCGCGATCAGCGTATCGACCAGAACATGCCGGAGGACCTGAGTAAGCTCCTCTCCGCGGCCACGATGGTCCTCAACACGAAGGCGAGCATCCGCAGCAAGCTCGGTCAGCTCGTCGAGACGCCACTCGCGCCGACGGCGGCGAGCTTGGCCGTCGCGGTCGATGACGTCTATCGCAGCTCCGTCGCCGCCGTGGACCGCGCGCGGCTCATGCTGTCGATTTACGCCGTGGTGATGTTGGTCGCCGTCGGTCTCATCGCTTACGGCCTGCAATCGAGCTATCGCGTCATCAACCGCACCAACCGCGAGCTCGCGTCGCTCAACGCGTCGCTGGAGCAACGGGTGACGGAGCGCACCGAGGAGCTCCAGGGAACGCTGTCGGACCTCAAGGAATCGCAAGTGCAGCTCGTGCAGGCGGAGAAGATGTCGTCGTTGGGCCAGCTCGTTGCGGGCATCAGCCACGAGATCAATACGCCGCTGCTCTACCTCGCCAACAACGCGACGCTCATCCAGGAACGCATCGATCTTCTGCAACGCTTCGTGCAAACCTGCGCGCAGGCCTTCGGCCTGAGAGCCGAGGACTACCCGGACCGCGCCGCGTACCAGGCCAAATTCGTCCAGTCGCTGCGCGACCTCAAGATCATGATGCGCGACGACGAGCTCGAATCGAACCTTCAGGAGGCGAAGGATCTCGCCAAGGACAGCATCGATGGGCTGGCCGACCTCACGGAGATAGCGCAGAGCCTCAAGGATTTCAGCCGTCTCGATCGCGCGCCCATCGGGAGTTTCGACGTCAATGCCGGCCTCGACAGGACGCTCGTGATCGCGCGCAACATCGTCAAGCACAAAGCCGAGATCCACAAGTTCTATGGAGAGATTCCCGAGATCGAGTGCGCTCCGTCGCAAATCAATCAAGTGTTCCTCAACCTGATCACGAATGCGGCGCAGGCGATCGAAACCCAAGGCGAGATCGTCATCACGACGAAGCAGCGCGACGCGCGACACGTTGCGATCGCCATCTCGGACACCGGTTGCGGAATACCCGAGGAAAACCTCTCCAAGATCCGCGATCCGTTTTTTACGACCAAGGAAGTCGGCACGGGCACCGGTCTCGGGTTGTCTATCGTCGACGAGATCATTCGCGGCCACGGCGGGGAGCTCTTGGTCGAGTCGAAAGTGGGGCATGGCTCCACGTTCACGGTCATGTTGCCCGTCAAGCAGAGGACGCAAGCACCGCAAGCAGCGCGCGCCGACGAAGGGATGGGAGCCGCCGAGCTCGACGTGCCCGAGCTCGCGGAAGCGGTGTAGGCTCGCATGCCACAACAGGCCGCTCAAGCAGAGAACAAACCTCGACTTCTTTTCGTCGACGACGAGCAGCGCGTATTGAACTCGATGCGGATCATGTTCCGCAGGCAGTTCGAGCTATACCTCGCGTCACACGGCGCGGAAGCGCTCGACATCATCAAGGCGAACGACATCGATGTGATCGTTGCGGACCACCGCATGCCGCAAATGACCGGTGTCGAGGTGCTGACGAAAGTTCGATCGATGTCGCCGCGCACGGTGCGCATCCTGCTCACGGGCTACGCCGACCTCGATGCCGTGGAAGGCTCGATCAACGACGGCGAAGTATTTCGCTTCCTCACCAAACCCTGCGCGCCCGCCCATCTTCGCGAGACGGTTTCGCTGGCCGCCAAGCTCGCCCGCGAAGTACCCGCGCCCGAGGCGGCCCCCGTGCAAACCGAGGCCGACATGGAGGCCGAAAACGTCCTCGAAATCATCATGGAAAGCGATACGGTCGTCGAGGTCGGCCCCGGCGCCTCGCCGGCGGCCGCCCCCTCGCGATCGGCCGCCGCGCCCGCGCGGGCGTTCGATCCGACCTCGACCGACATCATGCCGCGACCGGTTATCACGGAGCTGCCGGCCGACGCCAAGTCGCCGCCGAGGACGCCGGCCCCCACCGCCGTGCCGGCGAGCAAACCCCGCCTCGTCACCGGGCTCGGAGTGATCGTTTTCTCGAGCGACAGTGAAGTGCTCGGCATCGTGCAACAGGCCGTGCGTGGGCGGTTGCCCGTCTACGGCGCAACCAACATCGTGCAGGTAGTGAAATTGCTCGGCGACCACAAGCCCGGCGTCCTCGTCACGGATATCTCCGAGGACAAGGCGACGATTCAAGCGATGACCGCGCGGCTCAAGGAGCACCTCCCCGAGCTTGTCACGATCGCCGTCTCGCAACACCGCGATGTGCTCGATATGGTCTGGCTCATCAATCACGGGCAGATCTTCCGTTTCTTGCGAAAGCCACTGTCCTTGGGACGGTGCGCGATCAGTCTCCAAGCCGCCTTGAAGCATCATCGTGCTCTGCTCAAGAACCCGGATCTCGTCAAGCGGCATGAGGTCGCGAACACGGAAGACGTCGGGGTCTTCGACGGAGTGCTCAACAAACTTAAAAGCATGCGCCGCTTATGGGCCTCAGTATGAGTACGAATCCGACGATGGATGTGCCCTCCGAGAAGCAAAGCGACCGCTTACTGTGGCTCGCCGCGGCCGCCGTTGCCGGCATGGGAGTCATGTGGCTCGTGATCTCGCAGCCGTGGTCGTCGGGGGTTTCCGAGCCCGCGGCCATCGTAGTGCCTGCCGCCGTCACGGCGACTCCGCAACCGGCAGCCGCCGCAAGCGAAGTCGCGCCCGCGGACGCGACGCCGCTGCGCTCCGGTCTCGACGACCCCTTGCGCATGGCGCAGCTCGCCTACGAAGCGGGCATGTTGACCGAGCCCGAAGATTACAGCGCGTGGACTCTGTTCGCGGGCGTGCTGGAACAGGAACCCGGCAACGTGATCGCGCTCGAGGGACTGAACAAGGTGGCCGCGGATTTACTGCAACGGAGCGCTGTCGCACTCGAGCAAGGCCGTTACGACGATGCACGCGCGACCGTGGACCGCATTCTCGGCGCATTGCCCGATCATGAAGGTGCCATGGCGCTCGCACTGCGCGTAGAGGACGCGGCGCCGAAGCCCGAGACGGAACCCGTCGCGGAGCCCGAAACCGTGCAGGTCGTAGTCGCAGCGCCGCGCCCCGAGCCCGTGCGCGAAGAACCGAAAGTCGACCTCGTGCTCCTGGCCCATGACGCTTTCGATCGAGCGATGCGTGAAAACCGGTTGCTCACGCCCGCGAACGACAACGCGCGGCTCCATGTCAAGCGCATGATCGATGAGAACGCGACTCACGAGCTCGCTATCCGGGATCGCGATCTGCTCGTGACGGAGCTGCTCGCGCGTTCGACACAGGCGCTCGAGGCCCTCGACCCCGACGCCGCGCGAACCTGGATCGACGAAGCCGAGCGCATCGCCGCCGATCAAGCGCCGATTGCAGCCGCGAGAACGGTATTGACCGACCGCCTGATCGCAATGGAAACGGCGAAACCGCTGCCGGCCTCCGCATTGACCGTGATCGATTACGTCGCGCCCGAGTACCCGCGCAACGCCGCGACGCGCGGAGTCGAAGGCTGGGTCGACGTGCAATTCATGGTGGCGAGCGATGGCTCCACGCGCAACATCGTCGTCGCCGACGCCTCGCACGAGCGATATTTCCGCGAAGAGGCGATGGCGGCCGTGTCGCAATGGCGCTTCGAGCCGCGCGTGTTCATGGATCGGCCGATCGACCAACAAACCTATACGCGCGTACGCTTCGTGCTCGAGTAGTCCGCGAGTCGACGACGCGCCACACGGGCGCGGGCTCATACCGTCGACGCTTCAGCCCGAGCTCACGGTGACGTGAACTCGGAAAACCTTCTCCCGATTGCCGTGCTGCAAGCGCGCCACGAGCTGTCCCGTGGCCGGCTCGGACGCGACGAGCTTGAGCGGCAGAATGTTGTTGCCTGCCGCAAGCTGCGTGCGCCAACGCACCTCCCTCTCGCCCTCGTGGCCGAGCATCTCGATCCCTTCCGGCAACACGATGTGCAAGGACACGCTGTCGACCGCGGCGCTCGATGCAAAGACGAGGTTCACGTCGCGGGTTTGATCGACGACCATGGCCACCGTCGGAAGCCCCGCGGCGAATTCCGGGCGCGGCGCGCGGACGAGCAAGCCCGTGAAGATCACCGTCAATATGCTCGCAGCGAAAGCGGCCACGAATGCCAGCGCGACCACGCGCGGCGCGCGGGCGCGGCCCTCATTCGCGGCACGACTGAAGATACGCGCTTCGAATCCCTCGCGCGGCGGCGGCGCCGGATACGCGGCAACCGCGACCTGCAACGCGCGCGCAACGGCGAGCTCGCGCCGGCATGCGGCGCATGCCGCGATGTGAGTGTCGAACGCCTGCCGTTGCGGCGCAGGCAAGGCGCCGTCCAGGTAGTCGTCGAGCTGCGCAGAAGTCGCCTCGCAGTTCACGCTTTCTCCCTTCGAGCTCAACACGTCGGCCGCGGTCAAAAGGTTCCCTGCCCGCCCAGCAACTCCCGCAGCCGCGCGCGGGCGCGGTGCAAGCGCGATTTCACCGTACCGAGGCTGACGCCGGTCAGCGCTTGAATCTCCTCGAGCTTGTAGCCCTCGCTGTCGTGCAGCAGGACCACGGTCCGATGCTCGAAGCTCAAGGCCGCGAGCGCGCGCGTGAGAGCGTTTATGTGAAACGGCTCCAGGTGGTCGGGCTGCTGCGGTTCCGACGCTCCGTGCAGTGCATCGCGAACGAGACCTTCGTTGGCCGGATCGTCGATCGACACCGCGCGCAAACGCTTGCGTGCGTAGCGCCGCGTATTGTCGACGAACTGGTGGTACAGGACGCGGGCGAGCCAAGGACCGAGACTTTCAATGCTCGCCAACTCTTCGCCGCGCTGATACATCTTGACGAGCACGTCTTGCACGAGATCCTCGGCGTCCGGCGAATTGCCCGTGAGGCGGAATGCGAGCCGGTAAAGCCGCGTCAGATGAGGCTTTACCAACGCCTCGAAGGGAGCCGATTCGCCGCGCGCCGAATTCATGTCGCGTCAGAGCTTGCCGCGCGCTGTACAGACACCGTCGTCCGTCTCATTATTCGACTCATGCGTCGAGCTCTGCCCATTACGATCCTGCTATTGTGCGCCTTGCCGTTCGCATCTGCGGCGACCGCGCGCTCCTTGCAGCACGTATTGAACCAAGGGACGCTGCGCGTCGGCGTCGCGCTGGCGGCCCCGTGGACGTTGCGCGACGAGTCCGGCGAGTTGACCGGGTTCGAGATTGACGTCGCGAACAAGCTCGCTGAAGACATGCAGGTGCGCGCGGAGCTCCTCGTGTACGCGTTCGCCGATCTCATACCGGCCTTGGAAGCCGGTGAGATCGACGTCATCGCGGCGGGGCTCACGATCACACCCGAGCGCGCGTTGCATGTCAACTTCAGTCAACCGTACGTGAGCGCCGGCATCTCGCTCGCCACCAACTCGACGCGCACCGCGAGCGTCGCGCGCTTCGAGGAGCTCAACGCGGAAACCTACAAGATCGCCGCTGTCGAAAACTCCGTCGGGGCGGAGCTCGCGCGGCGCTTGTTGCCGCAAGCCGACCTCGTGGTGTTTGCATCGATCGAGACGGCGAGCGAGGCGCTCCTCGCGGGTGCCGTCGATGCGTATCTCGAGGACGAGCCCGTGCCGACGTTTCTTGCACTCGAGCACGGCGACACCATCGATGTACCGGTTGCCCGCCCATTGCTGGAAACGCATTCGGGATTCGCCGTCGGCAAGGGCGATCCCGACTTCCTTGCATTCTTGAACGCCTGGATCACGGCGCGCGAAGCCGACACGTGGTTGCCGACGACGCATCGTTACTGGTTCAGAACGCTCGCTTGGCGGGACCGGCGGTGATCGGTCGCAGGCACGCATGGATTCTCGGCGGCGCCGCGTTGTGCGCGCCGACGATCGCCGCTTTCGCGCAACGCGAGGATCTCACGCTGCCGCCGCGGCTCAATGAGCCGGGCCAAGCGCGCCTCGCCGAGGGACGTGCCGCGGCCGATGGTCTCGAAGAGATCATCGTCGTCAGGGACTCCGAGTGGCGCCTGCCGGACTTGGGCAGCACTTGGCGCGCGAATCAAGAAGCCGAGCGGCCGCCGCAGCGCATCGAAGTGGCGATCCTGCCGCTCTACGACCCCGACCGCGAGGCGGTCAACTTCGATCCGTTGCGCATCAATCTCGAGGCGCAACGCGTGGGGTTCATAGAGCTCTTTCGTCTTCGGTTCGGCCGGCGCTCGGCCGATTGATGTGTAGGAGCGAGCTTCGCTCGCGATTCTTGATCTTCGCGAGCGAAGCTCCTACAAGAAGGCCGCTGCTACTTGTCCAGCATGCTGCGCAGCATCCAGGCGTTCTTCTCGTGGAGCTGCATCCTCTGGGTCAAGAGATCGGTCGTGGGCTCGTCGTGCGCGGCGTCGGCATCCGGAAAGATCTCGCGCGCCGTCTTGACGACGGCTTCTTGACCGATCACCAGCTGGCGAATCATCTCTTTCGCCGACGGCTTGCCCCGTTCTTCCTTGATGGAGGTCAACGTCGTGAACGCGTGATACGAGCCGGGCGCAGGGTGGCCGAGCGCGCGAATGCGTTCCGCGATCTGATCAACCGCGGTTGCGAGCTCCGTGTACTGCGCCTCGAACATTGCATGCAGCGTGCTGAACATCGGACCAGTGACGTTCCAATGATAGTTGTGGGTCTTCAGGTACAACGTATAGCTGTCCGCAAGCAGCCGCGACAACCCTTTGGCGATCTTGGCGCGGTCTTTGGGGGAAATACCGATATCGATGCTCATGAGTGCCTCCGTCCGGCAACGCCTTAAATACTAGTCGAGGCCAGTGTACGCACGCCCGTTGAATCCATAAATTAGATTATTTATATTGGTATGTCCCGATCAATAGATTATAAGGACTACCCGTGTCCTCGGCCCAACCTCACCTCCCGTCGACCAAGCAATTGCGCTACTTCGTTGCGCTCGCCGACGAGCAGCACTTCGGCCGCGCCGCGACACGGTGTTTTGTGTCCCAGTCCGCCTTCAGCGTCGCGATTCAGGAGCTCGAGAGCGTGCTCGGCGCGAATCTCGTGGACCGCACGAACCGCAGCGTGACGATCACGGCCGTCGGCAAGGAAGTCGCCGTGCTCGCAAAGCTGTGCCTACAGGACATCAATACGCTCGTCGAGGCGGCCCGCGGATACGCTCGTCCGCTGCACGGCCCGTTGCACCTCGGCATCATTCCGACCATCGCTCCATTTCTGCTGCCGCGGGTATTACCGAAACTGCGCAAGGGGTTCCCAGAGCTCAAGCTGTATCTCTATGAAGACGTGACGCAGCGCGTGTACGAGCAGCTCATGGAAGGCACGTTGGACGTCGTGATCCTGGCGCTGCCCTACGCGCTCCCCGGCGTCGAAGAGATGGAGCTCTTTCAAGATCGCTTCCGGCTCGCGGCGCGCAAGGGAACTACGTTGGTAGATCCCGCGAATTTCCGGCTCAACCGCGTGCACGCAGGCAGCGTGCTGCTGCTGCGCGAAGGGCACTGCCTCCGCGAGCATGCGATCGAAGCCTGCAAGATACGCGACTCGCAGAAGCTGCACCCGTTTTCCGCCTCGAGCCTGCTGACGCTCATTGAGATGGTCGACGCCGACTTAGGGATCACGTTCTTGCCCGAAATGGCCGAAGACTCGGCGATGCTGCAACGTACGCAGGTCGCGACCTATCCCCTCGCGGAGAGTAATTACCGCACGATCGGCCTGGTCTGGCGGCGCGGCAGCCCGCGCAGCGACGAGTTTCGTCGCCTCGGAGAGCTCATCACGCAGCACCACTCAGGGTAAGCGCGCCGCGCTAGAATCCCGCCAATGCCTCTGTCCGGGCCTCACGTCGTGCCGAACGAATCCGCCATCCGTCGATCGCCGTTCAGCCGTGACACAGTGCGTTTCCTCGCCGAGCTCAAGGCCAACAACGACCGCGCGTGGTTCGAAGCCAACAAGCACCGCTACGAGGCGCTCGTGCTCGAGCCGTCGTTATCGTTCATCGAGAGCATGGACCGGAGAATCGAGGGCATCTCGAAACACTTTCTCGCCGTGCCGAAGCGCACGGGCGGCTCGTTGATGCGCGTCTACCGGGATACGCGATTCGCCCACGACAAAACACCGTACAAGACGAATATCGGAATCCAGTTTCGTCACGAGCGCGGCCGTGACGTCCACGCGCCCGGCTTCTATGTGCACATCGCGCCCGACGGATGCTTCCTCGGCGCCGGACTTTGGCACCCCGAGCCGCAAGCTCTGCACGCCATCAGAATGAGGATCGTGGAACAGCCGGCACGATGGGGCAAAGCATCGACGAACGACGCGTTCAGGGCCCGTTTCGAGCTCGCCGGCGACCGGCTAGCACGCCTGCCGCGCGGCTTCGCTGCGGACGCTCCTCATGTCGAAGACCTAAAACGCAAGGATTTCATCGCCGTAAGCACGATCGCGAACGCCGATGTCTTGCAGCCGGATTTCTGCGACGACGTGGCCGCTCGATTCAAGGCTGCCGCCCCACTCATGTCGTTTCTGTGCGCCGCGCTCGACTTGCGGTACTGATAGGATTCCGTCATGAGCAAGCCCAGCGTCTGGCCGCAGAAACTGCGCGAAATGCACAACCATCACATGGACTCGACGCGGTGGAGCGGCTTTGAGTTCCGCGGCGACGACATCGTAATCGGTACGTGGGCCAAGGCCGGCACGACGTGGATGCAGCAGATCATCGGGCAGCTGATTTTCGACGGCGCGGAGGATATCCCGGTCCTCGACTTGTCACCATGGGTCGATATCCGCTTTCTGCCGTACGACGACATGATCGCGGCGCTCGAAGCACAGACTCATCGGCGCTTTCTGAAAACGCATTTGCCGGTCGACGCGCTCGTGTTCTCGCCGCGCGCAAAATACCTCTATATCGCGCGGGACGGACGCGACGCCGTTTGGAGCCTCTACAACCATCACGCCGGTTTCAACGAGCAGTTCTATGAAATGATGCGCAGCATCCCGGGTCTCGTCGGCCCGCCGCTCGAGCCGCCCATTGACGATATCGTCGAGTACTTCCACCAGTGGCTCGACGGCGACGGCTATCCCTTCTGGCCTTTTTGGTCGCACGTCCAGTCATGGTGGGACATTCGTCACCTGCCCAACGTCATGCTCGTGCACTTCAACGCGCTCAAGACCGACCTAGAGGGGCAGATGCGCCGTGTGGCGGATTTTCTCGACGTCGAGGTGGACCCCGCGAAGTGGCCCGAGCTCGTCGAGCACTGCACGTTCGACTACATGAAAAAGAACGCGGCCTCGCTGTCGCCGATGCTTTTCGACGTATTTCGCGGCGGCGGCGACACGTTCATTCATAAGGGAACCAATGAGCGTTGGCGTGACGTATTGTCGCCGGCGGACGTCGCGAAGTACGAGAAAGCCGCGCGCGAGAATCTTCCGCCCGATTGCGCTCGCTGGCTCGCGACCGGCGAGCTGCCGGAAACAGGCCGGTGACGGCCGCCCCGGTTTATCTTCGCCGGTCAGGCGCGATGCAAGGACAATGGGCAGGAGCACGTGACGACCGTGCCGCCGCCGGCGCCCTTCGCGATCGTGAGCTTGCCGCCGAGCGAGCTCGCCCGGTAGCGCATGATGCTCAAGCCCATGCCGTCGGGAAGCGCCTGCAAGTCCGGCACGCCGACCCCGTCGTCGGCGATCGTCAACGTGATGCGTTGCTTGACGACGTCGCAGCTCAAGTCGATCGAGTCGGCCCGCCCGTGGCGCACGGCGTTGGTCACGGCTTCCTGCGCGATGCGATATAAGTGCGCGGATGCTTCCTCCCGCAATGCCGGCAATTTGCGGCCGCCGACGTAACGGCACTTGATCCCGAAGAACTTTTTCGAGTGCTCGGCGAGCTGCATCAGCCCGTCGCTCAATTGCGCGCCTTTCGGAACGGGACTCAAGCCTCGGGCGAGCTCGCTCGTATGTCCGATCGCATGCTGCACGAGCTCGCTCGCGCGGCGTGCCTCCTCGACGTAAGCCGACCCCTCTTCGGCGAGCCGGTCGCTCAACGAGCGCAACAAGAGCTTCACGCCCGTCAGCAGTTGTGCGAGCCCGTCATGCAGATCGCGCCCGATGCGGTTGCGCTCGCGCTCGCCGATCGCGATGACCTCGCGCTGGAGGTTGACGCGCTCGGTATTGTCGCGGCACGTCACGAGCACTTCATCGTCCGACATGCGCGTAAAGCGCGCCTCCATGTGTCTTATCGAGCCACGGAACTCGAATTCGTATTCCCACAGTTGGGGCGCGCCTGATTCCAGGGCCGCGAGCACATGGCGCTGATGTTCTTTGCCGAACTCTTCGTCGAACAGCTCCGTGCAAGTCCGCCCGATCATGTCTTTGATCGAATACGGCAGCATCGGCGTGGCAGCTTCCGACACGTAGACGTCGAGGTGGCGGCCCGTGCCATCGACGTGAATCACCATGTCGGGAATCGCGTCGAGCAGCAACCGAACCTTCGCTTCCGACGCCCGCAGCGCCACTTCGTCGTTGCGGCGCTGCGTGACGTCGGACAGCATCGAAATCGCGCCGATGAAGGTTCCGTCGAGATCGAACATCGGCGCGCCGGCAACGCTCACCCAGATGGTCGAGCCGTCGCGGTGCAGTAGCCTGAAGTCCAATTGCTCCTTGATGCCCTGGTAGCGCCGCTCCCGGAGAGCTTTAGCCTCATCGAGCGCGTCCGGCGGCATGAAATCGAACGCGTGCTTGCCGACCATCTCGTGCGGCTCGTACCCGAGGATTTCGGCGGCGCGTCGATTGACGAACGTGGTGACGCTGTCTCGATCCGTGACCCAGATCCCCTCGTGCGCGTTGTCGACGATGGTCCGGTAACGTTGCTCGCTGTCGCGCAACGCGCGGTCGGCTTCGAATCGCTCGGTGATGTCGAGCGTATGGACGACGACGATGTCGCGCGTCAGCGCGATGCAGGTCATCGCGACTTTGCGATTCAGCCCCGTCGTATACAGCAAATCCGTCTCGCGGCTCACCGTAGCACCGGTGCGCGCGCACTCGTAGATGTCGGCAAGGACGTGCGCCTGATGGGCGAAGAGCTCGCGCGCCGTGACCCCCAAGAGCTCCTTGACTCGCGTCAACGGCAATTCGCCGGCCGCGCGATTGTGGGCGATCAGCCGAAAGTCGTCGCCGCTGCGCTCCCAGATGTAGGCCGGCGCAGGCAAATGCTCGAAATGGGCGCGGAACAGGCCCGCATCGAGGGCGGCAGCAGCTTTGGGCGCGTGCGCGACGCGGGTGGCAGCGCGACGGGTGTCGTGCATGAAGTCGCTCAATCCGTACCGGCGATCCGGTGGCTGAGCTTAATGGGGAATCTCAAGCCGCGCCAGCGCCCGGGTCCCGCGAAGTGGTATCCTATTTTGCTCGATCGGCCTCGAGTGCCGCACGACACCCGCGGCCCGCGGCCGCAAGCTAGATCAACCATCGCCCGAATCGTGGACGCTATCACTTCATTCACTGCGCCGGACCTGTTCGGTTACCGAAAGTTCTGGGCGCATCGCCTGACGCCGGCGCCGTTCCTGCCCATGAGCCGCGAGGAAATGGACGCGCTCGGCTGGGACCAGTGCGACGTGATTCTCGTGACCGGAGATGCCTACGTGGACCACCCGAGCTTCGGCATGGCGATCGTCGGCCGGGTCCTCGAAGCGCAAGGCTTCCGTGTCGGCATCATCGCGCAGCCCGATTGGCGGTCGACGGCCGATTTCGAGCGGCTCGGCGTCCCGACGCTCTTCTTCGGCATCACGGCCGGGAACATGGACTCGATGGTCAATCGCTATACCGCGGACCGGCGTATCCGCAGCGACGATGCCTACACGCCGGACGGCGCCGGCGGGCAACGCCCCGACCGCAGCGTCATCGTTTATGCGCAGCGCGTGCGCGAAGCGTTCGGCGCCGTCCCGCTCGTCATCGGCGGCATCGAGGCAAGCTTGCGCCGCATCGCGCACTTCGATTACTGGCAGGAGAAGGTGCGCCGCTCGATTCTGCTCGACGCGCGCGCGGATCTCTTGGTATTCGGCAACGGCGAGCGTCAGATCGTCGAGATCGCGCACCGGCTCGCGGCCGGCGAGAAGCCCGCAGACCTCACGGACATTCGTGGCACCGCGTTCGTCGGAACGCGCGCCAGGGCCGGCTGGACCGAGATCGATTCGACGCACTTGGATACGCCGGGTCCGATAGACGCGCACGCGGATCCCTACGCGTTGACGCCGGGCTTGAGCCAATCTCGAGCTCGACCCAGCGAGCCCGGGGTCAACGTCGTGCGGTTCACGCGGCGTGTGCCCAATGCCGACCGCGAGCGGAGCTACATCCGCTTGCCGAGCTTCGAGCAAGTCGGCGCCGACCCCGTGCTGTATGCGCATGCGTCGCGCATCCTGCACATGGAATCGAATCCCGGGAACGCACGCGCGCTCGTGCAGCGGCACGGCGACCAGGACGTCTGGCTCAATCCGCCGCCGCTGCCGCTCACGACGCCCGAGATGGACCGCATCTACGAGCTCCCCTACGCGCGTCGCCCGCATCCTGCCTACGCGGGCGCCCGCATTCCGGCGTACGAGATGATCCGCTTCTCCGTGACCATCCAAAGGGGTTGTTTTGGCGGCTGCACGTTCTGCTCCATCACCGAGCACGAAGGGCGAATCATCCAGAACCGGAGCGCCGATTCCATCGTCCGCGAGATCGAAACCATTCGCGACAACGTGCCGGGCTTCACGGGCGTGATATCGGATCTCGGCGGTCCCACGGCGAACATGTATCGGCTCGCTTGCAAGAGCCGCGAGATCGAGGCTGCATGCCGGAGGCCCTCGTGCGTGTTCCCCGGCATCTGCCCGAACTTGAACACCGATCACAAGCCCCTCATCGACGTCTATCGGCGCGCGCGCGAGACGCGCGGCATCAAGAAGGTCCTCATCGCGTCGGGAGTGCGTTACGACTTAGCGAGCGAATCGCCCGAGTATGTGAAGGAGCTCGCGTCCCACCATACGGGCGGTTACTTGAAGATCGCCCCCGAGGCGATCTCGGACGGGCCGCTCTCGAAAATGATGAAGCCCGGCATCGGCACGTACTATCGCTTCAAGAAGCTCTTCGACCGCTACTCGAAGGCGGCCGGCAAGAAGCAATACCTCATCCCCTACTTCATCGCCGCGCACCCGGGAACGACCGACGAGGACATGCTGGAGCTCGCGCTATGGCTTAAAGCAAACGGCTTCCGCGCCGATCAAGTGCAGGCGTTTCTGCCGGGGCCGATGGCGACGGCGACGGCCATGTATCACACAGGCAAGAATCCGTTGCGCCGCGTCACGCGCGACAGCGAAGAAGTGAAGGTCCCGAAGGGCCTCAAAGTGCGCAGGCTCCACAAGGCTTTCTTACGCTATCACGACGCCAATAACTGGCCGATGCTGCGTGCCGGGTTGAAGCGCATGGGCCGCGAGGACTTGATCGGCAACGGCAAGCGCCATCTCGTTCCCCTCTATCAGCCCAAAGGGACCGGCGGCGCGCCCGAAGGACGCCGCACGCAGCAACGAAGCAAACCGTTCCGCACGCAGCACGTGCGCCGGCCCGACGCGCGATGAACGCCGCGGATGCATCGAAGTTGCCGGGGCAGAAGACACCGAGCTTCGAATGGAACGCGCTGAGATCGCTGTTCCCTTATCTCTGGCCCGCGGGCAGCCTCGAGATGCGCGCGCGGGTCGTCGTCGCGGTGGTGTTTTTGATCGTCGCGAAGATGGCAACGGTTTACGTGCCGATCTTGCTCGCACGCATGGTCGATCTTTTTTCCGATCCCGCGAACCTGCCGCTCGTGCTGCCCGTGGGAATGCTCGTCAGCTACGCAGTGCTGCGCATCGCGTCGATTGCGTTCTCGGAGCTTCGCGACGCAGTGTTCGCGAAAGTCGCGCAACGCGCGATTCGCAACGTCGCCTTGCAGACGTTCCGGCACCTGCACGCGCTCTCGTTGGCATTTCATCTCGAGCGTCAAACCGGAGGGCTGTCGCGGGCGATCGAGCGCGGCACGAACGGCATCGACACACTGCTCTGGTTCATGCTGTTCAACATTCTCCCGACGGTCGTCGAGATCGCGCTCGTCTGCGGCGTGCTGTGGAGTTTCTTCGACGGCTGGTATGCCGTCGTCACGCTGCTATGCGTTGCGGCCTACGTTGCGTACACGATGCTCGTGACCGAGTGGCGCTTGAAGTATCGCAAGCAGATGAATGAGACCGATCAGGAAGCGAATACCCGCGCGATCGACAGCTTGCTGAATTACGAGACCGTCAAGTACTTCGGCAACGAGGATTACGAAGCCACTCGCTTCGATCAGTCGCTCGCGCGTTACGAGCGCGCCTCGGTCGCGAGCCGCACGTCGCTGTCGCTGCTCAACATCGGTCAAGCGGCGATCATCGGCATCGGGCTTGCGGTGCTCATGACGATGGCGGGCTACGGCGTCCTCGGCGGAACGATGACGGTCGGCGATTTCGTGCTCGTCAACACGTACCTGATTCAGCTCTATATCCCATTGAATTTCTTAGGCTTTGTGTATCGCGAGGTCAAGCAGGCGCTCGTCGACATGGAGACGATGTTCAACCTCTTGCGCATCAATGCCGAGATCAAGGACGCGCCGGACGCGCGGCCCCTCGCGCCGGGGTCCGGCACCGTCGAGTTCGATGCCGTCTCGTTCGCTTATGACGTGCGGCGCACGATCTTGCGC
>DATCIQ010000072.1:0-4620 GCA_036507635.1 Gammaproteobacteria bacterium
CGCGCGCCACGCCCATGGCGTCGCGCACCGGTCGCAGGAAGTAGTACCCGCAGAGTACGCAGAAGTAGAAAATCGCCGAGAGCACGGCGAGCGGCAGCTCGCCTTCCCTGAAGTTCAACACGCGAGCCGCCCAACTCTTCACGCGCTCACCCTATTATTCGAGACTGTTGTGGAGCGACTTGCAGTCGCGATTCTCGGGAAGGACCACTGCTCTATGCGTCCGGAGCCGGCGGCTAGTATAGCGACCACCACGCCGTGCATGTATGACAGCATGGCTTGAATGGCTGCAGCGCGGCATGGGCTTGTGCGAGCCCGGCGAGTTGCTAGGATAGAAAGTAGCGGCCGACGCCTCATGACATAACCTAGAACGACCTGGGGGTGTTACGTGACCGAAAGAGAGAACCTGCATGCGACGGAGAACATCCGCAATATCGCCTTCGTCGGTCATGCGGGCTCCGGAAAAACCATGCTGATCGAGCAATTGCTCGCCAAGTCCGGCGCGATTCCAACCGCCGGCAGCATCGAAAAAGGCAATACCGTCTCCGATTACACCGATCAGGAGAGACGCGAGAAGCACTCGCTGGACGTCGGCATTTGCCACCTCGAGCACGACGGCACATTCGTCAACTTGCTCGATACGCCGGGCTACCCGGATTTTCTCGGCCGTGCGCTGGCCGTGCTACCTGCGGTCGAGACCGTCGCGGTTGTGATCAATGCGCAGCACGGCGTCGAGCTCGTCACGCAACGCGTCATGGACGCGGCGGCGCAGCATAAGCTGTGCCGACTCATCGTCGTCAACAAGATCGACGCGCCCGACGTCGATCTCGCCAACGTGCTCGCAGAGATACGCTCGGCTTTCGGCGGCCAGTGCCTGCCGCTCAATCTTCCGGCCCGCCGCGGAGCCGCCGTTGCCGATTGCTTCTTCGAGCCGGCGGACGAAACGCCGGATTTCTCGTCGGTCGCGGCGGCGCACACGGAGATTACCGACCGCGTCATCGAGCTCGATGACAAGCTCATGGAGCTCTATCTCGAGCAGGGCGAAGCCATTGCGCTCGATCAGTTGCATGACCCGTTCGAGCGCGCCTTGCGGCGCGGGCACCTGATTCCCGTATGTTTCGTGTCGGCGAATACCGGCGCGGGCCTGCGCCAGCTGCTACGGATCTTCACGAAGCTCATGCCGAATCCGTTCGAAGGCAATCCCGTCGAGATTTACACCGGCCCCGACCGCAGTAGGAGCTACACGATCGAGCCGCGCGAGAACAACGGGCATTTCGTGGGCCACGTTTTCAAGCTCACGGTGGACCCCTATATCGGCAGGCTCGCGACGTTTCGCGTCCATCAAGGCGTGCTCAAGACCGGCGATCAGGTGTACGTCGGTGAGAAGCGCAAGCCGGTCAAGCTCGCCCATCTTTATCGCGTCCAGGGCAAGAATACGCGCGAGGTTCCGATGGCCGTGGCCGGGGATTTTTGCGCGGTCGCGAAAATCGACCACATCGAGTTCAACGACGTGCTGCACGGAAGCCACGACGAGGACGCGTTGTGCATGCCCGAGCCCGACTTGCCGCCGCCCATGCACGCCGTCGCGCTCGAGCTGCAACAGCGCGGCCAGGAGAAAAAGCTCTCCGATGCGTTACACAAGCTCGCGGCCGAGGACCCGAGCCTCAAGATCGAGCACAACGCCCAGCTCAATGAGACCGTTCTGCGCGGCATGGGCGATTTGCACTTGCGACTCGTGCTCGAGCGCATGAGGGAGGAGTTCGGCATCGACTTGACGACGCGCGCGCCGAAAATCGCCTATCGCGAGACCGTCACGCGGCCGGCCGATGGACACAGCCGGCACAAGAAGCAGACGGGCGGCGCCGGGCAATTCGGCGAGGTTTATCTCAAGGTCGAGCCGCTGCCGCGCGGCACGGGCTTCGAGTTCGTCAATAGCGTCGTCGGCGGCAGCATTCCGGGCCAGTACATCCCGGCCGTCGAGAAGGGCGTGCGTCAAGTCCTCGAGGGCGGCGCGGTCACGGGGCACCCGATGCAGGACCTGCGCGTCATCGTTTACGACGGCAAGCACCACCCCGTCGACTCGAAGGAAGTCGCCTTCATCTCCGCGGGCCGCAAGGCGTTCATCGATGCGATCGCCAAAGCCAACCCGATCGTGCTCGAGCCGATTGCCAAGATCGAGATCACGACGCCGAGCCAGTTCGTCGGCGACATCAGCGGGCACCTATCCGGTATCCGCGGCCGCATCAACGGCAACGACACGTTGTCGCGCAATCGGACCAAGATCTTGGCGCAAGTCCCGCTCGCCGAGCTCAACGGCTTTCAGGCCACGCTCAAGTCGTTGACCGGCGGCGCCGGCCTGTTCACGTTGCACCTCGACCACTACGAGACGGCACCGCCGGCCGTGCAAAAGGCGCTCGAAAAAGAATTCCGGCCGTCCGCGGAAGAGTAAAACAACAGGAGAGAAGGAATGAACGTTCGATCGTTAGTGTTGGGCACGCTGGTCGCTCTTGTTGCGCTTCCGGCCGCGGCACAAAATGCCGTCGGCAAGTGGAATGCGAGCGTGGACACACCGAACGGGCCGTTCGCGATGGTGTTCGAGTTCCTCGTCGATGCCGCCGGCAAGCTGACGGGCTCGATGTCCAACGATTTCATGGGATCGACGCCGATCAAAGACGGCATGCTCAACGGTAACGACTTGTCGTTCAAGCTGACGTTCGAGGGCGGTCCGAACGGTCCGATGACGATCAGCTACACAGGCACCGTCAACGGCGACGAGGTCGCGCTCGTGAGCAAGTTCGAGGGGGCGCCTCCCGGCGGCGGTCCGGCCGAGCAAACGCTGACGGCCACGCGCGCTAAATAGCGCTCGGCGGGCCGCGGAAAAGACTCCGCTCAGTTGCCATAGATCTCGCGCAGATAGATCTGCCGCGGCTCACCGCCGAAGAGGCCGAAAGTCGCCGTGCCCGACGGATCCTCGTCGCCGGGGGAGCTGACGTCCGCATTCCAATCGAATTTCAGATAATCCGGCACCGAGGCCGTGATCGTCACGCTGCCCGTGTTGCCGGCACCGGGCGCCGCGAGCGCGAGGTTGAAATCGCCGGCCGCCGGCGGCTGCCGGAATTGCTGCGAGAACGGCGCGGCGGCCGCGCAGCCGATGCCGCTGCCGCCCGGATTGCCGCTGTCGAGCACGCAGGTTTCGCCCGCGTTCAAGTTCTCCGTGAATCCGCCGAGCGCTAGCGTCACGCCCGTCGTGCATGTGTCGTCGAAGTTAGGCACGAAACCGTTCGCGGCGCCGTCGTAGTGCTCGGCGATGAGCGGCACGGGCAGGTTCACGAGCTCGGAGCCGACGGCGTTCACGAAGCGCAAGCGTCCATAGCGGACCTCGTCGCCCGAGCTCCATAACATTCCGCCCGACGCACCGAACACGCCCGGAGCGGGCGCGGCGACGAGATCGGAGTCGATGACGTCGATGGAGAGCCACACTTGGGCGGCGAACGGCGCGACCGGCGTCGTGCGCTCGAACCACAAGCCCGTGCCGCTCGAGAACGTCAAAGTCGCGGCACCCGTGCCGGGCAGCCGCGTGACGACGGGATCGGCACTCGGCGGCGGGACGCCGGAATCGTCGATCGTGCCGGTGGTCGCGCCATAAGTGCGGTTCGCGAGCGTGGTCGTCGCGAGCTTGAAGATGTCGTCGTCGGCCGTGTAGTTGACGGTCGTGTTGCCGGCGACGTCGACGGCGGTCGCCGTCAGCACGGGCGCAACGAGGTAGTCGAAGCTCTCGCCCACGTAGGTGAACTGTCCCGGGCCGCACGCCGTCGCGAGCATCGGCGCGTTGAAAGCGAGCTCGAAATGGTCGGGATAGAAGCGCCCGACGCGGACCGCCGTCGAAGCCGCGACGTTGCCGGCACCCAAGTAATCGCCGTCCCCGACCTCGGCCCATACGTCGATGACGCCGACCTCGCGCCATACGAAATCGAGTTCGGTCGAGCGGCCGGCGCTCCATGAGTCGAACATCGGCGCGATCGCCGGGTTGTTGCCGACGGCCGGCGCGATGAGCTGCGGCACCAAGCGTACGCGTTCGGGCGTCGACTCCTGACCGTAATTCGGCGTCGCGTCGCCGTCGGCGTCGGTGGCTGCGACGGTCGCGCGAAACGGCGCGCCCGCCGCAATGAATCGCAAGCCGTTCGCGTCGTCCGCTGCCGGGTTCGGCACGACGCCGGCCGCGTCCCAAACGTCGCTCACGACGAAGTCGTAGGGCCTGACGACGAACGCGGCCGTCGCGCCGCGGATACCGTTCGGCAGATCCGGGTTCACGATCGTGACGTCCTTGACGAGAATCTGCTTGCCGCCGACATCCTTGTAGTTCGCCAGCACCGTCGCCTGGCCCCCCGCGAACGTGACCGTCCGGTTGGCGGCTGTCGCCTCCGACGCGCCGATCGAGGCGCCGTCGATCTGCACGGCCACGGTGCCGGTCGAGGGATCGACGTATTGCGACCAAAAGTCGAGGCTCTTGTCGCCGGCGTAGCTCTCTATGATGCCGCACATGGGATCGTTCGCGGTCTGGCCGTAAGCCGTGATGTAGACGTCGAACGGCACGCCGGCCGTTTGCGCGACGTCGAACGGCGG
>DATCIQ010000073.1:0-9159 GCA_036507635.1 Gammaproteobacteria bacterium
GTTCTGCTACGAGTGTCCGAAGCCGGCCGAGTTCGGCGCGGCGGGGCCGAACTGGTCGGACATCGGTTGGAAGATCGATGTCCGCTTCACGCCCGTGTCGAACCCGATCCGCCCGGCGGACCACATGCGCGTGCTTAGGTCGTTGCTCGCCGACAAGTACGCGCCGCTTCGTCCGAACGGACACGGGCTTCAGGGCATCTACTTGACGGCGTTGAGCGCCGCGTTCGCCGAAACGCTGCTCGGCTTGATCGGACCTGAAGCGCGCGTGCTCGCGAGTAACCTGATCGGCCGTGATCGAGCGTTAGAGCAGTCGCGCTCGCCGGCCCAAGGGCAGACCGAGTGGGAGGAGTACTTGATCGACGCGATCAGGCTTAAAGCCATCGAGGAAACCGAGAAGTCCGCGCTGATTCTCGCGCGGCGCGGGCAGGGGTTGTTCAAGCAGCGCGTCCGCCAGGTGGAGAGGCGCTGCCGGATCACGGGCGTCGACCGCATCGAGCATTTGCGCGCGCGCCACTGCAAGCCGTGGCGCGACAGCGACGACGCCGAGCGTCTCGACGGCGAGAACGGGTTGCTCCTGACGCCGACGATCGATCATCTGTTCGATCGTGGGTTCATTTCGTTCGAGCCGGACGGGAAGCTCTTGGTCTCGCCGGTCGCGCACGGGCCGTCGCTCGAGCTCATGGGGGTGGCGGTGGGGGAGCGGGTCAACGTGGGGGTGTGTTTTCGGAGGGGCAGCGGGGGTATCTCGAGTTTCATCGGGAGCGGGTGTTCTTGGAGGCGCGCGTGGGGCGGTAGGGCTCAGATGCTCAGGTCGCCAGGCGAGCGCCCCTGTATCACCGCGGATACCAAAGCGTCACCGATCCCGGAGCGTTAGCGTGACGTCCGAGCTCCGGTGGGGATGGGCGATACACCTTGGCTATGAAGGGGACCTTATGGGCCGCGAGAAATGCTGAAATTCGCGGCAAAGTGCTCACGAAGTTCTGCGCGAGCGCTGGGAGCGGCGCCTTTCCGACGACGACCAAGAGGGCGACACCATGCCGCTCGATGGCAGCGAGCTCGTTCGGCATATATCGAATGCGGCTGTTGTGGGTTATCGCGACGCGGGCGTTTCCACCGACGTACTGCAGCCACTCTTCGTCAGTGCAGCTCGGGGGAAACAAATCATCATGACGCTCGACCTGCAATCCCGCAGCCGCGAGGATCTCGGGAAAGCGCTTACCTAGATCGCGATCAGTGAAGAATACAGGGCTCAAGCCGCCCGCTCGTAAAGAACGGCCTGCTCGATTTCCGCGACTTCGAGTTCGTAGTCCTCGGCAAGCTCACCCGGCGACTCTCCGGCGTCGATTCGATCGGCGATTGCCTGTGTAGATACGGCCTTGCGGGCGACGATCGGCCGCCCGAAAGCTATCGTTGGATCGATCGCAATGGGCTTATCGGGAGTCTCGGTGGTGCTCGAGACGAATGGATAGAGGCGGATCGGGAACGGTAGATCACCCCATTCGATGCGACGGAGATGCTCGTGGAAGAATTTCCGCATCGCGAGCTGGCCCGATGCCGACAGATTGATGAGCTCGCCGTACCGGTCGAGAAAAAGTCGCCCAGCATCGCTGCTGAGTTGCTTGCTCAGCAGGAGGCGCTCGATGCGGAGATTCCTTTCTGCGTATCGAATAGCCTCGCGCACGTCGTTGAGGGACACGCCATGCTCGGTTCGCAACGAGCGCAAGACATGCGCTTCGACGAGGTTCCAGAATGACAACAGCGGGGGCTGATTCTCGGCCGGACGGATCAACGGCTGAAAGCGCGCCACGCCTTCGGCTCTGGGATAGGGTCTGCCCGCGACCCACGAGCGCAGGGTCGCGACGGGTAGTTTCAGGTATCGGGCTGCTTCTGCGACCGTGTAGGCCGCAGCGTTTCGCGGGTCGAAGCTGGTAACCGCCTTTCGAGCGCGTGACTGCATCGCCCGGTATTCTCACCCAAAATGGTCCAATGAAGATAGGCGCCGAGCCGATATCGTCGCAAACTAAACGGATTTTGCGCGGCGCTCCTCTATCGCAAAGCGGAATTCGCCGACGACGGCATTCCCCGTTCCAAACTCTCGGCAGTTTTCAACAACTACCGCAACTACGAAACAAACCGCCATGCTACGAGTGTGCGAAACCGGCCGAGTTCGGGCCCGCGACCGAGCGATGGAGCAGTCGCGCTCGCCGGCGCAAGGGTAGACCGCGGCTTCATCTCGTTCGAGGCGGACGGGAAGCTTTTGGTCTCGCCGGTCGCGCATGGGCCCTCGCTCGAGCGCATGGGCGTGGCGGTGGGGGAGCGGACGAACGTCGGCGCGTTCTCGGAGGGGCAGAGGAGGTATCTCGAGTTTCATCGGGAGCGGGTGTTTTTGGAGGCGCGCGTGCGGCGATCATAGGACGCAGCGCGTTCGAATCAACGCGAATTGTGTCGAATTGGCCGTTGCCGGTGCAGGCCCGGGACGCCCATAATCGCAACATGGCCACCGTCACACCGAGCGTCAAACAACAGGCTCGCACGCTACTCGACGAGCTACCAGACGATGTCACCTGGGACCAGATCGTGTACGAGCTGGCCGTTCGCCGTTCGATCGAGCTCGGCCTCGCGGACGCAGACGCCAGCCGGGTTAGCGAAATCAATGAGGTGCGCCGTCAATTCCCTCTGTCGGAATGAGGGTCGAGTTCACGGCTCACGCGATCGGTCGACTCCGCGAGATTCACGCGATCCGACCTCTTTAAGGTGCAAATTGCGACCTTAGACGCGAGCGGGCCCGGCGGAAGGTGAAGGTCCGTGCGGCTGCAAGCCGGCCAATACGAGGGGACGTTCGAGCTTGCGCTACCGTTCTCAAAATAGCTACAATCGTTCTCAAAATGAGAGCGAAGCGCAATACACCGCAGCTGGTCGACGTACTTTTCGGCGCCTATCGCCGCCGGATCCTCTCGCTACTACTACTGCGCCCCGACGAGAGTTTCTACGTGCGAGAAATCGGCCGGCTTGCCGGCGTGCCTGCTGGTTCTCTGCATCGCGAGTTGAAGCTGTTGAGCGATGCCGGGCTGCTGCAACGTTCCGCGGCGGGCAACCAAGTGCGATATCAAGTCGACCGCGCCTGCCCGATTCACGAGGAACTTGCAGGAATCTTCCGTAAGACTACCGGGCTCGCGGACGTTTTGCGTGAGGCGCTAGCGCCGCTTGCGGCAAAAATCCGCCTGGCATTCATCTTCGGCTCCGTGGCTCGTGGCAACGAACGCGCCGCGAGCGATATCGACGTTCTGGTCGTAGGTTCGGCCTCGTTTGCTTCCGTGGTCGAGGCCCTGAGCTGGGCGAGCGAGCGCTTGCGGCGAGAAGTGAATCCGGTGGTGATGAGCAAAGCGACGTTCGGCGCAAAGCTCGCGGGCCGCGATCGTTTTGTCGGCAGGGTGGCGCGCGAGCCGAAGATCTTTCTCTTAGGGGATGCCGGTGAGTTTGGAAAACTTGCTGAAAATCGGTCAGCTTAAGGAGCACCCGCCCGACGCCGCAGAGATACAACGGCTGCTCGCCGCCGCGTCGCGAAATCTCGCCGATGCGCGCATAACGAGTATCAGTCCGGAGACGCGTTTCGACGCCGCTTACAAGGCCATCATGCAAGCGGCCCTGGCCGCTCTGATGGCGCACGGGTATCGGCCGGACATGAAACGACCCGGCCATCACGTCACAGTGGTCCAAGGGCTGCCGCTCACGATTGGGGTGGCAGCGGCCCGCGTCACGGTGCTCGATACCCTGCGACGCAAACGAAACGTGTCGGATTACACCGGCGAAGATATCGACGATTCTTCGGCCCAACACTGCATCGCCGAGGCGGAGAGGCTGTTGAAAGACGTCGTCGCGTGGGCTCCGCGCAAATCGGCCGAAACTACTACAGTCGCCGTAATAGGGCGCCTAGCGTAACAGGCACCGTGCTGTGCATTCAGCGTTAGAGCGACGGCGGCGGGCCTTGCTCATGCCTCATTCTCGTGACGACGGCGAGCGCCGCGCCCGCTCGTGACAACCCGGGTAAGCGCTTCATTTCCTCTCTAATCAGCCGCTTGGCCATTCGCCTGTTCCCCTGGCAAAGGCGAACGAGCTCGGCTTCGTAGTCTCCAGGACTGCCGGCGCTTCGTCGTAGCTCCCCCCGCGATAATGAGAGAAGCAACAGCAGCAGGAACACCGCTGCGCCGCCGATGGCGATTGCCAGGCGATTGGTCTCTTGCTCCGGCCACGATGCAACAACACCCACCATGGCGATAAGGAGACCAAGCCATCCGGCGCGATTGCTTAGGAGCCTGAGCCAGCTCGCAACGATCAGCGCGCTTCCCAAGATCCATAGCAGCCAGATCAGGCTCTCCGCGCTTTGCCATCGTGTGGGATCAAAGATCGGCCATACGAACTGGTGAGCGTGACGCGTGTCGAGTGGCCTGAAATGAGCAAGCGCTGTCGCCAGGAACCCGGCCCAGCACAATAGCGATCCGAGCGTGTTCAGCTTGGGCCGCACGGACACGAAGCCGCTATATAGATAGAGGACAACCCCCAGTATCCACGTCGCGACGCCGGACCAATACACGGGGTCGGCTTCGAATGCTCCGCGGATCCATTCAAACGTTGCGGACCATTGCCTTGGGTTGAGCTTGAACCTGTGCCCGCCCGCCGCCGGGAATTCCTGGCCGGACCGGCCGAGCGCGATCAGCGCTGGCGCGTGATCGTCCGGCGGCGGCCGGAGGCCGATGAATGATTCCGCTGATGAACCGGCGCCGCTACGCTACTCCGAAGATCTCGATCTCGTGCGCACGGCGCACGCGCTGCTGCAGCGGGACAAGGGGCGCGATCTCCTCGATCTCGCGCATGCGCTTACCGTCTTTGACGGGCTCGATGCGCCGCGCGTTGCCCACATGTTCGTGCAATATCTCGCGGCGCAGGAGCTCGGCCTTTCACGGGCGCAGGCGGAGGAGCGCATGTTCGCCAAGCTCGCCCATGGCGGTTTTGTTGCCGATATCCGTCCGCTGCTTGCGGCCGACGAAGCGGCGCGCCTCACCGATGAGGCGATCCGCGCCGCATTCGCTGCCGTCTTTACCCGCTTCATCGCGCAGCTTCCCGGCGCGGCGTGGGCGCGGACGGCGGAACTGAGCGAACGCTTCGGGATCGATCTCGGCGCGCCGTGACTGCCGTTTTTGTTGCTCTTTCGCGTGTTCGGCACACCGCTATCTGCGGGATTCCACACCGCAACGCCGCCCTCGCTGTTCACCGCAAGGCCGAGTTTGCGATCAGCATCGTGTTTTCCACGATTGATCCTGAGTGCCGGATAGGGTAGTTTACAAAATGGTGATTGGTAGATTGAATTTGTAAACTCTAACGGAAACGGAGCGCGCATGATCGGGGACCGGATAAAGCGAGCGCGGCTTGCCGCCGGCTTGTCGCTGCGAGCGCTGGCGGCTGAGTGCGGTGTCTCGGCGATGGCCGTCTCTAAGTATGAGCGGGGCGAGATCACGCCTTCGTCCGATGTCTTGGGCGCGCTTGCAGACGCGCTCGGCGTGCGCTTGGAGTACTTTTTCCGCGACCACGAGGTCGAGCTTCAGGAAGTGGAGTATCGCAAGCATCCGGATTTGCCGGAAAAGACCAAGAAACGGATTCTTGCCAACGTCCGGGATCAGCTGGAACGTTGGCTGGCGCTCGAGGATTTCATCCCCACACGCTGGGCGACGCAGTTCCGCGTGCCTGGTGGGCTGCCGGAGAAAGCACGGTCTCTCGATGACGTCGAGCAGTTTGCAGAGGCGGTACGCAGCGCTTGGCACCTTGGTCATGGCGCTATTCCGGACTTGACGGACACCTTCGAGCTTCACGGCATCAAAGTGTTCGCGATGCCTTTCGACGGCGCGCGAAAGTTCGACGGGCTATCGGCGGTAGCGAATGGGAAGCCCATTATCGTCATTGAGGGAAAGGAGACGCCCGGTGACCGCCAGCGGTTCACGCTTGCCCATGAGCTCGGGCATCTCGCGCTGAAAGGGCGACTCGCGAGGGGCTTGGACGAAGAAAAGGCGTGTCACCGATTCGCAGGCGCCTTCCTCGTGCCCAAGGAGATCGTTTACAAAATGCTCGGCAAGGACCGTAGCTGGTTGGAGCCTCGCGAGCTCCAACTGCTGAAGCAAGAGTGGGGCCTCAGCATGGCCGGCTGGATGCTCCGTGCGCGCGATCTCGGCGTCCTGAAGCGCGCCAAGGCAACGGAGCTCTGGCGCTACTTCGTCGCCAACGGCTGGGACCAGCGCGAGCCGGATCCGCAGTACAAGGCCGAGGAGTCGCGAGGCTTTGAGCAGCTCGTTTATCGCGCCCTTGCGGAAGACCTGATCGGCGAGGCGAAAGCGGCTGAGTTGCTCAGGCTGCCCCTCTTCGAGTTTGTAGCTCAGCGGACCATGGAAGCTCCGCCCGATGTTGCTCGTCAGTGATGCGAACATCTTCATGGACTTCGAGGCGGCCGAGCTCACGGTACAACTATTCGAGCTGCCACATGAGATCGTCGTGCCTGACACTCTGTACCGAGAGGAGCTTGATGCGCGTCATCCACACTTACGCGCCCTCGGGCTACAGGTCCGAACGCTGACCGGCGAGCAAGTCGGCGAGGCGTACACACTCCGCGTGCGATTCCCGGGGGTCAGCGTCAACGACCTGTTCGCGCTCGTACTCGCCCGAAGCTTGCGTTGCCCCTTGGTGACGGGAGACTCACGACTGCGCGCGGCCGCCGAAGCCGAAGGTCTGCACTTGCTCGGGACGCTCGCGTTGGTCGAACAGATGGTGCAGCAGGCGCTCGTATCAGTGGCGGAAGTCGAACGAGGCTACGAACGCATGAGAAACGCCGGCCGCCGGCTACCGTGGGATGCCGTCACCCGGCAGCTCGACGCGTTTCGCGCGGAGCGCTGACTCACTCGGTTCGTCCGCCGAAACGCTGCTCGGCTTGATCGGACCTGAAGCGCGCGTGCTCGCGAATGACCTGATCGGCCGCGATCGAGCGTCAGAGCAATCGCGCTCGCCGGCCCAAGGGCAGACCGAGTGGGAGGAATACTTGATCGACGCGATCAGGCTTAAAGCCATCGCGGAAACCGAGAAATCCGCGCTGATCCTCGCGCGGCGCGGACAGGGGCTGTTCAAGCAGCGCGTCAGGCTGCTGGAGAGGCGCTGCCGGATCACGGGCGTCGACCGCATCGAGCATTTGCGCGCGAGCCACTGCAAGCCCTGGCGCTCGAGCGACGATGGCGAGCGTCTCGACGGCGAGAACGGGTTGCTCCTGACGCCGACGATCGATCATCTGTTCGATCGTGGGTTCATTTCGTTCGAGCCGGACGGAAAGCTCTTGGTCTCGCCGGTCGCGCACTTGCCGTCGCTCGAGCGCATGGGGGTGGCGGTGGGGGAGCGAGTCAACGTGGGGGTGTTGGCATAATATGCCAACAAGGGTAGACTGAGTGCCGTCGAAACCGAGTGAAACTCTCCCCATGCCGACGCGAAATGTCGTCCTGACGGAGCAGCAGGCTGAGCTCGTGGAAGAGCTCGTTCGATCTGGCCGTTACCAAAACGCAAGCGAAGTGCTTCGGGCTGGTCTGCGTTTGTTAGAGCGCCGTGAGGCCGAGGAGAACGCGAAGGTCGCAGCGTTACGCGGCGCCTTCGACGAATCGGAAGCCGCTGCTGCGGCGGGAGATCTCTACGACTTCGGTCCTGGTTCTCTTGATGAGATCGACGACGAGGAGCGTGCGAAGTCGGCGAGTAGCTAGGTGAAGCGCGTCCGCATCACGGGGCCAGCCAGACGCGATATCGCCAATGCGCTGCGACGCAGTCGTGAGGATTTCGGTGGACGTGCTAGCGAGCGTTACCGTCGTCTGCTCGATCGCGCCCTCCAAGATCTTGCGACGGATCCGCGTCGCCCCGGTGTGCGCGCGATCGACGACGTTCGGCCGGGGTATTTCATCTATCACCTGAAGTCGAGCGCGAAAGCGCAACCTGAGGCGACCGTTCGTCGGCCACGGCATCTCATTGCGTTTCGTGTCGACGATTCGGGCGATGTGATCGTTGCGCGTGTTTTTCACGAGCGCCAGATGCCCGCACGATACCTGGACTAGCTGCGGATTCGTCGACCGCAGCTGCCGCGTATCGGGCTCGCCGCGCATCTACCTTACGGCGCTTGGCTCCGCGGTCGCCGGAGGATTCGCGGATCGCGTCGCGCCTAGGGCGACGCAATACTCATGCCGTCGCAGTAGAATTAATCGCATTCGGCACACGGAGCTTAGCCAATGGCTCGAGCGATCGCAGAAATCGAAAGGGACATCCGCGCATTGAGCCCGGATGAAAAGCGGGAGCTGCTCCGAGTGTTGATCACGGAGCTCGATGCACCGCCAGACCCAAACGTCGAAAAAGAGCGGTTCGCCGACGAGGTCGAACGCGTTGTCGAGTTGCTGTTGGAGCGACCGGAGCTCGGTGCCCGAGTTGACGGTGACATTCGTCGCTTCGTTCGATCGGTTCCCGTTTTCCGTTATTTACGTAGTCGCGGAAGATCTTCTCTACATTCTTGCCGTCGCGCACAGTAGCCGAGGTCCAGCGTACTGGGCGTCGCTGCTCGAACGCTGAGCGGCCCTTTTAGAGCAATCGCGCTCGCCGGCCCAAGGGCAGACCGAGTGGGAGGAGTACTTGATCGACGCGATCAAGCTTAAAGCCATCGAGGAAACCGAAAAGTCCGCGCTGATCCTCGCGCGGCGCGGGCAGGGGTTGTTCAAGCAGCGCGTCAGGCTGCTGGCGAGGCGCTGCCGGATCACGGGCGTCGATCGCATCGAGCATCTGCGCGCGAGCCACTGCAAGCCGTGGCGCGACAGCAATGACGGCGAGCGTCTCGATGGCGAGAACGGGTTGCTCCTGACGCCGACGATCGATCATCTGTTCGATCGCGGCTTCATCTCGTTCGAGGCGGACGGGAAGCTCTTGGTCTCGCCGGTCGCGCATGGGCCGTCGCTCGAGCGCATGGGGGTGGCGGTGCAGGAGCGGACGAACGTCGGCGCGTTCTCGCAGCGGCAGAGGAGGTATCTCGAGTTTGACCGGGAGCGGGTGTTCTTGGAGGCGCGCGTGGGGCGGTAGGCTCGACGCCTATCCCCATCTCGTTCC
>DATCIQ010000074.1:0-4323 GCA_036507635.1 Gammaproteobacteria bacterium
CGCGGCGCTCTCGACATCGACGGCGCGGCTTACGCGGAAGGACGCATGGTCGTTGCGCGCCGCGGTGCAGGCGTCGTGCTCGGCGCGAAAACCGACAGCCGAGTCATGATCATCGGCGGCGAGCCCGTGGGCGAGCGCCACATTTGGTGGAATTTCGTGTCGAGCTCGAGGGAACGCATCGAACAGGCCAAACGCGACTGGCGCGACGGCGCCCTCGGACACGTGCCCGGCGACGACGAATTCATTCCGCTGCCGGAAAGCTGACGAACGCTACGCGGATGTAGGAGCGAGCTTCGCTCGCGATTCTTGTGGGATGCGGTCCCTTGTGTGGGCGGCGTCTCGCCGCGATTCCTTAATCGCGGCCGGAGGCCGCTCGTACAGCGGTCGGTTAGGCCGCCGTATCTTCGCCGACGATACTGACCGCGTACCCCCGCCCCTCGAGGCATGCGCTCAACGCACGAAAGTACGCGTCGAACTCGGGATCGGGCTCGTCCGGCTTCGCTCTGCGTCCGATGAGCGCACCGACGGCCGCGCCGATGGCTGCACCCGACAATACGCCGTGGCTTGGATCCTCGTCCTGCGACGCTCGGACGAGGGCGCCGAGCGCGCCACCGGCGGCAGCGCCCGTGACGACGCGATCGACGCGATCGGCACGCTCCGCAGCGTCTGCTTCTGCGGCGTCTACTCTTCGCGGCACGGTTCCGGTTTGTTCGACGGCCCAGTTGTGGCACTCGTAACGGTCGCGGCGCGCTTGGTCGGCCGACTGGCCGCGTTGCGGCAGCACCTGCACGGAGGCGAGATCAGCGGCCGCGAGCGCGAGCGGAGCCGCGGCCGCCGTGACGACGAGCATGCGTGCAGTAGCGCGCGTGGCGCCACAAAGGCTACTTGACGACATAGTTGCGTCCTTCCATGCATGCGGTGAACGCTCGCCCGTAGCCCTCGGCCTCCGCGGCCGTACCGGCACCGAGCGTCGGATCGAATTCCGTCGCATCAACGGCCCAGACATGACACTGGTACCGGTCTTCGGCCGTCTGCTCCGTGCTCTGTCCGGCGGCAGGGTAGACATAGAGCTTCTGCGTGCGCACTTCACCGCGATCGCTCACGGTGCGCACGCGCGTGCGGTACCGTGGCCAGATGTCGAACCCGTAGCCGTAAGACGGGTAGTAGTAGCGGTACGGCCGGTAGTAGAACGGGTCGCCGAAGCCGAAGCCCAAGCCGATGCTTACATGACTGTGATGATGACGGCCGTCGGCGAAACCGGCTTGCACCGGTAGCACGACGAGAGCCGCCGCAGCGATAAGGCCCAAAGCGAATGTCTTCATTGCCGTTACTCCACGATCGACGACGCTACCCCTTGAGGATAGGCTACCCGTCGACGCTGAACCGACGCTGAACGGTGGCGATTTCATTGTAGGAGCGAGCTTCGCTCGCGAAGAGAAGAATCGCGAGCGAAGCTCGCTCCTACGTGGTTTTGATGAGCTCGGCGCCCTTCTCGGCGATCATGACTGTCGGAGCGTTGGTGTTGCCCGACGTGATGCGCGGCATGATCGAGGCGTCGACGACGCGCAAACCCTCGACGCCGTGCACCGCGAGCCTGTCGTCGACGACCGCGAGCGCATCGCGGCCCATCTTGCAAGTCCCGACAGGATGAAAAATGGTCGTGCCGAGATCGCCGGCCGCGCGCTCGAGCTCCTCCTCGGATTCGTATCCGGCCCCCGGCTTCCATTCCTCGGGCTCGAAGCGCGCGAGCGCCTTCGCCGCCATGATGCGCCGCGTGAAACGGAGGCCGGCGACCGCAACCGCACGGTCCTCGACCGTCGACAAGTAGTTGAGCCTGATCGCGGGATCCGCATGCGCATCGTCGCTGACGATGCGCACGTGCCCGCGGCTCGTCGGCTGGAGGTTGCAGGCCGAGGGAGTGATGGCGTTGAACGTGTGCAGCGGTGACCCGAACTTGTCGAGCGACAGCGGCTGCACGTGCCACTCGATATTCGCGGACGGCCGCGATGCGTCGCTTTTCGCGAAGGCGCCGAGCTGCGAGGGCGGCATCGTCAGCGGTCCGGTCTTGAAGAACAGATACTCGAGCGCCATCGACGCCTTGCCGAGCAACGTCCGCGCACGTTCATTCAGCGTCACCGTGTTGTTGACTTTATAGATGCTGCGTATCTGCAAATGATCGTGCAGGTTCTCGCCGACGCCCGGGAGATCGTGCACGACGGCGACGCCGCAGCGCTCGAGCAGCTTCGCGGGCCCTATTCCGGAGAGCTGTAGCACCTGCGGCGAGCCGATCGCGCCTGCCGCGAGCACGACTTCGCGCCGGGCTCCGATCACGCGGCCATGCTGATCGCTCTGCCGCAACTGCACGCCGATCGCCCGGCGTCGCCCGTCGCGGTTCTCGATGCGCACGCGGCGCACTTGCGCGCGCGTCATGACCGTCAGGTTCGCGCGGCCTTGCACCGGCCGAAGATATGCCTTCGTTGCGCTCCAGCGCACGCCGTTGCGCTGATTCATCTGGAAATAGGCGCTGCCGAAATTGTCGCCGCGGTTGAATTCGGCGATTTTCGGGATGCCGCATTCCTCGGCCGCGTCGCGCCACGCGTCGAGGATCTCCCACGCCACGCGACGCTCCTCGACACGGAGCTCGCCGCCCGCGCCGTGAAACTCGTCGGCGCCGTGCTGGTAATCCTCGGACCGCTTGAACACGGGCAGAACGTCGTCCCAGCCCCAACCGCGCAGCCCCAGCGACGCCCAATGGTCGTAGTCGCTGCGCTGCCCGCGCATGTAAATCATCGCATTGATCGACGAGCTGCCGCCGAGCACCTTGCCGCGCGCGTAGCCGATCGCGCGCCCGTTCAGGCCCGGATCAGGCTCGGTCACGTAACACCAATCCGTGCGCGGATTGCCGATCGTGTAGAGGTAGCCGACGGGAATGTCGATCCAGAAATAGTCGTCTTTGCCGCCGGCCTCGAGCAGCAGAACGCTTACGTTCGGATCGGCCGACAGCCGATTCGCGAGCACGCAGCCCGCGGTCCCGGCGCCGACGATGACGTAGTCATACGCATCCACGCCGGCATTGTATATTGCAGGCAGCACCGCGACAGGCCGACTGCCGGGTCAACTCGAGGCCACGTAACGGCTTCTTGCGGCGTCGATGCGCAGGATCGATACTGCCTGCATGGAGCACGAGCCGCTCGCACCGAATCCGTATCTCGCGCGCTACCGGCAGCGGCTCGCATCGGTGCCGCCGCTGCTTTGGGCATCGAGCGGCGTGTTGTTGCTCGCCGCCGTTGCAATCGGCTACTTCTTGCTGCGTGGTCCCGACGGCAGTCCCGAGCCGGCCGCAGCCGATGCCGAAGGGCCGCCCGCGACCGTCGAGCCCGAGCCCGTCGCCGAGGCGCCGCCCGAGATTCCTGCCCCCGCCGCCGAGCCCGCGGTGCCGTTACCGGCCCTCGACGAAAGCGACGCGGAAGTTGCGAGCACGCTCACGGAGTCGTTCGGGCCCCAAGTTCTCGAGCAGTATTCGCGCCCCGAGAACGTCATCCGCAATCTCGTCGTGACCGTCGACAACTTGCCGCGCACCAATCTCGCGCTCGACCGGCGCCCGCTTCAGGCGACGCCTGGTGTGTTCGTCGCCGGCGGGTCCGAGGACGCGTATTACTTGAGCGAAGAGAACTATGCACGGTACACGCCGTTCACGACGCTGCTCGCGCGTACCGAGGCGCGCACGATCGTCGCACTCTATCGCCGTTACTATCCGCTCATGCAGGAAGCCTATGTGGATCTCGGCAATCCCGAGACGGTTTTCGCGACGCGCGTCGTCGAAGTCATCGATCACCTGCTCGCAACACCCGAAGTCCAAGGACCGATCGCGCTCGTGCAGCCCAATGTGCTCTATCAGTTCAAGGACCCCGCGCTCGAGCGCCTCTCTTCCGGGCAGAAGATTCTGCTGCGCATGGGCCCCGAGCACGCAGCCATCGTGAAGACGAAGCTGCGCGAGATCCGCGCGGAGCTTGCCGCGGCGCCTTGACGGCGCGCGCTCAGTCCAATTCAGGCGCACTCTGCTCTGCGCGCGCGCGTGCGCGCTGGCGGCGCTCTTCCTCGATAGCGCCCTGGCGCGCCGCACTGGGTGGGCGAAGCTCCGTGCCGTCTGCACGCACGAGCCGGCGAAAGAACATGCGTGGAGAACCCGTATGTGTCGGGTTGCCGCTCACGGTGACTCGTTCACCCGGGGAAATCGTGTCGTCGGTCCAGCCGCCGACCGTGAGATTGAGCCTGCCCGAGAACTCGACGGTCCACTCGACGACGTTGCCCGCGTCGTCGCTG
>DATCIQ010000075.1:0-5039 GCA_036507635.1 Gammaproteobacteria bacterium
AGATCGGTTTCGGCCACGGCCACGGCGTCTTCGGCCTCGAGCACGGTGCGCTCGGCATCGAGCAACCGCAGAAAGTCGAGAGCACCCTCGCGGTACTGAACGCGGGCGAGCTCGGCGGCCCGTTGCGAGGCCGTCGCTTGCTCGACGACCGCGACGAGGCGGCGCCGATTTTGGCCGTAGGTTACGAACGCGTTCTCGGTCTCCTCGAGCGCGAGCAGCACGGTGCGTTCGTAGACCGCAAGCGCTCCGTCGACGCGCGCCTCGGCCGCAGCGAGCCGTGCGCGCCCGCCATCGAGCCCCGCCCACGAGAGCACCGGCGTGATGCTCCAAGCCCGGCTCGTCGATTCGCCAAGCTCGTCGGCGTCGCCGGCGATGAAACCGATGAACCCGCCGGCCGTGAGCTGCGGGAAGAGATCCGCCTTCGCGACGCCGATGCGCGCGGTCGCTGCCGCAAGCTCGCGCTCGGCCGCACGGATGTCGGGCCTTCGCTTGAGCAGCGCTTCGGGCGAGCCCACCGCTATCGTCGTCAATTGGGAGGGCAGCTCGCGCCTCACGAGCTCTGCCTCGAGCGCGCCGGGACGCTCGCCGATCAACACGGCGAGCCGGTGTGCGGTGATGGCTTCGAGTGCGACCAACGGCGGGATGCTCGCCTCGATGGCGGCGAATCGGGCGGCCGCGCTCGCGACGTCGAGCTCGCTGCCGCGCCCGAGATCGAGCCGCACGCGCGTCAGCTCGAGCGTCTCGCGCTGGGAGCCGAGATTGGCGCGCGCCACATCGAGTCTTTTTTGCGCGCCGCGAAGCTCAAGATACGTGCTCGCGACTTCGGCGGCCACGAGCACTTGCGCGTCGTGTAGATCCGCCTCGGCTGCATCGGCCTCGGCTGCGGCCGCTTCGACACCGCGGCGCACGCGGCCGAACAAATCGAGCTCCCACAGCGTAGTGATGCCGGCCTGATAGCTCTCCGCGTCGATGCGTTGGTCCGTGAAGCCGGGCTGCTGAGCTTTGCGCTCGTCGCGGACGACTTCGGCGGCGGCGAGCGGCCAGCGCTCGCGCTCTGCTCCACCGAGCAGTGCTCGAGCCTCGGTCACGCGCGCGGCGGCGACGCGCAAATCGAGATCGGCGGAAAGTGCGCGCGCGACGAGATCGCTGAGCACGGGGTCGCGAAATTGCTCCCACCACGCCGCCTCGAATGGCTCTGCTGCAAGCTCGGCGGCGCCGGCGCGCACGAACTCCGCGGGCGGCGTCTCGGGTGGACGATAATCCGGCCCCACCGCGCACGCCGAAAGGAGCGCCGCCGCCGCCACCGTTACGCGCCGGCCGAGGGCAGCGCGCGCCGTGGCCGCCGCACGCCGCACGACCCAATAGAACACCGGCGTCAGCAACAGACCGAACACGGTCACGCCGATCATGCCCGCGAACACCGCTATCCCCATTGCGTTCCGCATCTCCGAGCCCGCGCCCGTCGAGAGCACGAGCGGCACGACGCCCGCGATGAACGCGATCGACGTCATCAAGATAGGCCTCAAGCGGAGCTTGCAAGCTTCGATGACTGCATCCCACGTGCTTGCGCCTTCCTCTTCGCGCGTGCGCGCAAACTCGACGATCAGGATCGCGTTCTTGCACGCGAGCCCGACGAGCACGATCAAGCCGATCTGCGTGAAGATGTTGTTGTCGCCGCCGGAGAGCCACACGCCCGCGATCGCGGACAGCAACGTCATCGGCACGATCAAGATCACGACGAGCGGCAACGTCCAGCTCTCGTACTGCGCCGCGAGCACGAGGAACGCGAGCAGCACGCAGAGCGGAAACACCCAGATCCCGGTGTTGCCCGCGATCTGCTGTTGGTAAGCGAGCTCGGTCCACTCGTAGCTCAAGCCGTTCGGCAGCTCGCGGTCGGCGATCTCTTCGATCAGCGCTTGCGCCTGGCCCGACGAGTAGCCGGGCGCCGGCGCGCCGGTGATCTCGGCCGTCGGATAGCCGTTGTAGCGCATCACGAGACTCGGGCCCGCGCTCTGCTCCAGCGTCACGAACGAGCCGAGCGGTATCATTTCTCCGGCGGCGTTACGGACCTTGAGGCGCAGAATGTCGTCGGGCTCCAGCCGGAAACGCATGTCGGCTTGCGCATTGACTTGATAGGTGCGGCCGAAGCGATTGAAGTCGTTCACGTACAGCGAGCCTAAGTAGACCTGCATCGTCTCGAAAAGATCGTTGAGCGCAACGCCTTGCGCCTTGGCCTTGTCGCGGTCGACGTTCGCGCGCACTTGCGGCGCATTGATCTGAAAGCCCGAGAAGACCCCGGCGAGACCGGGCGTAGCCCTCGCGATCTCGACGATCTTTTGCGTCTCTTGATAGAGCGTCTCGAAGCCCAAGCCGTTGCGGTCCTCGATCTGCAGCTTGAAGCCGCCGATCGTGCCGAGCCCCTGCACCGCCGGCGGCGGGAACACGGCGATGTAGGCGTCCTGGATCGCACCGAGCTTCTGATTCAGCGCCGCTGCGATGTCCCACGCGGAGCGCCCGGACGTGACGACTTCTTCGCCGTCCTTCGAGAAGTCCGAGAGGCCCGCGAACGCTATCCCAGAGCTCGGGCTGTTGACGAGACCGTTGATCGAGAAACCGGGAAACGAGACGGCGTGCTCGACTCCGTGCTCCGCGAGCAGGATTTCGTCCATGCGCCGGATGACTTCCTCCGTGCGGTCGAGGGTCGCCGCTTCCGGCAGCTGCGCGTATGCGATCAAGTACTGCTTATCCTGCTGTGGGATGAACCCCTTAGGCACGCCCGCGAATCCGAGCCATGTGAGCCCGATCAGGCCCGCGTAAACGGCGACCGCGCTCGCAGAGCGGCGCAGCACCCGGCCCGTGAGCCCGACATAGCGCTGCGACGACCACTCGAACAGGCGATTGAACGGCCTCAAGAGCCAACCAAAGGCGAAATCGATGCCGCGCTGCAACCGATCGGGCGGCACGCCGTGCGGCTTCAGCAACACTGCGGACAGCGCCGGCGAAAGCGTCAAGGAATTGAATGCCGAGATCGCCGTGCTGATCGCGATCGTGAGTGCGAATTGGCTGTAGAACTGGCCGCTCAAGCCGCTGATGAATGCGGTCGGCACGAACACCGCGATCAGCACGAGCGCGGTCGCGACGATCGGGCTCGTGACCTCGCGCATCGCAGCTTGAGCGGCCGCGACCGGCGTCAGACCGCGCGCGATGTTGCGCTCGACGTTTTCGACGACGACGATCGCATCGTCGACGACGATGCCGATCGCGAGCACGAGACCGAACAGCGACAACGCATTCAACGAGAAACCGAATAGGTGCATGACCGCGAGCGTCCCGACCAGCGACACCGGCACAGCCGCGAGCGGAATGATCGATGCACGCCACGTCTGCAAAAACAGCACGACGACCAGCACCACGAGCAGCAAGGCTTCGAACAGCGTCTCGACGACGGCCTCGATCGACTGGCGGACGAACATCGTCGGGTCGTAGACGATTTCGTAGTCGACGCCCTCGGGGAAGTCCTTCGCGAGCTCGGCCATCTTGACCCGCACGGTGTCGGAAATCTGGATGGCGTTGCTCCCCGGCCGTTGATAAATCGGGATTGCGGCTGCGGGCTCCTTGTCGAGCAAAGATCGCAACGCGTAAGTGCTCGCACCGAGCTCGACGCGCGCGACGTCGCGGAGACGCGTAATTTGCCCGCGCTCGCCGGTCTTGACGATGATGTTTTCGAACTCTTCCTCGGTGACGAGGCGGCCTTGCGTGTCGATCAAAAGCTGAAATTCGGCCGCGTTCGGCGCCGGCGGCGCGCCGAGCTGACCGGCGGCGACTTGGACGTTCTGCTCGCGGATCGAGCGCACGACGTCGGTCGCGGTGAGATTGAGCGCCGCAACTTTCTCGGGATCGAGCCAGATGCGCATGGCGTAATCGCCCGCGCCGAAAACCCGCGCTTCGCCGACACCTTCGATTCGCGCGAGCTCGTCGCGGATACGCAAGTTCGCGTAATTCGCGAGATACAGCATGTCGTAGCGGTGTTCGGGCGAGACGATATGCACGACCATCGTGAGGTCGGGCGTCGCTTTCTCGGTCACGACGCCGAACCGCTGGGTGACCTCGGGCAGCTTCGGCAACGTCTGCGCGACGCGGTTCTGCACGAGCACCTGCGACTTATCGAGATCGGTGCCGAGCGCGAACGTCACCGTGAGCGTCATCAGGCCGTCGGCGGTCGACGTCGACGACGTATATAGCATGTCTTCGACGCCATTGATCGCCTGCTCGAGCGGCGCGGCGACCGTCTCGGCGATCACCTGCGGATTCGCGCCCGGATAGCTCGCGCGCACGACGACCGTTGGCGGCACGACCTCCGGATACTCGCTGATCGGTAACAACCGAAGCGACAGCGCACCGGCGATGAAAACAATCGCCGACAGGACGCCGGCGAAAATCGGCCGCTTTACGAAAAATTGCGAGAAATTCATGACGGCTTCCTCAACGCACGTTAGCGAGTGACGGCGCGTTTCGATCCATCGCCACCTTGGTTGCCTCCACGGTCACGCCGGGACGAACGCGCTGCAGGCCGTTGACGATGACGACGTCGCCCGAGCTCAACCCGCTCGTGACGATGCGTAGGCCATCGACGACACGGCCGATCTCGACCGCGCGGTACTGCACGGTATTCTGCTCATCGATGACGAACACGAACTTGCGGTCCAAATCGCTGCCGATCGCACGATCGTCGACGAGCGCCGCGCGATAGCGCTTCGGGCTTACGAGCTTCAGGCGTGCAAAGAGCCCCGGCGTGAAGCGGCCGTCCGGGTTATCGAGCACGGCGCGCGCGCGGATCGTGCCATGATTCGGATCGATCTGATTGTCGACGAAGTCGAGTTGCGCGGCATGCGGGTAGCCTGTCTCGTTGATGAGCCCCACGTAGGCCGCAGCGTCTGCGTCGCCCGTGTGCCGCACGTGCTCGAGATAAGTGTGCTCATCGACGTCGAAGTAGACGTACACGGGATTATCCGAAACCAGCGTCGTCAGCAGCGTGGAGC
>DATCIQ010000076.1:0-6266 GCA_036507635.1 Gammaproteobacteria bacterium
GACCATTATCGCGGCCGTCGACCCCTCTCATGAGCGCGACAAGCCCGCCGAGCTCGACCATAAGATCATCGCGGCCGCGCAGCAGCTCAGCACGACGGCCCAAGCCGAGATGCATATCGTGCATGCCTTCGATCCGGCGCCGGCATATGCGGTATCCGCCGATGCGATGGCGTTTCCGATCGCCGAGCCCATTCACGAAGTGATGCTCGGGCTCAAGCGCAGGCATCAACGAGCGTTGGACGATCTGCTCGCGAGCTACGCGATACCGGAGGCCAACGTTCACCTCGGCGAGGGCGACACGCGCGATGTGTTGGTGGCCCTCATCGAGAAATTGCACGCGGATCTCGTGATCATGGGGGCGATATCGAGAAGCGCGCTGAAGCGTCTGCTGCTCGGCAGTACTGCGGAGCGTGTGCTCGATCACCTACCCTGCGATCTGTTGATCATCAAGCCTGTAGGAGCGGCCTCCGGCCGCGATTAGGGAATCGCGGCGGGACGCCGCTCCCACAAGAGACGCCCCACAAAGAGACGCCGCTCCTACCTCCAATCAGATGCTGAAGCCTTCCCGCGTGAGCGGCAGCGTGCGCACGCGTCGGCCGGTCGCCGCATAGATCGCGTTGCAGACGGCAGGCGCAGCCGGCGGAAACGCGGGCTCGCCACATCCCGTCGGGTCGTAGTCTGATTGAACGAAGTGCACGTCCACGCGCGGTGCCTGGGAGATCCGTAAGATCGGGTAACGGTCGAAGTTGCGCTGCTCGACGCGGCCATTCTCGAATGTGATCTCGAGACCCATCATCGTGCTGATCCCGTCGATGACTGAGCCTTGGCATTGATTCTCCGCACCACTCAAGTTGACAATCGGACCGATGTCGGCTGCGACGGTCACTTGGTGGATCGTGAGCTTGCGGTTCTCGTCGACGCTGACCTCGGCAACCTCCGCGAAGTGCCCTGCATGGCTGAAGTGGAACGCGAGCCCCAAGCCGCGGCCGCGCGGCAGAGGTCGTCCCCAGCCCGCTTTCTCCGCGGCGAGCTTGATGACGCCCGCGGCACGCTCGGTGTTCATGACGCGCGGATTGCCGGGCTCGAGCCAGCGCGGCTCGTCCATGATCTCGAGCAAGAATTCGACATGGTCGCGGTTCGCGGCCACGGCGCACTCGTGCAGAAAGGACTGCACGGCAAACGCGATGGCGTTCGAGCCCGGGGCGCGCCACGGCCCGGTCGGAACCTTCGAGCCGAGCATGCTTTGCGTCAAGCGTGCGTTGCCGAGCACGTTGGCCGGAAACTCCTGCGGCGACAGGTTCGCGGCGCTCACGGGCGCGGCGCCGTTGCGCGTGAAAGTGATGAAATGGTCCTGCCACGCGGTGAGCTTGCCGGCGCTGATCGCCGCCTTGAACGAGTGGAAGCCGCCGGGACGGTAGTAGTCGAAGGCCATATCGTCTTCGCGCATCCACTGGACCTTGACGGGCGCGCCTAAGCGCCGCGAGATCGCGGCGACCTCGCAGACGCTGTCGTTCGCGAGCCGCCGGCCGAAGCCGCCGCCGCCGCGCAGCTGGCGCAAAGTCACGCGCTCCTTGGGCAGATCGAGCAATGCCGCTACCGCATCGACGGCGGCTTGCGGCGTCTGTGTCGGCGCCCAAATCTCGATGGAATCGCCCTTGAACCATGCCGTGCAGTTCTGCGGCTCGAGATCGGCATGGGAGATGTAGGGGTACGTATAAACGCCTGCCACGGTCGCGCTCGCCGCGGCGAAGGCTGCGGCGACGTCGCCCTTGTCGGCGAGTGTCGTCGCGCCGTCTTGGGTCGCCAAGCGGCGCGCATCGGCGACGGCTGCCGACCAGCTGTCGCGTGACGCTTGCGCCTCGTCCCACGTCACTTGCAGCTCGCGCTTCGCCTTGAACGCCGCCCACGTCGAATTCGCGACGATCGCGACGCCGCACAAGAGCGCCGGAGCCGCGGGATTGAACTCGATCGCGTCGCCCTTCGCTTCGATGACGAAGGCATCTCGCACGCCCGGCAACGACTTAATGTGCTCGAGATTCGCGGCTGCGACGGAAGCGCCGATGGCCGGGGCTTTCGTATACGACGCGTACAGCATGCCGGGCAGTGTCTGATCGATGCCGAATAGCGGCTGCCCTGTGACGATCTTGACGTTGTCGACGCCCGTGATGCGCCGGCCGAGCAGCTTGAAATCCTCGCGCTTTTTGAGAATCAACGACTCCGTGTCCGGCACCGGCATCTCTGCCGCGCCTGCGGCGAGGTCCCCGTAACCGATGCGCCGGTTCGACGCCTGGTGAATCACGAACCCGGCGTCCGTCAAAAGCTCCGAGGGAGGCACGCCGAGTCGCTCCGCCGCCGCCGCAACGAGCATCGCCCGCGCCGCCGCGCCGGCGCGCCGCAACGTCGTCCAGTTCATCGGAATCGAGGTCGAGCCGCCCGCAAACTGCGGCCCGTAACGGTCGGCATCGATCTCCGACTGCTCGACGCGCACGGAAGCCCAATCGGCGTCCATTTCCTCGGCGAGGATCATCGGCAACGACGTCTTGACGCCCTGCCCGACTTCGGGATTCTTCGCGAACAAGACGACCGTGCCGTCGGGACGGACCTGAACGTAGGCATTGGCGACGAACACTTCGGTGCCGCTTTGCGCCCATGCCTTGGTGCCCGCAGTGCCGAGCGAGAAGCCGATCACGAGCCCGCCGCCCGCGAGTCCCGTGATCTTGATGAAGCTGCGCCGGCTCAACGCCGGCGACGTGGCAGCGTCCGCGGCGAGCTTTTGGAGGTACTCGGGCAAATACACGTCGGCGGTCGATTTCGGTTCGGTGAAGCTCATGACGCGGCCCCCTTTCGCGGTGTGCCCGGATTCGCGATGCGCGCGGCCGCATTGTGGATGGCGTTGCGAATGCGGTTGTAGGTGCCGCAACGGCAAATATTCGCTGCCATCGCCGTATCGATGTCGGCATCCGTGGGGCTCGGATTGCGTGCAAGCAGTGCGGTCGCGTTCATGATTTGGCCGGCTTGGCAGTAGCCGCATTGCGGCACGTCTTCCTCGATCCATGCCTCCTGAACGGCAGTCAGTTGCCCGCCCTCGCCGGCGAGCCCTTCGATCGTCGTGACTCGCTTCCCGGTGGCGCTCTGCGCAGGAATCTGGCACGACTGGATCGGGGAACCGTTCAAATGCACCATGCAGGCGCTGCATTGCCCGACGCCGCAGCCGTACTTCGTGCCGACGAGACCGAGCGTATCGCGGAGCACCCACAGGAGCGGCGTCGCGGGATCGACGTCGTCGCCGACCTCGTAGACCTTGCCGTTGACGTCGAGCTCGAACATGCGGACTCCTCGAGAGAGATTGAGGGGAATGCAAAAGTCTCGACCAAATCCCCGCGCGGCGCAACCCGAGCGGTGCCGCAGCGCAGCTTGATCCGACCGCGCGTGACCCCATATCCGCACGAAGGAGACAAGCATGGAAACAGAACTGAACGAAGCAGCCGTGAAGGCGTACTTGCGGCTCATCGCGTTGAATCTGGGGTCGTGGAAACCCCAAGTCGCAGAGTGGCTGCACAGCGAAGACGCAGTACCCGAGCTCAAGGACCTCCTCGTCCGCGTACCGTGCTCGCCGACCGTGCACTAATTCCGTTGTCTCTTGGGCCATTGGCTTTTAGGCCCTTGGCTTTTGGGAAAGAATCGGCGACCCTTAGGGTTGGTCTTACAATCCAAAGGAGGTGATCCCATGTCTAGTGAGAATCTTGGGGTTTCAGTGCGTCCGCAGAGTTTTCACCCGCTTTACGGAACCAGGGACGCCTCCTGAGGGGCACGAGACCCCGTCTCACGGAGGGCCGCGCACGCAGCCCTCTTCTTTTCAGCGCTAGCGTCGCACGATGCGCACCAAGTCGGCGCCGATCGTAGCGGCCGTGACCGCGCCGAGCACGAACAGCGTGACGCGGAAAACGCGCTCCATCATGGTGACGGCATCGAAGCGCGACGGATCGGGGAAACTCCCCGGCACGGCTTCGATCAATCCGTCGGTGCGAAAAAGCAGCACGATGAGAACAAGCCATGCGATGCTGAAGATGAGCCGCAAGATCGTGCGCGGCAGCGTTCTATATGCGTATACGAGATCGACGCCGAGCCTTGCAGCGTCGGCCACGCAAAGCACGAGCACGGGCCAGTAGAAGGGCTCGATCGCCTCCGTGAATTGGACGGCGACACCTACACCGGTCATGTTGACGAAATCGATCCACCCGACCCACCAAGCGAACAGGATCGCGACTGTAGCGATCTCGAAGATGGTGTCGCTGCGCGGAATCGGCGACAACGGCGCCGCGCGCAAGCTCAAGATACCGCCCTCGTGCTTGCGTGGATCGTAATCCTCGAACAGACGCAGACGAATGCCCTGGTAGTCGATGACGGCGAAGACCAACGTGACGACGGCCGCGGCGTTCAAGGCGACCCACCATGCGTCCCACAAGAGCCCCGCGAACGACTGCATGGGCCGCGGATCCGTGAGGAGCGCTATAGCACCCAAGATTGCCGCGATGACGGCGGCAACGATCACGACGGCCTGCAGGGCGTACCAATAAAGCGGAAAGACGCCCGGTCCGATGAGGTATTGCTTCGGCAGGTAGCGCCCCGCGACGTGCAACGGATGACCGAATCCTTTGAGAAGCGCGACGAGCTCGTCGTCGACGAGCTTTCTGCCGAGCTCGCGCTCGCGCTCGCCGACCGACGACAAGATACTGTCGCCGAGCTCTGCGGCGATGTCCTCTCGCTGCTTGGCGGGCAAGTAAGTCTTGAGCTGCAACAAGTACTGATCGATGAGACCGGCCATCGCAATCCTCCTATACGATCTTGTCGAGCGCGGCGTTCAACGTCCGCCACTCATGCAACAACTGCTCGAGAACTTTTCCGCCCTCGGGTGAGAGCCGGTAGAAGCGCTTCTGCCGCTTGTCTTCCTCGCGCCACTCACTCGTCAGCAAGCCCTGCGACTCGAGGCGGCGAAGCAGCGGATAGAGTGTGCCCTCGTCGATCTCGAGGCCGAGCTCGGCCAAGGATTTCCGGAGCGTGTAGCCGTAGTGCTCGACATCGAGCTCAGCGAGGACGGCCAGAATCAGCGAGCCGCGGCGAAGCTCCAAGCGCAGTTTTTCGATAAGGTCGGAAGGCATCGAGTCGGTTCGTTCCTATCCTGTGCGGCACACACTGTATACCACACAGTATAGACTGTCAAGCCTGCCAGCGGCCGCGGCCACGGTGTTAAGCTTTGACCCCGCGACATCGACCGATGCGGAGCCCTCACATGACGGAGAACACGACGCGGCGCGATTTTCTGGCCTTGATGTCGGTTCTGCCGGCCGCGGGTCTTGCCCCTGCGGTAGTCGCTCAAACGGCGATGCCGGTGCGTCCGATTCCCGCCACCGGTGAGAACCTGCCGATCATCGGCTTGGGCTCGAGCAAGGTCGTGCAGGAGATTGCGACCGCGGGCGAGGAGCCGCTGCGGCAGGTTCTACGCACGCTCGTCGCCCATGGCGGCAAGGTCGTCGACACATGGCCGCGCGACGAGGACAACGATGCGGGATTCGGCCGCGTCATCAACGAGCCCGAGCTCCGCGACCGCTTATTCGTGACGAGCAAAATCGACCAGGTCGGGGAAGAGGCCGGCATCGCCCAGTTCGAGCGAACGCGGCGCCTCTATGGCCGCGACGTCATCGATCTCGTCCAAGTCTTCAGTCTGACCGACGTCGACGTGCACTGGCCGAACCTGCGCGCATGGAAGGAATCCGGCGCAGCGCGATACATCGGCGTCACGGTCGCCGAGGCATCGCTGTATGGTGAGCTCGAATCGTTCCTGGAGCGCGAGCATCCGGATTTCGTGCAGATCAATTATTCGATCACGGAACGGGAGTCGGAAGATCGCTTGTTGCCGATGGCGGCGGACCGCGGGCTCGCCGTGCTCATCAACCGGCCGTTCATGAACGGCGCCTACTTCAGGCGTCTCGAAGGCACTCCGCTGCCCCCGTGGACGGCAGAGTTCGATTGCACGACCTGGGCGCAGTTCTCGCTCAAGTACATTCTCGCGAATCCTGCTGTCACCTGCGTGCTCACGGAAACGAGCAATCCGGAACACATGGCGGAGAATGCGGCGACCGCTCTCGGGCCCGTGCCCGACGAAGGGGCGCGTCAGCGGATGCGCGAGCTCATCGCGACCGTTTGACGGCGTCCTGTAGGAGCGAGCTTCGCTCGCGATCTTCCCGGAATCAAGAATCGCGAGCAAA
>DATCIQ010000077.1:0-16926 GCA_036507635.1 Gammaproteobacteria bacterium
GCACCGACGAGGCAGAACCACGGTACGCGTTCGCCTTCCAGTCGGTCATGGCGCTTAGTAAATCGGAAGTTCGCTTCGCGGTTGCCCGTCGCCTTCTTGAACAGGGTCTCGAGCTCGCCGAGCGCGGACCCGATTACGTGAGCAACCTCGGCCGGCTGAAAGTCGCCGTCGTTGGTCCCTTCCGGACTGCACGCAATCTCGCCGTCGAGCCATTCTCCTTCCGCTTCGAAACGATACGTCACCCCCTGCTCCAAGTAGAGACCCGTTTCGTTCCAAGGACGCATCGCATATACAGTGACTCCATGCGATTCGCCGGCCTTCAATAACGGAACGGTGGCGCGGTAGGGCGCGTGGCTGATCGGGGGGCTCTTACGTCTCTCGATCACCGAAGCATGCAAGTCAGCTGGTGCGGCGTTAGCTTTGAAATCGAGACGTGGTGCGCTCCGCGGCTGATTGGGCAGCAACTTGAAAACATCCGTATACGATTCGTGCAACACGCCGCGGGCGTCCGGGCGAATCTGCGACACCATGTCTTCCTTGAAGCCCAAGCCCACGGCGGCTGCCTCGTCCATCATCCACTTCAATGCGCCGTCGGAAAGACCCGTTTCACGGTATCCGCCGCCGATGTCGCAATGCACGCCCGGAAACCAGACCTGCTTCAAGTCTCCGTTATGCTCGTTGGCCCACAGAGTGGGTTGAAAGCTCGCGCGAATCTCATCGAGTGCCACTGCGTGTCGTGCATGTTTGATTGCGGAGCCGAGGCGTGTATCGTGGAACATGTGCTCGTCGCTTGCGTCCAGCAAATTGAGCAAGGCGAGATCATTCGGAATACCGAGGGCGCCCACCGTGTCCCAGACGCCGACCATGTGAATAGGCAGGTCCTCGGTGCCGTCGAGCGAATGAAACTTCCACTTGCGCTTCTTCCAATCCTTCCTTGTCTCGCGCCGATCGCGATAGCCCTTCTGGAAGACGTCATTCACTCGTTTCCAAGCTTCCTCTGGTGCCACGTTCTCGAGGTCGAGCAGCCCGCTAAAGCTCACCAGGCCGGCTAGGCTCCGAACGGTGTAAGCGCCTCTGCTGAAACCGAATAGATAGATGTTGTCTTTGGAGCGATAGTTACGGCATAGCCAGTGGTAGGCGCTCATTATGTTGGCGTCGAGGCCGGCGCCCGTCGCGCCGCCCATGACTCGGTCCCACCAACGGGCTTCCGTGCCGACGCCGGGATGGTAGTACTTGAGCTGGTCCACGCCGTTCGTGCTGTCAGCGAGCGCGTTGTGCAGCCGAATGACATTCGTCGGAACTGGTACGCCGTCGTGCCTCTGCTCGGCGGTATTCCAAGTTCCGTCGCAACATACGACGAGATTTCTCATGGTCTCTCCGCTCACCTCGGGCGTTCGGGCCGTCCTACATTCATTTACGGGTAAACCGGTGCCGGCTGGTCCTTTAGCACGGCATTGACAAAAACGATCGTGGACTCCTGCTCCTTGGTAGGCGGTGCGCTCGGCAAATAGTCGCCATGATCCGCCTTGCGATCGTTGGGAATGCGCGTAGCGATTACGTTCGGCGGTACCGGCGAGCTCGACTTACGATGCGGTCTGGGACCTCGGTATCCGAGAGCGAATCCTCTCGAATCAGAGCTGAACACGAAGGCTTGAAACAGATCTCCGGCCGGATACGCAAACTTGAGCACCTTGTCCTTTTTCGACCACAGGACCGCTGCTCGCTTAGCGGCACTGACAGCCCCGAAATAGTCGTCGGGGGACGCCAAGCTGTACGCGTCGACGGCCGCCGCCAGTAGACACAGCTGCCGGATCTCGTAACCTCGCGCGGTGAGTAACAGAGCTGCTGCGAGTGCCAGACGATTGCCGAGACTATGCGCCACAAATGAGATCGGCATGCCGACCGGCACGGTGTCGCCGATGAATCGTGCGAGCGCCCTCGCGGAATCGTCGGCATCGCGACCTTCGAACGAATAGCTCAATGCGCCTGTCCAGTGGTCGCCCGGCCAAAGGACCGCGACGATGCCGCCGTCGCAGGACGGCGCCACCGCATCCGCGAGACGCAGCAGGGAACCTCGGCCGGCGGCATAGTCGACGTTATACCCGTGGACCAGGATCGTCAGATCGGGCTCCACGGCGAGCTGCTCGGGCGTACCGAGAGACGGATCCGTTTCGAGATGGCCGGGAACGACCGCTCCTCCCTTTGGCCGCTCCCTGAAGGAGAGGACGTACTTCATTTGCCTGTGCGTTTCAGCGCCGTAGCGGCGGATTGCAACGCGTTAGCCAAATCCTTGGCGACCGGCGCCACAGGCACTGCCGCCAAGCCGACGATGAACGCGGTCAACATCGATGCACCCTGTAGTGCACCGACCGCCAAGGCGATTGCAATGGCAACGAATGACGCTACGAGGCGGATGTAGCCTGTGTAGCGGCTATCGGCAAGTGCTAAGGCAGCATCGATTCTTGCGTCGAGTGCCAGCTCGAAGCGACCGAGCACGCCTCGCTGGCTGTCGTTGAGCTCCGTTCCATTCTGCACGAGCGTCGCGACCTCGCGCAGTGCGGCCTCGTCGACGACCCCTAGACTCTTGGCAAGGTCGCCTGCCGTGCTCGGTGTCAAACCGACGCGAACACCTTGTCGAATCGTCGTCGGCAGCTCTCCGCTCATGCGGCCGGCGCGGTATTGGGCTTTGAGCAGCGCTTCGGCCTGGGGACCGTAAGCAACGCGCAGTGCGGCGAAAACGGGCACACCCAAGATCGTGCCTATTTGGCCGTAGCCAAAAAGACCGATAAACGTCCATTTCAATGCTTCGACGATTCCGAATGACGCGGTGCCCAAAGCGCCGACAGCAAGCACGATCGTGCCTAGGTTTTCCATGACGTTGCCTCTGAGATGCGATACTCCGAAAAACCGTCATTTTCTTTGCCGCTAAAATTACCCGAATTGCATATGCTTTACAATCAGAAATGTACTTGTGCTCTCTTGCAAAACCTTGGTGACAATCCGGCCGGGCCGCGAAGGATTCCGTCGCGGCGAGCGTCTTCTCTGCAATGCGGGCCAGCGATCGGCATGGAAGGATCAGGGCATTGACGTTGCCCCTCCTCGGGAGCGTTTTCGCGACGTGCGCGTTCGCGCAACCGGCAGAGACACCGGCCTATCTACGGGACCGCGGCGATGGGTTGCCGACTTCGCTTTTCGGCACGTACATCCGGCGCGCCGAGCTCTTGGTCTACCCGTTCTACGAGTACGAAAAAAACACAGCCGATGAATACGAGCCGTTCGAGCTCGGGTTTCCTGGAGCCGGCGAATTCTTGGGCGAATCCAAGGAGAACGAGCTCGTGCTGTTCGTCGCCTATGGCTTCACGGACCGATTGGCATTGGAAATCGAAGGCGCATTGCACGCCGACGCGACCTTCGAGAAAGCGCGGGACGACCCCTCGACGCAGTGGCAGCGGCTCGAGGAGTCGGGCCTCGGCGAGATCGAAACCAACCTTCGCTATCGTTGGCGGGAAGAGACGGACGACCGTCCGGAGCTTTTCAGCTACCTCGAAATCGCCTACCCGTTCCAAAGGGACGATCTTTTGATCGGCGCGCAAGACTGGGAAATCGGCGCGGGCGTCGGTTGGATCAAGGGCCGTCCGTGGGGCACGATCTTAGGCCGTGTCTCCCTCGTCTATGACGGCGAAGAGAGCAAATTCGAGTTGGGTGAATATGCCGTGGAGTATCTCAAGAAGATCTCGTCCGAATGGAGCTTCGTCGCGGCGCTCGAGGGCGAAGACGATGAAATCGCCGTCATCGGCGAGGGACAATGGTTTTTCGGCCGCCGGGCGTTCCTGAAATTCAACGCCGGTTTCGGTCTCACCGAGAAGGCGCCGGACTTCGCTCCGGAAGTCGGCGTCATGTTCCGCCTCGGCCGCTAGCCCGCGCCTTCGCGTCGCCCAGCCTCATGATCGCGCCCGAGCCCGCGTAGACGCTGTATGATCGGCGAAAGGTTAGCGCGGTCCTAAAAACAGAGGAGGGCATACGATGCACCGAAAGCACGGATTCGACGCGTGCGGCCAGCCGACGGGACGCGGTTCAGGCAGCGGTGGCTTGAGTCGCCGCTCGTTTCTCGTAGCCGGTACGGTCGCGGCCGCGACGGCGTCGGCGCTATCCCCGGCCGCGCTGGCGCAGTCGGCCCGCGCCGCAGGCGAAACTGAGACGAGATTCAGGCGCATTTCGACGCAGTTCATTGCGGCGCTCGGGGATCGAGATGCCACCTCCGGAAGCAATGCGCAATCGTGGGGTCTGTGGCGTCTAGATCCTGGTCCGCGCGGAGTGAGGCTGGACCGCTATGAGCGATTGAAGTCCGCAAGCGGCGTCGCCCCGGCAGGGTGGAGATTCGACGGCGCGGATTGGTGGCTCGAGGAACACGGCTTGATCATGGAGCAGCCGGAGTTCCCGCTCCCTCCCGGCAAATACTTGGTGACCGGTGACCGCGACGTGACGACCGCGCTGACCGTTCATCCCATGGCAAACGACGGTACTCAGCGTTGGGAGCTCGACGACGGCGCGACGATCTACGATGTGACCCACTTGCGCTGCCGCTCCGCGCGCTACACGCCGGCGACGAGTGGCGATTCGTGCTCGCCGGCCAAGGCGCAAATGAGCGCATTTCCGGTGGCTCCCGGCGGCGTGATGCCTCCGGTCGAGGGCTGCAACAAGCAGGACTACGCGGTTCTCATCGTGATCGGCGTGGCCGTGGAAGGGGCAGCATGAATAGAAACCTATGTTTCAGCCGCGGTGGCTTCCTCGTACGTAGGCTTTCCAGAGTCCGTGCCGGGCGACTGCTCCTCGGCCACGTAGGCGAGGAGGTCACCGGGTTGACAATCCAGAATCTCGCAGAGTTTCTCGAGCGTGCTGAATCGGATTGCCCTCGCTTTGCCGGTTTTCAGGATTGAAAGATTCTGGGCCGTGATGCCGACTTGCTCCGCAACCGTGTTGAGACGCGTCTTGCGCTTGGCGAGGACGACATCGAGATTGACGATGATAGGCACTCGATTGCTCCTCACTTAGACGACCAGGTCTTGCTCTTCGCGAAGCTCGCGGCCGACATCCATGATCCAGGAAACGACAATGACGATGGTGCCGACGATGAGCGCCGAAAATGGCTGCCATCCACCGGTAGTTATCGTTTTGTTCAGACCCTCGCCTGGTACGAACATGGGTACGAACAAACTCAAAACCCACAGGGCGGGGAAAAACAGCATCGTGATGCCGATTTGCCGGATCTGATCGACGTTTTCGGCACTGAAGATCTTGCCGTCGGCGTAGAGGCCGAAAAGCTTTACGAGATGGAGGTTGAGCTTCAAGAGTATTCCTGACGCCAACACGAATCCGATAAAGGCAATCGCACGGATCGTGCCCGGGATGGAGTCCCCGCTGTATTCCGTGTTGCCGATGCGGACGCTCGTGTCAAAGCGCTCAGCACCCGACACGACTAGGCCTGTCTCGACGACTAAGGCCAAGGCGCCGAGGACGAAGAGAAACCGGAAGAGATTCCGCAGCGATGCGCTGTATTTCTGGACCTTCTTGAGTTTTTCGGCTGCTTCTGCGGTCATCGAATGGCTCCATTTGGGGTGACGGCGCCTATTAAACAGCAAAAAAGTATCGTTGGTCAATAATTTACTGCTGTCTTTCGATAATCTGCCGAAAACATGAGGGGAAGGTCCTCTCGCCCGAGATCGCTCGCGTGGGTCCCGTCGTGCACGTGCGGTCAGAGACGATTTCGGAGCGCCTCCAGCGCACATGCGGGCCAGGCGGGCTCGGACGCAGGCCAAATAAACGCTTTTCGAGCCAAATAAATATGATTTATAGACAATAAGTTATACAGTTACGAGCCAAATAAATCCGTATCGCGCCATATCCGCCCAATCCATGCCCAAGCGAGTCACCCAAAGCGAGCTCAAGCGAATCGAGGATGTCGTTCTTCGGTTCCCGGCCGGTGTATCGCTCGCGCAGCTCCAGGAGGAGCTTCGCGGAGCGATCAGCCGCCGCACGCTGAGCCGCAGGCTCGCCGATTTGCTCGAGGCGGGTCGCATTCGGCGCCGGGGCGAGGGAAGAGCAACTCGATATCTTCATGGTGCATCAAAGACGCAGAAGGCTGTCTCACCAACAGTTGCGGGGTCGGAAACGGTAGGACAATTCGAGACGCCCGATGGTGTCGTCACCATCGATCTGCCGGCGGTCTCACGCGACATTCTCGAATACGTCTCGAGGCCGGCTGCTGCGCGCACGCCAAGAGGCTACGAACGCCGCCTGCTCGACGACTACGTTCCGAATCGGACCGCGTACATCCCCGATGAGCTCAAAGTCCACCTCCATAAGATTGGCAAGCCCATCGTTGCCAAGCGTGCGGCGGGCACATTCACGCGCGACATTCTCAATCGATTCCTCATCGACCTTTCCTGGGCGTCGAGCCGCCTCGAAGGCAATACGTACAGCCGGCTCGATACCGAGCGACTTATCGAGTTCGGCCAGGAAGCCGAGGGCAAGGACGCGAAGGAAACCCAGATGATCTTGAATCACAAGGCAGCCATTGAGCTCCTGGTGCAAGACGGTGGCGACGATATTGGAATCAACCGCTACACGCTCCTCAACTTGCATGCGTTGCTTGCAGAGAACCTGATGGCCGATCCCGAAGCATCGGGACGGTTGCGGCGACGGCCCGTTGAAATAGGAGGGAGCACCTATACGCCGCCTGCCATTCCACAGCTCATCGACGAATGCCTAGATCTGATCATTGCGAAGTCGGCGGCTATTGGCGATCCGTTTGAGGGTGCGTTCTTTGTAATGGTGCACCTGCCGTACTTGCAGCCGTTCGAGGACGTGAATAAACGAGTATCACGATTGGCCGCAAATATTCCGCTGATCAAGGGCGATCTTTGCCCCCTGTCCTTTGTGGATGTGCCGGAACGCGCGTACGTTGCTGGGACGCTCGGCGTCTACGAAATGACGCGCGTAGAGTTGCTCCGCGACGTATTCGTGTGGGCGTATGAGCGCTCTTGTCGGAAATACGTGGTTATCCGGGATTCCGTCGCGGAGCCTGATCTCTTTCGAATGAAGTACCGGAACGCTTTGATTGACGTAATTGGCGCAATCGTGCGTGAACGCAAGCGACCAACGGAGGAAGAGATTCGCATCCTCGCCGAGCCGTTGGCCGAGCCACGGGACCTGCCGAGATTCCTCGACTTGGTCGCGCGCGAGCTCGCACGACTCAATGACGGCAACATAGCTCGATATCGAATTCGTCTATCGGACTACCGGTCATGGTTCCGCGCGATAGAGCAAGGGCGCTGAACGAACTCAAGTGGTTTCTCAAGAATCCCTCCGCGGAGCGGTGCTTCACTCGGCAAATTGCTCCGAGACGACGGCGAAATAGTCTTCGAGGGAGCGTCCCGGCGTCTCCGGAATCCGTGAGCTCAGCATGCGCGCCGACTGGATGCGATCGACGCGAAACGTGCGGAAGTCCTCGCGAAACTCGCACCACGCGCCGAGGGTCCATGCGCCGCCCCAGTAGACGAGTCCCAACGGCCAAACAGTGCGCTCCGTCAGCCCGCCGTTTGCGTCCCGATAATGCAGGACCAGCCGTCGTTTCTCATTGATCGCGGTGCGCGCCACGCCCAGGAGCTCCGTCACAGCGTCGGGTACGTGGAAATCCGGAACGTGCATTCGGGACAAGGCGAGCTTGGGTCGCAGGCGCGGCGGCAGGGCGGCATGCACCTTACTCAGAACGCGCTCCGCGGCGTCGCTCAAGGCGCGGTCCCCCCACGTCTTCGCAACCTCGGCGCCGAAAGCGAGCGCCTGGAGCTCGTCATCGTCGAACATCATCGGCGGGACTTGGTAATCGACACGCAAACGGTAGCCCTTGCCCGCCTCGCCCTCGATCGGCACGCCGGCCCCCATGAGGTCGCGAACGTCACGGTAGATCGTGCGCTCCGACACCTCCAGGCGTTCCGCCAACGTGCGCGCCTTCGTGCGCTTGGCGCGCCCGAGCTGCAGCACGATCTGAAATAGCCGGTCCGCTCGTCTCATCGCCCTGATTCTACTGACACCACGGTGTCAGCAGGCAGCGGTTACACTCATTGCATGCGGGATAGAAAAGCGGCGCCGAGCGATTTGGCCGAGCTCAAGAACATCGGCCCGACCATCAGGAAGCGGCTCAACGACATCGGCGTCTACACTCGGGCCGACCTGGAGCGGGTCGGGCCGGTGAGCGCGTACAACCGAATCCGTCGGAACAATCCCGACCGAATCATCCCCGTGTGTTACTACCTCTACTCGCTCCAGGGTGCTTTGATGGACGTTCACTGGGATAGCATCCCCGAGGACGTGAAAGACGAGCTCTTTTCGAAGGTCAAGGGAAGAACGCGGCGAGGCAAGCGTGCCACGCGTTAGCGCAACCGGGTTCTGGTACATTCAACTCATGTCCGAGAAGCGCATCCAATTGGGCTTGTTGAAACCCGGCCACACGTCTCAGCCGGAGTTCCTGCATCGCGGCTATGAAGGTCATGGCGTCGTCTATTCCTTCGAGGTCGACGACGTCGATCGGGGATACGAGAAGCTCAAGAGCGATGGCGTCGAGATCATCTTCGACGTTCGTACCGAGCCATGGGGTCAAAGACATTTCATGATCATGGACCCTGGCAGTATGGTCGTCGACGTGGTGCAGCTCGTGGAGCCGGCGGTCGAGTTCAAGCAAAGCTATGTCGGCTCGTCCGCCGCAAAGGCCACAAATTCATTGGATTGACCGTTTGACGGCACAGGCGGAACGCCGTAAGTTCAAAACTATTCGCCATCGGACTTTCGCCATGGGTATCAGCCACCCAAAAATCCCCTTCACGTACGAGGACTACAAAACGCTCACAGCGTCGACGGATCAGCGTTACGAGCTCATCGACGGCGATTTGTACATGGCGCCATCGCCCACCGTCACGCATCAAACTATTTCCATCAACCTCGTGTTTCTGCTCGAGCAACACATGCGCGCGACACGCTGCGGTCGCGTGCTCCATGCTCCGCTCGATGTCGTGCTCGGCAAGGGCGAGGAGCGCAGCGTCGTGCAGCCGGACATTCTCTTCATCTCCAACGAGCGGGCGGGCATCGTCACAGAGGAGGAGATCGTCGGTGGGCCCGATCTCATCGTGGAGATTCTGTCACCAGGCACGGCGAAGCGGGACCTGGGGCTCAAGAAAGCGCTCTATGCGCGGAGCGGTGTGCGCGAGTACTGGATCGTGGATCCGAAGCTCGAATCCGTCGAGGTATTTTCACTCGGCCCGCGCGGCTACGGGGAGCCGGTGAGACATGAGCTCGAGGGCCGGCTTATGTCGACCGTCGTGCCGGGATTCGAGGCGGCGATGCTTGAGGTGTTTAGGGACGCGTAGCGCCGTTGCTACTAAACGCTACAAATGCTACGCTACGGCTCATGAGCAGAGTCATCACTCAACGGGAGCTGCGAAACGATTCCGGCGCCGTGCTTCGGGAAGTCCAGGCAGGACAGACGATGATTATCACGCGGAATGGCGTGCCGGTGGCGGAGCTCAGGCCCGTTCCACCGCGTAGATTCGTGCCTCGGGCGATCATCGCGGACGCGGCACGGCGCGCGCCGCGCGTCGATGCCGATCGGTTCCGGGCCGACGTGGACACGATCGTAGATCAGTCGATCAATGGCTGAACCGAGCAGGGGGTTGCTGGACACCTCCGTCGTCGTCGACCATGACCTGATCGACCCCGATTCCCTGCCGGACGAATCCGCGATCGCCGCAGTGACGCTTGCCGAGCTCGCCGCGGGACCTCACGCGACCAGCGACGAGGAAGAACGCGCGCGACGTCAAGACCGGTTGCAGTGGGCGTCGGCAACGTGGGATGCGCTGCCGTTCGATTCGGAAGCTGCTCGCATATACGGGCGCGTCTTCGCGGCCACGAAAGCGGCCGGCAGATCCAGCCGCACACGTATGGCGGATCTCTTCATCGCCTCGATCGCAGCCGCCAACGGTCTGCCGCTCTATACACGCAACGCCGCTGATCTCGTCGGTCTGGAGCAGATCGTCATAATCGTCGCGGTGTGATAGCTCAAAAGTCCGCGCGCACGCCGACGCGGAACGTTCTGCCGATCTGATCGAAGTACGTCGTGTTGGTCGGATAGAACGCATCCGGCACGAGCGGCGGATCCTTGTCGAACAGATTGTTGATCGCGCCGAACAGCTCCCACGAGCGATCGCCGCCCATCGGCAGCTCATAGCGGGCCGAGAGCGCCGTGTAGATCGCGCTGTCGACGTCGTTGTCGTTGATCGTGAACACGTTCGCGGCGTTGTAACCGGCATCGCCGGGCTCGAGGTAGCGCGGATCCACGACGCCGTCCGAGATGTAGCGCGTCTGCAGCGTGATCGAGTAGCGGTCTCTCGCGTACGACACGGACGCATTGACGTTCCAGTCCGGCGCCCCGAAGCCGCCGAAGGTGCCGGCGGTGCGGCCTGCCCAGTCGGTCGCGACGCCGCCGACCACTGTCGTGAGCTCGTCGGTTCGGGTCGCGAACACGCGTAAGCCGAGCGACGCGCCGCCTGCGAGCGGCTTCTGATACAGCGCTTCGAGGTCGATGCCCTTGGTGTCGTAGACGTCGAGATTCAGGTTCACGTTGTTGATCAACGTGATCGGCCCGCCCGCGCCGTCGATGAGGCTGCAAGTCAACTGATTGCCGCGGAAGCAGTCGTCGACGATCTGCTGGGCGCCGAGCGTGCCGACGGCGCCGTGCACCTCGACTTCCCAGTAATCGATCGCGAGCTGCAATCCTTGGCCCCAGTCGGAAGTCGGCGAGAACACGACGCCGTACGTGAGCGTATCGCCTTCCTCGGCTCCTAAGTCGACGTTGCCGCCGCCGATCACGATCGGGTTTTGCGCGATACCGGTCCAGGGATTGTTGATCGCGCCGAGCTGACTCGCCGTCAACGAGTAGAGCTCCTGGAAGTTCGGCGCGCGAATGTCGCGCGAATGCGTGGCGCGGAAACGCAGCCAGTCGGTTGGGTCATAGAGCGCGCTGAACTTCCAAGTCGTCGCATCGATCGTGCTCGACGCCGCCGGGACCAACTGACCGGCGGCCGGTCCCGAGTGCACGACGTGCGCCTCGCGGCTGTTCCGGTAGTGCGTTTGGCGAAACGCGACGTCGAGCTCGAGCAAGCGCGCGCCGGGGCGGTCGCGGAGGAACGGCAGCGCGGCTTCCGCGTAGGCCTCGGTCACTTTGAGGTCGCCGGCGTAGTCGTCGCCGTAGTTCAACCAATAGCACGATACGAGCGAGCACTCGTCGTGCGTGATCGCGCCGCTATCGTCGCGGTATTCGATGCCCGCGGCGACGCCGATCGGGCCGCCGCCGAGCTCGAAGATCTCGCCTTGCACGTTGCCTGCGACGACGTACTCGTTCATCTTGAACCACTCGTAGAGCGTGCCGAGCACCCAGTCCCGCGCCGCCGGGTCCCACTGGTTCAAGCCGAAAGGATTGAGCGGCACGCAACCCGGATCGGCGGCTGCGGCGACGGGATTCGTCAAGACTTCGCGGCAGACGGGGTCGCCGGTGGACGGGTCGATGACCGCATCGACGGCGCGCCACGGGCGCGAGAACACTCCGCCGACCGTCGGCCCGGAGCCGATCGGGTTCCTGAGCAACGATTGGTCGCGCGAGTCGTACGCGAGCTGGTAATAGGCGTCCCACCGCCAGTCGTCGCTCAAGTCGCCGTCCGCACCGATGACCAAGCGATAGGTATCGTTCGTCGATTGGCTGCGAATGCGGCCCCAGTCGTCCCAGTGCTTGCCGAGCCGGAATTGCGTAATGCCGTTGGCGTCCATGAGCGAGGCGATCGAGGCCGGCAAGAACGCGTTGTCGCGCTGGATCGTGAACGAGGTCGGGCCGCTGAACCAGCGCGCGGCGCCCAAGTTCCAGCTGTCCACGTAGCCGATCGATGCCTCGACGAAGAAGTTCGTGGTGTCGCCGACGTCGACGTCCATGTGTGCCATCACGCTGTACCGTTCCACGGGCACGCGGATGTTGGTCGTCTCATAGAACGACAGGCCGTCGCCGCCGAGCTGTGTAAACCCGACGAACTGCCCCGGCGTGTACGCTGCGGGATTGCCGGCCGCGTCGAACTGGATGCCGTACAAGGGACTGCCGGGCGCGAGCGGCGTCGGGAAGCCGACGATCACGCCGCCCGACGTCATACCTCCTGCTTTCACGTCGTCGGTCCGAATGTTGCGCGGCTGGCCGTTGAACGCGTTCGCGAAGTTCGTAACGTTGCCGGGCAGCGAAGCGCACCAATCCCGCGTGCGGATGCAGGAGTCGATTCCATCGGCGTCCTCGTATTCGCCGCCGATGATCAGATGCCCGCGGCCGTTGAAGAGGTCGAAACCGCCTGCGGCGGAGACGTGCGTCGAGGACCCGTCGCCTTCGGCGCTTTGGCCATAGTCGGCCTGCCAGCGCAGCCCCTCAAGGTCCTTGTCGAGGATGACGTTGATGACGCCCGCGAGCGCGTCGGAGCCGTAGGCGGCCGAAGCGCCGCCGGTCACGATCTCCGTGCGGTCGAGCAAGAGCGGCGGGATCAGGTTGAGATCGACGGTGCCGGAGTTCGTGCTCGGGATGTGGCGGCGCCCATCGACGAGCGTCAAGGTCCGCGTCGGCCCGAGTCCGCGCAAATTGATGATCTGCGCGCCGACGTTGAAGCTGCCCCAACCGTTCGTGAGCGGCGTGAACTGCGCACGGGTGATCGGCAGCTGCTGAACGGCTTCGCCGACGTTCACGAGCCCCAAGCCTTCGATATAGTCCGCGTCGATTGCCGTCACCGGCGTCGGCGTGTCGAAGCCGTCGCGACTGATGCGCGAGCCCGTGACGAAGACTTCCTCGGCGCGCTCGTTCGGGCCCGCCGGCGGCTGGGCGTCGGCGGCACTCACTGATAGTACTGCGACTACCGTCCCGACAGCCGTGCGTGAGTATGCCTTGCTCATGGTGTCCCCCGTGCGTCGCTTGCGCTGTGAGGCGCGGCGACCTGTTCATGTTATTTCCAAGATATATATTCCTGCGATCCCGCGAAAGCAAGGCCGCCTTGACGCGTTGCGTGTTTTGCCGACTGACGACTGGGGAAAAGTATGAACGCGAGAGTATCAACACGTTCACATCGTCAGATCCTTCGGCCGCTTCGCAATCGCCGGATAGGCATCGAGCAGCTCTTGATCGAACGTGACGAGCGGCGCGTTCTCACGATCGGCGAGCTCGACGAAGAGCGTGTCGTAGACGGCGACGTCCGACTGTAGCGCACGGATCAAAGCACCTTGCCAGAGCATTCGCGTCGCGACCGACTGAATTCCGAGCCGCGCGGCGAGACCTAGCTTCAGGGATGCTTCGACGTCTGTGAGACCACCCGTCCGCACCGCCATCCAGGCGACGTTCGCGAGCTCGGCTTCCCAGAGCGCGGGGGCGAGCAACTCGCCCGAGCCGCGCCAGAATTCCCGGGCCTCCGCGGCGAAATCAGGCGTCCCCAATAGGTAATAGGCAATGACGTTGGTGTCGACGACCGCCTTCATTCATCGCGGCCGGCGGCGATCCACGCGTCGATCTCCTCGGCGCTCGGCCGGCGCGCTTGCCGCTCCCAAGACGCCTCGACCTGCTTGAGCACCGACGAACGCTCGCCGGCGTACTCCTCGAGGAGCTCGCGCACCATCTGCTCCATGGACGCGTTGTGACGCTTTGCCAGCGTTTTCAGGCGGCGGACGACTCGCTGCGGGACGTTTCTGATCGTCAGAGTGGCCACGTGCTCCATGCTAGCATACTGCTAGCGTTGGTCGGTCTGAGCAATCCGGCTTTATAGAGGATTCGGCCAGGAATAAGGTATGGCCGGCGGGGGTCCCAAAAACGTCTCGTGGAGTGGTTCGAGTTGAACGAGGAGGGGACCCGCCTCACGTACGTTTTCACACTCGAAGATGCCGAGCATCTAGCGATGCCCTTCACGGGACAAGGTTCAGTGGGCGTACCGGCCCGATCTCGAATACACGGCGCTCCCGTGCGACCCCATCAATGCGCGCCGATTCACGCAGTAGCCATGAGCCGTACGAGCGGCAACCTGAACGAAGTTAAAGTGGTTTCTCAGGAATCCCTCCGCCGAGGGGTGATGTAGTATTCAAAGAGCCCGAGTCCGGTCGGCATTGGGGGAAATATCATGCAGAGCTTATCGCGTCTCGTGCTTGCAGCAGCTTCGGCTTCTTTGAGCCTTCCGGCGCTTGCGCAGCCGCCCTTCGGGCCGCCCGTCGAGCTCCCGGACGGCGAGGGCAAGGAGCTCGTCGAGGCCGCCTGCGTCGCCTGCCATCAGCTCAACACGGTCGCGGGCGCTGCAGGCTACACGCAACAGGGCTGGCGCTATCTGATCGACCGCATGATCCGGCTGCCGGAGCCGGCGGCCGAGACGGTGACCGAATACCTCGCGGCGCATTTCCCGGAGACCACGGACCGGCGCCCCGTGCTCGTGCCCGGCGACACGGTCGTCTCCTTTAAGGAGTGGACCGTGCCGACGCTGGGCCAGCGGCCGCGCGATCCCATTCAGCTTACGGACGGCACGATCTGGTGGGCCGGCATGTATGCGAGCTTGATCGGCCGGCTCGATCCCGCGACGGGCGAGATGCAGGAATTCAAGCTCGCACCCGACGCGCGGCCGCACAGCATCGTCGCCGACGCCGACGGCAATATCTGGTACACGGGCAACGGCAACGGCACGGTCGGCATGCTCGACCCGGCGACGGGCGAGATCACGGTGTACCCGATGCCGGATCCCGCGGCGCGCGATCCGCACACGCCCATATTCGCCGAGGACGGCACGCTCTGGTTCACGCTTCAGCAGAGCAACATGCTTGGGCACCTCGTGCCCGATACCGGCGAGATCACGCTCAAGAGAATGCCGACGGAGCGCGCGCGGCCGTACGGCATCAAGCAAGACTCGGAAGGCATGCTCTGGATCGCCTATAACGGCAGCAACAAGATCGCGCGCGTGAATCCCGAGACGCTCGAGATTCGCGAGTATGCGACGCCGACGCCTGAGACGACGATCCGGCGCTTGGCGCTGACGAGCGACGGCATCGTCTGGTACGTCGATTCCTCGCGCGGCTACTTAGGAAGGCTCGATCCGAAAACCGGCGAGATCAATACGTGGCCCAGCCCAAGCGGTCCGGACTCGCACCCGTACGCGATCGAAGTCGTCGACGACGTCATCTGGTACAACGAGTCCGCGCGGCGGCCGGATGCGCTCGTGCGCTTCGACCCGAAGACGGAGCGCTTTCAGAGCTGGGCTATCCCGTCAGGCGTCGGCATCATCAGGCACATGCGCGTGACGCCCGACGGCAATCTCGCGATTCATCAGAGCAGCACGAATACCGTCGGTCTGGTCATGATCAGCGGGGACGAGAGCTAGCGGTTCGGTTATGGTGCGCGTGGCTCGAGAACGACGGGGGATTACTTCATGAACATCAACAGAAGCCCATGGTGCCTCGGCATCGGCGCCTTGCTGCTTAGCGCCGTAGCGCCAACTGCGATCGCCCAATTCGGCGCGGGTTACGGGCCGCCGCTCGTGACGATTCCGCCTCCCAAGGAATTCGCAACCTCGGCGCAGCACTACGCCTACCTCTTGGAGCAGGCCGATGTCACCAAGCATACGTTCGAGACGTTACCGCGGTGGGACGGCTTGTGGCAGACCGCGGGCAACACGGCCATGGAAAGTTTCGTGGACGCCCCGGGCTTTACAGGGAAGGTGCGCGAGGGCGTTCTGACGCGCGAATACGAAGCCGCCTACAAGGAGCGCTGGCGCGAGCAGGTGGAGCTTGGTCAGGTGCAGTACGATCGCTTGACGCACTGCGAGCCGCCGGGTTATCCGCGCTTTCTGCTCGAGCCCTACACGCACGAGTTCATCAACCTGCCGCATCAGTCGTATCAGATCAACGATTTCGATAGCTCCATACGCCGCATCTACATCGGGCAGGAGCACAAGAACTTGACGGGCACGCACTCGTGGTACGGCGACATCGTCGGGTTCTGGGACGGCGACCGGCTGGTCACGCATACGGTCGATCTCTTGCCGGTCGATTTCACGCGCTGGGCGCCGATGACGAGCAATCAGTTCGAGTCGGTGGAAGTCTGGGAGCTCAAGCAGTATCCGGACGGCATCGAGCGGCTCGAGGTCCAGGTCACTTTCTATGATTCGTACGCGTTCGTGAAGCCCGTGAATGCCGTGTACGCATTTCGGCACGCCACGGTTCTCGAAGCGGCGGGCCACCGCGTGCAGCACTGGGAGTGCGAGCTTAGCAACAACGCCTTCCGCACCGAGGACGGCGGGACCGACTATAAGCTGCCTGGCGATGAAGGATACGTGGACCCGCGCGGGTACACGCTCTTCCCCGATCTGCCGGGTCAGTCCCGCGACCCGATTTACAATACGACGCTTGCGGTCGACGAGAGGAATGGACAATGAAAAGACTCAGCGATGCGGCGGCGATTGCGTTGGCCGCCGGGCTTCTGACGGCGACCGCGGTCGACGCGCACCATTCCTTCACTCAATTCGATCGCGAAACGCAGATGGTCAAGACGGGCACGGTCGTACGGTGGCAATTCAACAACCCTCATTCGTGGCTCTACCTGAACGTCGCGGACGACGACGGCACCGAAGCGCTATGGAGCTTCGAGGGCTCGGGTCCGGTCTCGCTGATCGGCCGCGGCATTACGGGCGCCACGTTCGAGCCGGGCGACACGGTGACGTTCATGTATTGCCCGTTGCGCGACGGGCGCCCCGGCGGACACATGGGGTGGGCGAAGCTCGCCGACGGCACATTCGTGAACCCGAGCGACGGCGGATGCAGCGGCGACGAGCAGACGAT
>DATCIQ010000078.1:0-2807 GCA_036507635.1 Gammaproteobacteria bacterium
CGATCGAGCAGAGCGACGAGCGTGTGCTCGGTTTCCAACGAGCGCGGGTAGAGTCCCACATCGAGATCGGTGATGTTGATGCGGTATTCCCCATCCGCGGGAAAGGTGTGCTCGAACCTCGTCCCGCCGCGTGTACCCAACGGCATGCCGTCGACATAACCGTCTTGATCGCCGCCCGGCGGCGGGAAGTAGGTGCTCGCGAGCTTCGGCGCGGGCTCGCCGACCGCGAGGCGCGCGACGGTGCGCGCGACGCTTATGTACTGCTCGAGAAAGGCGGGCGATACGCTCAATGCGGCCGCGATATTGGTGAAGCCGTCGACCTCGACCTCGGTCGGCAGATATTCCTCGGGATTGATCTCGACGCCCAACAAATCCTTGACCGCCATGGCGTACTCGGTCCGGTTCAGGCGTTGGATCGGGACGTGGCCGGCATACGGTGCGTCGTTTCCCGCGTCGATGGAGCGCTCGAGATAAGCGACGAGCGCATCGATATCGGCCTGAGCGGGTTGAGGATTCCCTGGCGGCGGCATCAGGCGCCCGCGTAATTTGCGCACCGCCGCTTCGAAGGTCTCGGTGTGCTCGGGCACGGACTCCGGCGCCAGCCCTTCGAAGACGACGCCGCCGGCAAACTCGGCGGCATTGTGGCATTCGGTGCAGTAGCTCTCGAGCATGGCCCACTGCCGTTCGCTATTTCCCGCGAGGAGTCCCGTACGCTCAGCAACGACAGCGGCAGCGACGATGGCAGCGCCCACGAGCACGGCGCCGAGAAGGCTTCGATAACGTTTCATTTCAGGCTTTTATAGCAGAATGGAGACAGCTGCGCCGCCGGGTCGCGGGTGTCCCCCGCCGAAGTCGGTCACGGCGCGGCCTGCACCTTGCGCGCCGCCATGCTGCGGCCCAAGAACAGCACGATCACGGCCGACATCACGAGACATCCCGCAATCGCCACCATTCCTAACCCGTAGTCGCCGGTGTTCTGCCGCAGTACCCCCACGACGTAGGGTCCGAGAAATCGGCCCAAGCTGCCGATCGTGTTGAGGAACGCAATGCCGCTCGCGGCACCTGTGCCGCTCAAGAAGGTCTTCGGCAAGCTGAACAGCGGTCCCTCGACGGCGAGAACGCCGACCAAGCCGAAGGTCAGACCGATCACGATCACCATCGTTTCCGTCGCCATGCCCGCCACGACAAGAGCCCCGGCCCCCATCAACAAAGGCAGCGCGATGTGCCAGATGCGTTCGCCATTGACGTCGCTAGAGCGGCCCCAGATGACCATTCCGACGCCCGCAACGAGGAACGACGACGCAACGACGAATCCTGTGGCGAAATTCGAAAAACCTAAGGATTGCACGATCTGCGGAATCCAGAGTTGCGTGCCGTAAAGGCCGAACTGCATGCCGGCGAGCACCATACCCAGTACCCAGATACGCGGATCGAGCAATCCGGACAGGAAGTCGAGCCTTTCCGTATGAGGTTGCTCGGACGCGAGCCGCGTCGCAATGAGCTGCTTCTCTTCGGACGTCAGCCATGCGGCGTGAGCCGGCCCGTCGGGCAGCAACCTGAGCACGGCGAACGCCAGGAAAGTCGCAGGTAAGCCTTCGATAATGAAGAGCCATTGCCAGCCGTGAAGCCCGCCTATGCCGTCCATCTCCAAAAGCACGCTCGAGAGCGGCCCACCGATGACGAAGGCAAGCGGAATGCCCGTCATGAAAATCCCGATGAAGCGCGCGAGATACGCCTGCGGGAACCAGAAGGTGAGATAAAGCAGTATCCCAGGGAAAAAGCCGGCTTCCGCAACACCCAGCGCGAAGCGCAGCCCATAGAAGCTCATTGGGTCGCGCACGAGCGCCGTCGAGGCTGAGATCAGACCCCATACCATCATGATCGAGAAGATCCAGCGCCGCGTCCCGACCTTTTGGAGCATGACATTGGCCGGCACCTGAAACAGGGAATAGCCGAAAAAGAGGATCCCGGCCCCGAACCCGAACACCGCCGGCGAGAAGCTCAGGTCCCGATTCATGGTGAGCGCGGCGAAGCCGACGTTCACCCTGTCGACATAATTGATCAAATAGATCAGCAGTATTAACGGCAGGAGCCGCCAGGCGCATTTGGCGAAAAGCTTGTGCTCGTTCATGTAGCGCGGGGACGAAGCCGCTGTCATTGCGTCGGCAGCTTGAACGCAAGAAGCTCGCCTGCGTATCCGTCGCCGCTGACGGCGAGAACGATGTACTGCTCGCCGCCGTGCATGTACGTCATCGGCGAGCCGCTCTGCGGCGCCGGCAAGTAGATTGAGCCGACTTCCTGTCCCGTGGCTTTATCGTAGGCTCGGAACTTAGCGCCGCGCAGCCCGCTCAGCGTGGTCGTGAAAATGCTTTCGCCGGCGATCAACAACGTCCGCGTGACGAGCGTGCCGGGCGAGCCCGGCTGACCCGTGCGCGGAATGTCGAGCCCCATAAGCTGCGGGTGGTCGCGAATCTCGTCCGGCGTTTCGCCGTGCGCAATTCGCCAGAGAATCTCGCCGCGATTCATGTCGATTGCGGCGATGCTGCCGTAGGGTGGTTTCAACAACGGCAGCCCTTGGACGCTGAGCTCGAGCCTCGGCGGCCCGCGCGGAGCGTCCGTGCCCGCGGCGCGGTCTTGCTGCGCCTGAAACTCCGTGCGACCCCCGCCGGCCGCGGAACCGGCCCCACCCGAAGTGCGCGGGCCGGTGACGGCATTGCCTTGAATGAACGCCATGTCGGATTGCCCGGGATACGGCGGCACCAGACTCAAGCTCACCACGGACCCGTTCGATGCGACATAGAGAATGT
>DATCIQ010000079.1:0-3020 GCA_036507635.1 Gammaproteobacteria bacterium
GTTTTCGCGCGGCCCGTTTCGGTATTGCCGATCACCGCGTCTTGCCAGATGAATCCCTGCGGCAAGAGCATGCGCGCGTTCGCTTCGTCGCCCATATCGCCGATGATCGGTCCGACGGTCGCTTCGGCGATCTTGCCGAACTTGAGCCGGCCGCGCTTGCCTTCGCGCTCGAACTCGATCGGGCCGACGACGATTTCTGGGGGCGCCGCCATCGTGCTTGCAAAGATCTCGAAACAACCGCCGGGACCCGCGCGGCCGGCGCCGATAGCCGCGAGGGCGGCGCGCTGCTCAGCGCTTGCGCGCTCGTCAATGATCAGGACTGCGCGGCCGTTGCCCTTATGGATCGGCCCGGGCCAGCTGGCAACGTAGCCGAGCTTGAGCCCGCCGAGATCGACGCCATCGCACTCGCCTTCAGTAATGTTGTAGCCGACCACCGCGTTGCAGCCGCCATGCGTCGGGATCTGCGTCAAGTTGCACGGGCAGCCGTGCGCGCAATTGCAGGCTTCTATGTATTCGCTTTTGAACCACCATTTGGACATCGCGAATCACCTCGTCGAGCACGATGCTAATGATGATACGAGCCGGCGCCCCCGATCACCACCCTCAAAAGCTCAACGCCGCGACGCGCCGCAACACGAGCTGCTCGATCGGCGTGATGAGCCCCGCGCCCTTGGCGAGAAACTCGCGCGTGCCCTCGGGGCCGAGCGTCTTCGCGACGGGCGGCGGACCGTCGAGCTCCGCGAACACGGGATAGTGCATGTTGAGCGTGATGATGCCGGCCTCGCCGCCTTGCGCCGACACGGTGACCGAGAGGCCCGAGAACGTGCCCTCTTCTTGCGCTTGGCGCATGACCGGAAACATCTCGGTGCGCACGAAGCTCATGTAGTCGCCGGCGCGGCCCGGCATCGCGCGGTAACGGCTCGCGAACAGAGCCTCCGCATCGCCGGGATCGAGAAAGAACTCGTCTTGCCGGTTTTCGATGTGTCGATGCGTCGACAACTCGCACGCCCTGAGCTCGGCACGGAGCCGCGCCGCTCCGGCGACGCCGAGCGCTTGCTCGAACGGGTCGGCTTCGTCGAGCTCCGCGAAGCTCGGCAACGGCCGCACGCTCACGAATTCCGTCGCCTCGCCGATCAAGGTCTCATAGACGACACGCTCGGTGACACCGGCTTTTTTGAGCGCCGGCACGACCTCGCTCTGCTGCAGCGCGATCCAACGGTCGACCATCTCGGGCTTGAGTCGCGACACGGTCACGAGCAGTCGCGTCGTCGTCGGCCGCGCGTCCTGAGCGAAGCTCGAGGATGCCGCGACCAGCAAGATCACGAGCGACGCTCTCAGTGCCCACGCCGTCATGCGCATGTTCATGGCCATTCCCCTTTGCATGTATGCTTAATCTTCACCAGGGGTGGAGGAAAGCGCAATGAATAATACACTTCGCCGCGCGTTTCGATTCGCGAGCTTGACCGGTGCAGTCCTCGTAGTGCAGCTCGTCGCGCCGGCCGTGTTCGCCCAGCAGCTTTCGATCGAGCAGCGTCTCGAGCGGCTCGAAGCCGAAGCCGAGATTCGCAGGCTGCTCGACGAGTACATGGACCTGCTCGGCTCGCGCGATTGGGACAACTACGTGCAGCTCTTCGCACGCGACGGCGAGCTCGACATCGTCGAAGGCGTGCTCACGGGGCACGATGCGATCCGCACGCGCATGGCGAATGCGTCCGAGCGCATGGCGAACGCCGCCCGCGGGCAACCCGTGCGGCAGAGCGCCGATCTCTTGAGCAACATCTTCGTCGAGGTCGACGGCGATACGGCGAAGGCGCGCTCGCGGTTCACGTTTCTCGGCGAGCAGGAAGACGGCAGCTTCCGCGTCACGGGCTCGGGGCTCTATATCGACACGTGGACGCGCGAGGACGGCCACTGGAAGATCAAGCGCCGCACCGTAGAGTGGGATCTCTTGCGCGGCGCGAGCGCCCCGGCGCCAAGCGGCGCGTCGAACTAGCTTGCGGGGCGCTGTGCTGTAGGAGCGAGCCTTGCTCGCGATTCTTCGAAGAGTCGCGAGCGAAGCTCGCTCCTACAACGGGGTGGCCTCGGCGGCCGCGGCTTCCAATCGTTCCATCCAGATGCCTTCGGAGCAGTTGTCCTCGAACATCTCGCCGTTCTCTTGGCGCCGGTACACGACCGTGACGACCTCGTCCTTGCCGGCGTAGAACACCGGATCGTTCATCGTCATCTCGTTGACGAGCACGAGGCCCGCGATCTCGGGCGGCGGGCGGTCGCGCCGCAAGCCGACGATCTCGATGTCGGCCGCGTTCTCGAGCGACCAGCGCTCGACGACGTGGAACTGATCGCTGTGCGGCCAACGCGGCGCATGCCACTCCGTGACCAACCGCGTCTCGATGACGAGCGTCTCGCCTTCCCAGTGACCGATCGAGTAGCCGACGCGTTGTGTCGGGAAATCTTCGGGAAACTCGCGGCCATCCAAGTAAATGCGGCGCGATTGATTGGCGAGCTCGGACAGCAGCGTGATGCGCTCGGGCTGCTGCACGATCTCCATGGCCGCGCCGCCGATGCCCCACATCACAGTCGGCATGCCGGGCTCGACGCAATTGCCGTTGGCCTCGTACGTCACGACGTCGTACTTCGCAACGAATGCTTGCGTGATCGCCTTGCCTTCGGCGCTCTGCTCGGGCTCGACGGGGATGAAGAACGGCGCCCCCGGCCTCGAGTGCTGCACCATCGACCACACACCCGAGAAATCGACGGGGGACTCCTCCGCCCATGCGTTGCCGGCAATGAGCGGCGCCCACGAGAGCAGCAAAGCGCGCCGATATCGAGCCATGGCGGTATTCATGAGCGTTTCCCCCGCTTTCATTATTTGCGTCGCGAAAGTGTAGCACCGCATGTCGCCGCAACGAGACTCTCCGGCGGGCGCCGCGACGCGCTACACTCCCACGTGTCCCGCTCATCGAGGGCTCCGTATGATCAACATTCCGGAGGCTTTCCACACGGCGTCCGACGACTTGCCG
>DATCIQ010000080.1:0-4595 GCA_036507635.1 Gammaproteobacteria bacterium
CACGCGCCCGCAGCATTTGTCCGCCGAGCAGGTCTTGTCGACGTTACGCGCGAGCCGCGCGCGTGTTTCCAAGGCGACGATCTACAACACGCTGAATCTGTTCTGTGAGCGCGGTTTGCTCCGCACCGTCGAAGTCGATCCCGCACGCATCTACTACGATTCGACGGGCGAGCCCCACCACCATTTCTACAACGTCGATACGGGAGAGCTCACGGATATTCCCCTCGAGGCCGTCGAGTTGACGGTCCGTACCGACCTTCCGCCGGGCACGCACCAAGAAGGCATCGACGTCGTCGTCCGAGTTCGCTCGGAAGCGTAAATCAGATCGCGGCGTCTCTTTGTAGGAGCGAGCTTCGCTCGCGATTAAGACAAGATCGCGAGCGAAGCTCGCTCCTACGGGCGCGTCAGCCGTGCAAGATCGCGGCGCAGGCGCTTGAAGCCGAGATACATGCCGATACCGCTCGTCGCGAGCGCACCTAAGCTCAAGAGGATCATGACGATGTCCCAGAGCGGCCGCTTGTCGTACCAGAACGCGAAGTCGAGGCTATGCAAGCCGTTGAAGAGCCAGCGCTCGATGCGGCTCGAGCGGTGGGTGAGCGCGACGAGCTCGCCCTTGCGCGGATCGACGTAGATCCACGTCGCGTCGGGATCGTCGAACTTGACGCGCAGCACCGGCAGCGGTGCCGCGCCGTTGCGCGCATAGTAATAGGAGTCGTAGTCGCGAAGCAGCTCGTGGTCGACGATTGCGGCATCCGGCACCGCACGGCGCAGCTTCTCGAGCAACGATTCGGTGCTGAACGGCTTCTCGCGCGGTTGCATGGAGCGCGCGGCGATCAAGAGCTCGCTCGGGTTCGCGCCGGCCGTGAGCGGATAGGGTTGATGCTGGCGCTCGGGGCCGGAGCCGACGCCGTCCCCGGCCGGCGCGACGCGCGCAAGGTAGTAGGGTTCTTCCTCTATGCTCACGAGCTCGAGCTCTTTGAGCTCGCGCCCGCCGAGGATCCTTTGCAGCGCCGCGGCGTCGACGGCGGGAAAGCGCTCGAGATCGGGGCCGCGGGCACCGAGCGCGTCGCGAGGCACGTCGAGGCCCGTGGCGCGTGTCCACGCGAACGGCTCCATGGACATCAAGCCGCTGAATACCCACGTGAGCGCGAAGACTCCGAACAGCGCGCCGGTTATGTAGTGCCACCGCATTAGGCCTCGGTAAGGAATCGAGGCGGCGAGCCGAAACGGCTGCGTGCGCCGAAACTGCGTGACGGAGAGCACGAGGCCCAAGAGCGCGAGCACGCAGCCGACGGCCGACGCTCCGACGACGGTCCAGTACCACGCGGGCTGATTCACGCGCAGCGGCGTGAAGTAGAACCAGTGCGGAATCGTGCCGAGCCAGGCGAGCACTCGGCTCCGCCGCGTCGTCACGAGGCTCACCTCCGCGGCTCGCGGCGATACGTAAACTTCGGTCGCGGCCGGATCGTCGACGGAGAACTTGTGCAACGGTAAATCCCGGGCCTGGGTCAGCGTCCACTGATCGGGCTCGGTCACGGTGCGGACGAACGAGATGCGGTCCGTCGCGACGCCGAGAAAATGGGCGGCGACGCTCTGCGACGTGCCGCGGTCCAGCTGACCCAGCAATGCGCCGTTGTCGGCGAAGACGATGCTCTGATCCCCGAAGGCGCGCAGCCGGTAGGCCGGGCGCCCCACGACCGTCAAGAGAGTCGCCTCGACGGCGTCGGTTCCCGATTGCGTCCGCTCCGCGGCCTCGCCGGGCGTCAGGCGGACTCGCGTAAGATCGAGCGGTGCGAGACGCTCGAGCCTGGCCTCCGGCGTCAGGGCCGGCATACCGCCCGCATACATCATGACGATCCCGGAAACGAACCAGACGATGAACACGATGCTCAGCGGTATGCCGAGGTAGCGATGTGTCACAATTAAACAGGTGCGAAGCGCGTTCATGGAGAGTCCGTCTCGAGGCGCGGGATACGGATAGAGCGCCGGATTATGCACGCAGTGGGGCACGGCTGCGCAAGCCGGCGCGCGCCCTACAAGCGCTTAACAGTTAAGGAACCGTTAATTACTGACGCTCGCGGCCGCACCGCACTAGATTGGCGGTGTCCCGGGAGAGGAGATCATGAGGAAGACCTTGGCTCAATGGGCCGGTTTGGCGGCCGCGCTCATGCTGCTGACGCCGGCGAGCGCGCATAGCCCGATTTGCAATTGCTACGACAACGGCGACGGGACGGTCACCTGCGAGGGCGGCTTCTCGGACGGCGCATCCGCGGCCGGCGTCACGATTCGTGTCGTCGATGGGGAGGATCGCGTGCTCATCGACGGCAAAATGGATGATTCCAGTAGCTTTTCGTTCATCAAGCCGGACCAAGAATTTCACATCGTGTTCGATGCCGGCCAGAGCCACATCGTCACGATCTTCGGCGAAGACATCGAGTAGCTACCTCATGCGGACTGCGGCCTTTCGCTCGGTGCACGGCGTTCTATGGGCCGGTCTCGGCATTGCGCTCGGAGCAGCAGGCCCCGCGCGCGCGCATTTCCAAGTCCTCTACACGGCGGAAACCGCACTCGATTCGGGTCGAGCCCTGCACGTGATGATGTTGTTCACACATCCCGGGCACGGCGGACCCAGCATGGACATGGGCCAACCCGAAGGGTTCTATGTCGTGAGCCAGCGCGGCGAGGAAGCAGCGCCTGTCAAGACTGATCTCATGCAGTATCTCGAGCCGATTGGCTGGCACGCCGAGCAAGGGCAGGCGCAGGCGTACCAGGCGGACCTGCCGCGCACGTTGACGCGCTCGCTTGGCGACTACGTCTTCGTGCTCGAGCCCGCCCCGTTCTACGAGAGCGGCGAGGACAAGTACATCCAACAGTTCACTAAGACGCTCGTCAACGTCGGCGGCATGCCCGGCAACTGGGGCACGGCCGTCGGTCTGCCCGCAGAGATCCTGCCGCTCGACAAGCCGTACGCGAACTGGACCGGCGGCGTCTTTCGCGGCGTCGTCGTAGCGTCCGGCCGCCCCGTGCCGAACGCCGAGCTCGAGGTCGAGTACCTGAACTATGCCCTCGACCTCGAAGGGCACCGTTTCGCGAAGGAGCCCGAAGTGGAGTACCCGCAGGGCTCTTTCGGTACTCTGTCGATCAAAGCCAACGATCGCGGCGAGTTCGTGATCGGCCTGGCGCGTGCGGGCTGGTGGGGCATCTGCGCGCTCACGGTCGGCACGGATACGGAGCACGAAGGCAAGCCGTTGTCACAGGACGCGGTGCTGTGGATTCAAGTCAAGGACATGCGATGAGCGCGCAAGTCGAGATCGTGACGCCCGCGAGCGGCCGCTTCGAGACGTGGGCTTTGGCTGCGGTCGCGACGGCCATTCTCGTCAGCGCCGGCGTCGGCGTCGACGTCCGCCAAATCGAGGAAGGCGAGCCACGCTTGTTCGATTGGCAAATCAGCGCTTTTTACGACTTGAATCCCACGGATCAGGCCGTCTACAACGCGGTGCTCGCGGCATCGGAAGAGCTTTGGTGGATTCATGGCGACATCCTGACGTTCGGCAGCGAGGAGGAGCGCGCGGATCCCTGGCCGACGGTCGCGCAGCTCGACGCCGAATATCTGATGCCGCCGTTCACGCGCGACATGGCATGGTCGCAGCAGGGCAGCGTGCGCTGGGAGCGTATCGCTTCGTTCTCGTTCGAGGGGTCGACGGTCTATTTCGGCTCGGGCGGCCAGGCGGCGGAGCAGAGCGCTTATCTCCTCATGCTCTCACATGTGCACAAGGGCGCGAGCTACGCGAACGGCGCGACGATCTGGGTGCACGAGGACCCGAACGTGCCGGCGCCGGACACGGTCGTGCGCGACTCCCTGATCTTGAACGGTTGGAAGGAAGTCGTGCCTTACAGCGGCGCCATGGAAGTCGAGCGTCTCAAGGGAGCCTGAGATGGCCATCCTCATGAAGCTGTTCCGAGCCGGTGCGCCGGCATGGCTCGCGCTTTGGGCCGGGGCGCTTTCCGCCGCGCCGCTTTCCGCTGCGCCGCTTCGCGTCGGCGTCACGCTGCACCCCTACTACAGCTTCGCGGCGAACATCGTCGGCGATCGCGCCGAGATCGTGCCGCTCATCGACGCCGGCAACAACCCGCACAACTACACGCCGCAACCTGACGACATGAAGCGCGTCATGAGCATGGACGTGCTCATCGTTAACGGCATCGGCCACGACGAATGGGCGTTCGCGATCGTCGAAGCCGCGGGGCGCAAGGACGAGTTGCCGCTCATTTACGCGAACGACGGCGTATCGCTGATCCCGATTGCGGCCGACGAAGGCCAAGCCAGGGTCGTCAACCCCCATACCTTCGTTTCGACGACGGCTGCGATCCAGCAGGTCTACACGATCGCCAAGGCGCTCGGCGAGATCGACGCGGGGAATGCCGACTACTACCGCGACAACGCGCGTGCCTATGCCGCGAGCATCCGGCGTCTGAAAGCCGAGTTTGCGGCCGAGCTCGCCGACGTCGATGCCGCGAGCTTTCGTTGCGCGACGATGCACGGAGCCTACGGCTACCTCATGCAGGAGTTCGGCCTGCAAGTGGTCGCCGTGATC
>DATCIQ010000081.1:0-3273 GCA_036507635.1 Gammaproteobacteria bacterium
GCCTCGATGCCGATGGCGAGCTCCGGCGCGCTCGTGCCGACGGCGACGATGGTGAGCCCGATCACGAGCGGCGGAACGCCGAGCTGCGCAGCAAGCCGCGAGCCCGCGCGCGTCAAAAGCTCCGCTCCGGCAATCAAGGCGCCGAGGCCCAAAAGTATCCAACCGGACGCGACCATCGAAGTGGAGACCGGCGCGAGCGCTAGCCCGTCTCCATCGGCAGCGAGGGATCCGCCGTCCACTCCGCGAGCGAGCCGTCGTAGACAGCGACGTGCGCCACGCCGAGCAGCTTGAGCGCGAATGCGTCGCTGCTTGCCGCGATACCGGCGCCGCAATACGTGATCGCGCGATGGCCGTCGAGCGCGCCTGCCTCCGCGAAGAGCTCCCGCAGCTTCGGCGCGGGCAGGTAGGTTTTCGTGACCGGGTCGATCAGCGATTGGCAGTAGACGTTCGAGCTGCCGGCGATGCGGCCTGCGCGCGGAAACCGCGTCGGCGCCGCGCCGCGATGCTCCTCGGGCGACAGCGAGTTCACGATCGCGACCTCGGGATTGCCGAGCGAGTCGAGCACGTGCTGTTTCGTCGCGAATAGCTCGGGACGCAGGCGCGGCTCGAAGCGGCCGCGCGGATACGTCGTCGTTGCCGTGGAAGTCGGCCGGCTTTCGGCAAGCCACTTCTGCCAGCCGCCATCGAGCACCGCGGCGGCATCGAAGCCGCAGGCGCGCAGCATCCACCAGACGCGCGCTGCCCAGGCGTGGTTCGAGCGGTCATAGAGCACGACTTCCGTGCCCGCGCCGACGCCATAGCTCTCCGTCGTGGCCGCGAAGTCGTTCGCGGCCGGCATCATCATCGGCAACGGCGTGTCCTTCGCGGCCAATTCGCCGAGCACATCGACGAATACGCTGCCCGGGATGTGGCTCTCTGCCCATTCCTTGCGACCGCCGACGAAGCTATAGCTGCCGTCGGGCGCCGTGCGCATCACGACCGAGCAATCGAGGATTCGCAGCTGCGGTTGGCCGAGATTGGCCGCGAGCCAATCGGTGCTGACGAGGGTCGAGGGGAGCATTGGGGTGCCTCTCAGAGAATGGGGTGCCCGCAAATGGTGCCATCGCACCGGCTTTGGCGTCACGGAGCTTCCCGCGTGCTGCCATTGTTTCCGCGGAAACAACTTCGCACCAACGTGGTGCAAAATCCCTCCACGCGGAGGGATTCTGACCGGCGCGAAGTGCCTGCTTCGGAATGTCCTACTAGCGCCGCAAGCGCGGGAGCGCCATGTTCCTCGCGGTCTGCTTCGTTACGCGACCGAGGGACACAGCGATGAAAGAGAATGTGGGCAAGATCGATCGAATCATCCGGGTCGTCGTCGGCCTGGCGCTCTTGAGCCTCGTCTTTGTCGGCCCGCAAACGGCGTGGGGCTGGATAGGCTTGTTGGCGCTTGCGACGGGCGTCGCAGGCTGGTGCCCGGCCTATTCGTTGTTGGGCGTGAGCACTTGCCCGCGACGAGCCTAGGCCGCGAGCGCCACGCGAGCTAGCACGCTCGGTCCTTGTTTGCAGTCGGCGAGCAGATCGAGCTCGCGCCGGTACGCGGGTGACTCGACGTCGTAGATGGCGAGCAACGTATGGAATAGAGAGTCGTGACTGTAGTCGCGATTGGCGACCTTCTCGAGACACGAGCGCTCGACGCCGGCTCTGGCATAGAAGCCCAGCGATGCCCACAGCAGCATCGGCACTCGGACCTGCTCTTGCGGCGCGATCGCGTACGGAAAGCCGCGCAGATACAGGCCGTTCTCGCCGAGCGACTCGCCATGATCGGAGACGTAAAGCATCGCGACGTCGAAGGCGTCGGCACGACGAAGGCGGTGGTTCTGAGATCGATTACGTACATGCGTGATCGCGCTGCGAGGCCGTCTTTCTGGCCTTTTTGATAGGTAATCGAGCCGGAAAAAGTCCGCGACTATTTGCTCTCGACTGAGCACACCGTTGGGCAGTTCAAAGCAGCCTTCTTCTCGCTCCTTGGCTACTCTCGTGGACACTGGCGGCGGCTTGAAGTGGACCTCCGGACGATCGCTCGCACCGGCCGGCCTGTAAGCGTCGGCTCGAACGCCTTCGGGCAGAAGTTCGAGGTCAGTGGTATCTTGATGGGACCGTCGGGCCGCAAGGCTGCCGTTGTGACGGTCTGGATTGTGAGGCCGGGCGAGGACGTCCCGCGTCTAGTTACCGCCTATCCGGGAGATTGATCGATGAAATTCCGAGAGCTCGATACTGTCGTCCTGAATCGTGATATCCCCGAGCGAGGGCTGCGCAAGGGCGATGTCGGGGCAGTCGTCGATCTCCGCGAGCCCGATTGCCTGGAAGTCGAGTTCGTCAGAGCTTCGGGGAGAACCGAGGCCTTGGTGACGCTGAAGGTCAGCGACGTTCGCGAGGTGCGGGACGAGGATCTCGTGGCGGTGCGGTCGCTGACCCGCGGAACGGCTTAGCACCAAGTCTCTAGCGGGAGTCTGGCGTCGCACGCGAACGGCGCAGCCGGCGCGACACTGAATCGACGAGCGCACGCGCCTCCGGAACACCGATCAGCCGCGCAACCCCGAAGTACACGACGCCATAGGCCGTCGCCACGAGCATGGCGAGCGGCAGCGGATGAAGCTCGGGCAGCGCGAGCCTGACGCCGTGCCCGGCCGCGGCCGCAGCGAGCGCGGCGCCGAGCATGCGCGTGAGGTTTCCGAAGCCCGCGCCGACCGTGCCGATGCGCTTGCGGAGCCCTCGCCGCAGCAGGCCCCACTCGAGCCACGCGCCGACCGCGGCGCCGAGCGCGAGGCCCACGGGCCCGAGCGGAATACCGACGATGTTCACGCTCCTAAAAACGCCGGCCCGGATCGTGAGCGAGCCGATCGTCACGGCTTCGAACTGCAGCATCAATAGCGTGCCCGCGATCGCGGCCGCGACAACGCGCATGCCGGCGACTCGCGCCGGCGTCTTCGTGTCGTGCAGCGCGAAAAACGCCGATTGAAAAATCCGCGTGCTCGTCGATGCAAGGAGGCCGAAGCTGTAGGCGGCGAGCGTGAGCCAGACGACGGTCACATCCGCCGCGCCGAACTCGCCGGCTCGATAAAGCCCGGCAACGATGACGTCCCCGAGCAGCACGAACGCGACTGCGCTCGGCACGACGAAGAATGCAACGCGGCGCAGCGCCGAAATCGTGCGCTCGCGGAGCACTTCGGTCGCGCCGCCGCGCTCGCGCGCAAGCTCGGGAAGCTCGGCGGCCGCGATGCTCATGCCGAA
>DATCIQ010000082.1:0-6986 GCA_036507635.1 Gammaproteobacteria bacterium
CCGGCAATCTGTTCTTCCCGATCAGCTACATCTTCGGCGACGTACTGACCGAGGTTTACGGCTATGCGCGCGCACGCAAGGTGATTTGGGCCGGCTTCATCGCGATGATTTTTGCCACCTTAGTCGCCTTGGTCGTAATCCATCTGCCCGCGAGCCCGCGGGAGCCGTTCAATGCCACTTTGCAGCCTGCGCTCGAGATCGTATTCGGCAACACGTGGCGCATTGTCGTCGCGTCGATGGTCGCATTCTGGGCCGGCGATTTCGTCAATGCTTACGTGCTCGCGAGAATGAAGCTCTTCACCGGCGGCCGCTGGCTCTGGACGCGCACGATCGGGTCGACGATCGTGGGGCAAGGCGTCGACAGCCTCATCTTCTATCCGATCGCCTTCGCGGGCATTTGGGCTTCGGAGACGCTCGTCGCCACCGTTGCATTCAATTGGTCGTTCAAGGTCCTGGTCGAGGTCATCATGACGCCTGCCACTTACGCCGCCGTTGCGTGGCTCAAGGGGCGCGAGCAGGAAGATTTCTACGATACCGACACGAACTTCACTCCGTTCTCACTCAAGGACTAAGGGTATGAGTCGTCCGAAATTCGGCATTGCGCTCGGCGGCGGCGCCGCCAGAGGCTGGGCGCACATCGGCGTGCTGCGAGCGCTGGCGAAGCAGGGCTTACGTCCCGATTGTATCGCCGGCGTTTCGATCGGTGCCTTGGTCGGAGCAGCATCGGCGACCGATCAGCTCGATAAGCTCGAAGCGTGGGTGCGCGCGCTGTCGCGGCTCGATGTGTTGAAGCTGCTCGACGCGCGGTTTCGCGGCGGCGTGATTCAGGGCGATCGCGTGATGTCAGCCATCAAGAACGTGCTTTCGGATCACGCGATCGAGGATCTGCCCGTGCCTTACGGAGCCGTCGCGACGGACATCGAATCGGGACGCGAGATCTGGTTGCGCAAGGGGTCTTTGATGGCAGCCGTACGCGCGTCGTGCGCGCTGCCCGGGCTTTTCGCGCCGAGCCTGCTCGACGATCGATGGCTCATCGACGGCGGCCTCGTGAACCCCGTGCCGGTCTCGCTCTGTTACGCGATGGGCGCGGACCTCGTTGTCGCCGTCAATCTAAATGCTCACAGCTTTCCCCGTTTCGCTCGGCGCGAGCCGGGGCGGCAATCGGGGGAAAGACTGCCCGACGAGCAGTCTTACCTCGAGAAGGTCGCGAACATTTTCGAAGGCTGGCGGTCCGGCGCGCCGGGCGTGATCGACGTATTGAGCGCGGCGATCGGCATCATGCAGCAGCGTATCGCCCGGAGCCGCCTTGCGGGCGAGCCGCCGGAAGTCGAGATTCGCCCGCTCGTGGATGTCGAGTTCTTGGATTTTCACCGCGCCGCCGCGGCGCTCGGCCGCCTGCGCGGGAACCTCAAGCCGGAGTCGTGAGACACGCCTCCCCTTGTATGTAGGAGCGAGCTTTGCTCGCGATTCTTCCGGATTCGCGAGTGTAAGCTCGCTCCTACAAGGGCTGCGACGTGCCAATCCGTTGGGCGACCAAGGCTACGCCGCGATCTCGATGCGGCGCGGCTGCGCGGCCGCTTTCTTCGGGATTCTGATTGCGAGCACGCCGTTGCGCTCCGACGCCTCGACGCCGTCGGCGTTGACCGTATCCGGCAGAATGAAGCGGCGATAGAATTTTCCGTAGCCGCGCTCGCGGCGATGGCGCGTCATCTGGCCCTCGGCGTGCTCGGCCTTGCGCTCGCCGGCCAGGGTCAGCACGCCGTGTTCGAGAGTGATCTCGACGTCCTTCGCGGCCACGCCGGGCAGGTCGACGTAGAGCTCGAAGCGGTCTTCATACTCTTCGACGTCGGCCGCGGGAATCCACTCCGCGGTGGCGCCGCTCGTTTCGCCGGAAGTCCAGTCACGAAGCGCTCGGTTGAGCTCACCGTGCAATTGGCCCACGAGATTCCAGGGCCCATAACGTACGAGTGCCATGTCAAATCCTCCTAGATTCGTTGGGCGCCGCGCATGCGTCGCCGTTGCACCCCTATCTAGGGTCCGGCGCCGGCTTTTCAAGGGCCGCCGAGGATGCCCCCGACGACACACGCCCCGGCTGGTCGCGGAGCGTCGATGGGCTCAGGTCGTCGAGGCCTGGTAGATGCTCTCGATGGAGGCGTCGAGCGCGGCGTTGAATTCCTTGTCGGATTGTTGCGCCGTCAGTCCTTCGGCGAGCGCGCGTGAAAAGCTCGCGACCAAGCGGTGATTGCGCGCGAGCTTCTTATTGGCCTCCTCGCGCGTGTAGCCGCCCGACAACGCTACGACCTTGACCACGTTCGGATGATCGATGCAATCCATATAAAAGTCGTCCCGCTCCGGAAGTGTGAGCTTGAGCATCACGAGCTCATTTGGTTTCAGTCGGTTGAGCTCCTTGAGCAGCTCGGCCTTCAAAAGCTCCTCCGCTTTCGCTTTGTCCGGGCAATGAATGTCGACCTCGGGCTCGATGATCGGCACGAGGCCGGCGGCGATGATCTGCCTGCCGATTTCGAACTGTTGCTTGACGATCGCGGCGACACCCTTCGGATTGGCCTGCTTGATGACCGAGCGCATTTTCGTGCCGAACATGTGCTTCGCTTTCGCCTTCTTGAGCAACGCATCGAGGTTCGAGATCGGCTTCATGAGCTGCACGCCGTCCTTCTCTTCCGCCAATCCCTTGTCGACCTTGAGAAACGGCACGACGTTCTTGACGCTCCACAAGTAATCGCCCGTCGGCTTGCCCGCGATGTCGCGATCCATGGTGTTTTCGAACAGAATGGCGCCGATCAGGCGTTTGCCGGAAAAGGCCGGGCTCGTGATGATGCGCGTGCGCATCTCGTGGACGATGCGGTACATCTCCTCGTCGCCCGACCAGGCGCCTTCTTTGATGCCGTAGAGCTTGAGCGCTTTGGGCGTGCTGCCGCCGCTTTGGTCCAAGGCGGCGATGAATCCGTTTTCAGTCTTGATTTTCTGCAGCTGCTTTTTGAAGTTGTCCATGGCTGGCCCTCGTCGGCGTCGTCGTTGTTATCGCTATTCTAGCCGATGCGACCGCGGGCGAGCCGCGGCTATCGTTCGTGTAGCGTGTGGTCCGGGTTCTCGGGCCGGCAGTTGAACGTCTGAATCTCGAGATTCGTCGGCGCGTACTCGGCCGTCGCCGGATCGAACGACCGCGTGAAGAATGCCGGGTCGTCGAGCTCGATCGTGACGACCAGGCGTTGCCTGTCGCGATCGAAGCTCACGCGCTCGACCGAGGTCAACGCATCCGAATGCAGCAAGCCGCGCGTGGGCCGGCCGGGCACCTCGACGTATTGGTTGAGCACGCCCTCGGCGTAGCTCGCCGTCTCGATCAGGAGCGTGTCGCCTTCGAAGCGGCCGATCGAGTGGCCGAGCGACGTGCGTGGACTGCCCGTCGGGTGCTCGTCGAGATCGAGATGCACGATGCGCTCGACGTCCATCCATTCGTGCCGCAGGATGACACGGTCGCCTTCGCGGCGTATTTCCAGCGGCGTCCCCGGCGCGAACCAAACGCGTCGGATCGCAACGGGATCGCAGCGAAACGTCGGGTCGTCGACGAAGGGATCGTACGCAGCGCCCGCGGCCTCGCCCGCGGGCGTCAGAAAATCGATCATCGGCTGCGGTCCGCTCGTCGCGCGATTCGCGGGCACGAGCAGCCATTTACCGTAAATATCCGTGCGCGCGCTCGCGACGGCCGGCCGCTCGGCGGCGGGATTGGCCTCCGACTCCCTGCGGCTCGGACCGTTGACGCTGCGTACCACGCCGTCGGAGAGCTCGACGGTATCGAAGAAACACATAAAGGGATCGCGTCGCGCCTGTGAGCCCGTAACCGTGATTTTCGTGCCGGGCGCCAACATCGCGGCAGTCAAGCCGTTGCGTGTCAGCTGCGTGACGCCGTGCGATTCGCAAACATATTCGCGTGTTTGACCGTTCTCGTCGACGGCGTCGATGTGCACATAGGCGTGCGGGTTGCGTGCTTCGAGCTCCGTCACAACGCCCGATATGCGCACAGGCTTGCCGGCGTCGAAGTACGGGGCGAAGCTGTGATGCGCGGACGCGGCGCCGGCGATGGCGGCTGCGGCAAGGGCTGTATAGGGGCGCAAAGGTAATGCTCCAAAAATCCTGATCGCGGCCGGAGGCCGCTCCTACACGGATGATGCTCGCCGATACTCTCTCGCGGTCATGCCGTAGCGCGCCCGGAATACGCGCGCGAAATGGGACATGCTGCCGAAACCCCACGACAACGCGATATCGGTGATCGTGGTCCTCGTCCACGAGGTCTTGCGGATTTGCGCAGCGCATTGCTCCAGGCGCCGGCGCTGCACGTAGCTCGCAAGACTCTCTTCTTCCTCGGCGAACAGCAGCCGCACGTAACGCGAAGACATATTCAGGGACTTCGCGATGAGCTTCGCCGAAAGACGGGAATTCCTGAGATTTCCCTCGATGAACCGCTTGATTTGCAGACGGCGTGCATTCGCGCGCGTTGCGCCGTGAATGTCGGTGCCGTGCTCAGCGGCATACGCCGTGGCGATGACATCGAGCAGGTTGCTCGCAATGGTCGCACCGAGCTCGCTCGGCAAGCCGACCACGAGCTCCTGCCACACGCATTTGATCATTTCGCCGGCCACGCGGCCCATGCCGCCGTCACCATGGACGGGGATGCCTTTGAGACGATCGGGCTCCGGCAAGTGCAACGACAGCTCAGCCGGTGATAGAGACAGAATGATCGACTGATTGGGCCGCGTGAACGACAACCGACTCGGCGGTCGCGTGTCGAGCAGAATGAAGTCGCCGGCCTCGAGCTCGCTATCGACGCCATGATGGGACACGAACAAGTTGCCCGCGAGCGGTAAAAGGAGCGTGAAACGTACGGGCAGATCGCGTGTTTCGCCGAGCTCGATCGTGGCGGGCGGAGACGAAGTGCGCGTGAACATGATCGGGCCGAGTGTTTCGGTGCCGGCCTCGGCATCGAACGTGTGCGAATCTTGCGGCGTGATTCGGACGGGCTGGAAGAGCCTGCTGTGCAGACCGTTCCAATAGGCGACCTTCGCGTCGGGTGGAACGGACTTCGTTGTGTAGCTTCTCACAGCTTAAGCTCGTTCGGTCGGTCCCAAGAGCCTTAGAATATGCTCCGTGCACGTGCCCAACGCAACCACGTCCGGCGGCGCACGCGGCGCTTGCTCCCGGCGTTACTCGAGCCATTCGGCCCTCGTAGAGCCGCGAGCGCCACGGCTGAGCGTGCGTTCGAGCCACGGCAGCAATGCTGCAAGCTCGTCATCGACTTCGTAGGGCAGATTCGCAATGAGGAGCCCCGAGCCGCGCAGTGCATCCGATGTCGGCGCGACCTCGAGCTCGACGTGGAACAATTGAGGCAACTGCAACTGCCGGAACGCATCAATCAGAATGTCGGGGCCCCGGTGCCTTATCAATGGATACCAAACGACATATACGCCGCTCGCGAAGCGCCTGTGACACGCGGCAACGACTTCGCCGACACGCGTGAACTCCTCTTTCTGCTCGTATGACGGGTCGATGAGCGCTATGCCGCGGCGCTCCGGCGGCGGCAACGCGGCAACCACGCCTTCGAAGCCGTCCCGATCATGAATGTGAACACGGCGGTCGCCGCGGTAGCGCGCGCGAAGCGCGGCGGCCGCTTGCGGGTGCAGCTCGAACAGCTCGAGCTCATCCTGTTCGCGCAGAAGGCTTCGCGCGAGCTGTGGTGAGCCCGGGTAGTAGCGCAGCGCATCGTCGCCGTTGAGTTGCCGAAGCACGCTCAAGTAGGGACGAATGCACGCAGGCGAATCGGCCGCGGACATGACGAGCGCCGCGCCGCTTTCGAATTCGCGCCCATGTTGCGCCATCTTGCTCGTGAGATCGTAGACGCCGGAGCCCGCGTGGCTGTCGATGACGCGGAACGGCGCATCCTTGCGCTTCAGTGCTTCGATCAACAACGCGAGCACGCTGTGCTTGAGCACGTCGGCGTGGTTACCTGCGTGGTAATCGTGTTGATAGCTCAGCATCAGGGAGAGTTCCGGCATGCCTTGTGAAGGGCTCTTCGCTTGCGCTAGCTTATCTCGCTTGCCGGCGCGTGGCGCCGTGGGGAATTGGATTCACATGCGTATCGAGCGCGACAAAGTCGTCACTTTTCACTACAGCCTGACGGATGCCGAGGGATCGTTCACGGAAGCCTCCGAAGGCCGCGACCCCGTCGTGTACCTCCACGGGCACGGCAACATCGTGCCCGGGCTCGAGAACGAAATGCGCGGTAAGCAGGCGGGGGATACGTTCAAGGCCAGCGTCGCCCCGGAACACGCGTACGGCATGCGGGATGACACGGCCGTGCAGCGCGTGCCGATCAAGCATCTTATCCGCCCCGGCAAGCTCGATCCCGGCGCTGTCGTCGCGGTCAATACGAATGCCGGGCCGCGGCGCGGCATCGTGCTCAAGGTCGGCCGTTTCAACGTGGACCTCGACTTGAATCACCCGCTCGCGGGCAAAACGCTGGTTTTCGACGTGCGTATCCTCGAGGTCCGCGACGCGACGCCCGAGGAGATAGCGCACCGGCACGCGCACGGACCGGGCGGACACCACTGACTTGTAGGAGCGAGCTTCGCTCGCGATTGCCCTTGTTTGTGGGAGCGAGCTTTGCTCGCGATCTTCTCGCATTGGCCTCGGCCAAAGATCGCGAGCGAAGCTCGCTCCTACGGCGCGGGCTCGATGACGAGCAACGCGCCGTCGTCCTCGTCGGTCAATAAGTACAGCAAGCCGTCAGGACCTTGGCGCACGTCGCGGATGCGCTGATGCAGGTCAGCGAGCAGAGTCTCGCGGCGGATTTCGCCACCGTTTGCGGCAAACACGATGCGCTGCAGATTGCCGGTGCCCGGCACGCGCCCGACCGTCATGGCGCCGAGAAACAAGTTGCCCTTCCATGCCGGAATCCGGTCGCCCGTATAGAACGC
>DATCIQ010000083.1:0-40193 GCA_036507635.1 Gammaproteobacteria bacterium
GACTTCGTGATTGGTATGAATGTGCTGGCCGTAGGCATCATGATGGGGCTCGCCGCGCTTGCCGTCGGTATCGGCATGGGTCTGCTCGGCGGCCGGTTTCTCGAGGGCGCGGCCCGGCAGCCGGAGCTTGCGCCGATGCTCCGAACGCAGATGTTTCTCGTTATGACGTTGCTCGACGCGCCCGCCTTTATCGCCATCGGCATCGGGTTCTACTTCGCGTTCGCCTCGCCTGGGCTCGGCGGATAGGTGCTGCCGTTGGTAATGAGGTCTTCCGCGCGAGGAGGTTGCGGTGAGCTTTAATGCGACGTTGTTCGGCCAGACGATCGCGATGATCGTGTTCGTGTGGTTTTGCATGAAGTACATCTGGCCGTTCATCATTAAGGCCATCGAAACGCGTCAGCAGGAGATCGCCGACGGCTTGGCCGCGGCCGAGCGGGGTCGCAGCGATCTCGCGCGCGCGAAGACCGAAGCGGAGAAGATCGTGACGGCAGCGCGCGACCAGGCGCGCGGCATCATGGAGCAGGCCGGCGCGCGCGGCATCGAGATCGTCGAAGCCGCAAAGGCCGAAGGCGAGACTGAGAAGCGCCGCAAGCTCGAAGGTGCGCGCGCCGAGATCGACGTCGCCGTCAATCAAGCTCGCGACCAGCTCAGGGGCCAGGTGGCCGCCATTGCGATCGCAGGCGCCGAACGCATCCTCGCGCGCGAGATCGATGCCGGGACACATCGAGAATTGCTCGATCGATTGGCGAGCGATCTGTAGCGGGACGAGCCCTCGATGGCCGACTTGAGCATAGTTGCCCGACCCTACGCGAAAGCGATTTTCGACGTCGCGCGCGAGTCGGGTGCGCTCGAGGCTTGGTCGACGGCGCTCGCCGCCGCGGCGAGCGTCGTCGTCGATGCGACGGCGTCGCGCTACCTCGGTAGGCCGGCGCTCGCCGCCGCGGAGCGCGCGCGGTTCGTGGGCCGCATGTGCGAGGGCGTCGCGGGGGCGGAGCTCTTGAGCGACGCCACGGGGCGCAATTTGCTCGAGCTGCTCGCCGAGAACGATCGCCTGCTCGCGCTGCCGGAAATCGCCGCGCAATTCGACCGCTTCAAGGCGCAGGCCGAAAGCAAAGTCAAAGCGACGTTGATCACGGCGAGCGCCGTGGACAAGGCACAGGTGGCGCAGGTGGCGCAAGCGCTCGAGCGCAAGCTCGGGCGCAAAGTCGAATTGGAGCTTAAGGTCGATGCGTCGCTCGTCGGCGGCGCGATCATTCGGGCTGAAGACATGGTCATCGACGGGTCCGTGCGTAGTCGCTTGAAGCGCCTCGCCGCCACCCTCATCGATTGAGAGGACGAGAAAAGATATGGCACTCAAGGCTTCCGAAATCAGCGCGTTGATCCGCGAGAGAATCCAGAATTTCGAGGCGCAGGCCGAAGCCCGCGACGTCGGCACGATCATTGCGCTGACGGACGGAATCTGCCGTATTCACGGCCTCGCCGACGTGCAATACGGGGAGATGATCGAGTTTCCCGGTGGCAGCTTCGGGCTCGCGCTCAACCTCGAGCAGGATTCGGTCGGCGCGGTCGTGCTCGGCGATTACAAGCACATCTCGGAAGGTGATACCGTCAAGACCACGGGCCGCATTCTCGAGGTGCCCGTCGGCGAGGCGCTGCTCGGGCGCGTCGTCGACTCGCTTGGGCAGCCGCTCGACGGCAAGGGGCCGATCAAGGCCGTGAGGACCTCGCCCATCGAGAAAGTCGCACCCGGAGTCATCGACCGGCAGTCCGTGAGCCAGGCCGTGCAGACGGGCTTGAAGTCCATCGATTCGATGGTGCCGATCGGCCGCGGGCAGCGCGAGCTCATCATCGGCGACCGGCAGACCGGCAAGAGCGCCGTCGCGATCGATACGATCATCAATCAGAAAGGCGGCAACCTGAAGTGCATCTACGTCGCGATCGGCCAGAAGAACTCGACCGTCGCGAACGTCGTGCGCAAGCTCGAAGAGCACGGCGCGATGGAGCACACGATCGTCGTCGCGGCCACGGCCGCGGAATCGGCCGCGATGCAGTACATCGCGCCGTATGCGGGATGCACGATGGGCGAGTATTTCCGCGACAAGGGCGAGGACGCACTCATCATCTATGACGACCTGACCAAGCAGGCCTGGGCCTATCGGCAGGTCTCCCTGCTCTTGCGGCGGCCGCCGGGCCGCGAGGCCTATCCGGGCGACGTGTTCTATCTGCACTCGCGGCTGCTCGAGCGCGCCGCGCGCGTGAACGCCGCTTACGTCGAGCGCGAGACGGACGGCAAGGTCAAGGGCAAGACGGGCTCGCTGACGGCCCTGCCGATCATCGAGACGCAAGCCGGCGACGTGTCGGCGTTCGTGCCGACGAACGTCATCTCGATCACGGACGGGCAGATCTATCTCGAGACCGACCTTTTCAACGCCGGTATCCGGCCCGCGATCAATCCGGGCCTATCGGTGTCGCGCGTCGGCGGCGCGGCGCAGACGAGGATCATCAGGAGGCTCGGCGGCGGCGTGCGCCTCGCGCTCGCGCAGTACCGTGCGCTCGCGGCGTTCGCGCAGTTCGCGTCCGATCTCGACATGGCGTCGCGGCGGCAGCTCGAGCGCGGTCAGCGTGTGACGGAGCTCATGAAGCAGAAGCAATACTCGCCGCTCTCGGTCGGCGAGATGGCGCTGACGCTTTACGCTGTGAACGAGGGCCACTTGGACGACGTTCCGGTGAACAAAGCGGGTGCATTCGAGGCGGGACTCCACGCGCATGCGCGCGCGAACCACAAGGTGCTGCTCGAGAAGCTCGATGCGACCGGCGCCTACGACGACGCGATCGCGGCCGAGCTTAAAGAAGCCGTCGAAGGGTTCAAGAAGACGGGCGCGTACTGAAGGCGGGCGGGGATTCGACATGGCGGGCGGCAAGGAAATCCGGACCAAGATCTCGAGCGTCAAGAATACGCAAAAGATCACGAAGGCCATGGAGATGGTGGCGGCGTCGAAGCTGCGCCGCACGCAGCAGCGCATGGAGTCGTCGCGGCCGTATGCCGAGCGCATCCGCACCGTGATCGGCCACTTGGGGCAAGCGAATCCGGATTACCGGCATCCGTATCTCGACCAGCGCGACGTTAAACGCGTCGGCTACATCGTCATCAGCACAGACCGCGGCTTGTGCGGCTCCTTGAACGTCAACATGTTCCGCGTCGTCGTCGCCGATCTGCGCCGCTGGCAGGCGCAAGGCGTCGAGGCGGATCTCTGTCTCGTCGGCGCCAAGGGCATGGCGTACTTTCGCCGCTTGAAGACGAACATCGTCGCGGCCACGAGCCACCTCGGCGAGGTGCCGAAAGTCAGCGATCTCGTCGGCTCAATCGCGACGATGACGACGGCCTACGAGAAGGGCTCGATCGACCGGCTGTTCGTCGTCTACAACGACTTCGTGAATACGATGAGCCAAAAGCCGCAGATCAAGACGCTCTTGCCCGTCGAGCCGATCGACAAGGACTCCTTGCAGGAGCACTGGGACTACATCTATGAGCCGGACGCGAAGGAATTGCTCGACAACGTGCTGACGCGCTACATCGAGTCGCAGGTCTATCGTGCGGCGGTCGAGAACGTGGCATCGGAAATGGCCGCGAAGATGGTTGCGATGAAGGCGGCGACCGACAACGCCGGCAAGTTCATCGAGGGGCTGCAGCTCGCCTACAACAAGGCGCGGCAAGCGGCGATCACGCGCGAGATCGCGGAGATCGTCGGCGGCGCGGCGGCGGTTTAGAGAGAAAGGTAAACACGCATGAGCATGGGCACGATTGTTCAAGTCATTGGCGCGGTGGTCGACGTCGAGTTTCCGCGCGACGCCATTCCGAAGGTGTATGACGCACTGAAGCTCGAGGATCGCGACTTGACCCTCGAGGTGCAGCAGCAGCTCGGCGACGGCGTGGTGCGCACGATCGCGATGGGCTCGAGCGAGGGCTTGAGGCGCGGGCTCGCGGTCGCGAATACGGGCGAGGCGATCAAGGTGCCGGTCGGCAAGACGACGCTCGGCCGGATCATGGACGTGCTGGGCCGTCCCATTGACCAGGCCGGCAGCGTCGACGCCGAGGAGCACTGGCCGATCCACCGCAAGGCGCCCGCGTACGAGGACCAGGCGCCCGCCACGGAGATCCTCGAGACGGGCATCAAGGTCATCGATCTCATCATGCCGATCGCGAAAGGCGGCAAGGTCGGCTTGTTCGGCGGCGCCGGCGTAGGCAAGACCGTGACGCTGCTCGAGCTCATCAACAACATCGCCAAGGAGCACGGCGGCTACTCCGTGTTCGCGGGCGTCGGCGAGCGGACGCGCGAGGGCAACGATTTCTATCACGAGATGAAGGAAGCAGGCGTCCTCGACAAGGTTGCGCTCGTGTTCGGGCAGATGAACGAGCCGCCCGGGAATCGGCTGCGCGTCGCGCTCACGGGCTTGACGATGGCGGAGTATTTCCGCGACGAAGGGCGCGACGTGCTCATGTTCATCGACAACATCTACCGCTATACGCTCGCGGGCGTCGAGGTTTCGGCACTGCTCGGCCGCATGCCGTCGGCCGTCGGCTATCAGCCGACGCTCGCCGAGGAGATGGGCGTGCTCCAGGAGCGCATCACGTCGACGAAGACGGGCTCGATCACGTCGTTCCAAGCCGTCTACGTGCCGGCCGACGACCTGACGGACCCTTCACCGGCGACGACGTTCGCGCACTTGGACGCGACGCTGGTGCTCTCGCGCCAGATCGCGGAGCTCGGCGTCTACCCGGCCGTGGATCCCCTCGACTCGACGAGCCGGCTGCTCGATCCGAACGTCACCGGCCAGGAGCACTACGATACGGCGCGCGCGACACAAGCGATCCTACAGCGCTTCAAGGAGCTGCAAGACATCATCGCGATTCTCGGCATGGACGAGCTCTCGGAGGACGACAAGCTGACCGTGCAGCGCGCGCGCAAGATCCGGCAGTTCCTCTCGCAGCCGTTCTCGGTCGCGCAGGCGTTCACCGGCATGGAAGGCAAGTACGTGCCGCTCAAGGACACGATCCGAAGCTTCAAGGCGATCGCGAACGGCGAGTACGACCACCTGCCCGAGCAGGCGTTTTCCTACGTCGGCGCTGTCGAGGAAGCCGAGGCCAAGGCCAAGACGCTGCAATAGCGGCACGGGATAGAGCGCATGACCATTCATGTCGACATTGTCAGCGCCGAAGGCGCGATATTCTCGGGCGAAGCCGACATGGTGTTCGCGCCCGCGAAGATGGGCGAGCTCGGCATCGCGCCGCGGCACGCGCCGCTGTTGACGCATCTGAAGCCCGGCGCCGTGCGCGTGCAGACCGCCGGCGAGGAGAAATTCTTCTACGTCACGGGCGGCGTGCTCGAGATCCAACCGCATCTCGTGACGGTGCTCGCCGACAGCGCCTTGCACGCCGACGAGCTCGACGAGGCGGCGGCGCTCGAGGCCCGCGAGCGTGCCCGGGAGGCCCTCGAGGGACGCCGCGGCGAGGTCGACCTCGCACAGGCGCAGGCGGAGCTCGCTGAGGCCGAAGCCCGTTACCAAGCCGCCCAGAAGCTCAAAGCCAAGCACACGAGCCTGTAGCACCGGCGTCGCTGGTAGGAGCGGCCTCCGGCCGCGATTCCTCATATCCATCGCGGTATGATCGCCACCGGCCTTTGTTGAGACCCGTTAGACGTGTCGTTATCCGTGATCGTCTTGGCCGCCGGCCGTGGTAAGCGCATGCGGTCCGAGACCCCCAAGGTGCTGCATCCGCTCGCTGGGCGGCCGTTGCTCGCCCACGTGCTCGATCGCGCCCGCGAGCTCGAGGCTGCTGCGATCTACGTCGTCCACGGTCATGGCACCGACCGTGTCCGCGCGGCGTTTCCTGCGCGCGACCTCACTTGGTGTCTGCAAGCGGAGCAACTCGGCACGGGACATGCCGTTGCGCAGGCGCTGCCCGGCATCCCGGACGACCACGACGTGCTCGTCCTTTACGGCGACGTGCCGCTCGTGCGCGGCGCCACGCTCCGCGAGCTTCTCGGCGCGGGACGGCGTTGCGCCGTCCTGACTGCGGTCGTGCCCGATCCGGCCGGCTACGGGCGCGTCGTGCGGCGCTCCGGAAGGATCGTCAAGATCGTCGAGCAGAAGGACGCGACGCCCGAGGAAGCCGGCATAGCCGAGATCAACACTGGCATCATGAGCGTACCGGCCAAGGATCTGCGTCGCTGGCTTGCGCGCGTGCGCAACGATAATACGCAGGGCGAGTACTATTTGACCGATGTCATCTCGACGGCATTTGCCGAAGGAGTCGAAGTGCTGGGTGTGCAAATCGACGATCCCGAAGAGGTTGCCGGGATAAACGACAAAGTGCAGCTCGCCCATGCGGAGCGCGCGTTTCAACGCGCGGCGGCGCGCGAGCTCATGCTCCAGGGCGTCACGATTGCCGACCCCGGAAGGATCGACATACGCGGGCGCGTCACAGCCGGTGCCGACGTCTTTCTCGACGTGGGCGTCATCCTCTCGGGCGATGTGCATCTCGGCGACCGCGTGCGTATCGGCCCGAACAGCTTAGTCACGGATTCGACGCTCGGCGCCGATACGATCGTGCACGCGAACTCGATTATCGACGGCGCGACTACGGAAGGTGCGTGCGAGATCGGACCGTTCGCGCGTCTGCGGCCGGGCACAGAGCTCGCGGCACGGGCGAAGATCGGTAACTTCGTCGAGGTCAAGATGAGCCGCATCGACACGGGCAGCAAGGTGAATCATCTGAGCTACATCGGAGACGCCGCAGTCGGAGCGCATGTCAACGTCGGCGCGGGCACGATCACGTGCAATTACGACGGCGCGGTGAAGCACCGCACGACGATCGGTGACGATGCGTTCATCGGCTCCGGCGTCATGCTTGTGGCCCCGGTCGAGATCGGCGCCGGCGCGACCGTCGGTGCGGGCTCGACGATCACCAAGGACGCGCCGGCCGGCACGTTGACCGTGGCGCGAGCGCGGCAGACGACCGTCGAAGCTTGGCGTCGTCCCGTCAAGAAGAACCCCGAGCACGGTTAGAGAGTAAGAAGCACATGTGTGGAATCGTCGGGGCCGTCGCAGAACGGAATATCGTCCCTGTTCTCGTCGAAGGATTGCGGCGGCTCGAGTACCGAGGGTACGACTCGGCCGGCATCGCCGTCGTGCAGGCGAACGGCAAGCTCGCACTGCAGCGCACCGTAGGCAAGGTCGCGGAGCTCGAGGCGAAGCTCGAGCAAGTACCGCTCACGGGCCGTCTCGGTGTCGCGCATACGCGTTGGGCGACGCACGGCGGCGTCACCGAAGCGAATGCGCATCCGCACGTGTCGGGAGGACGCGTCGCCGTCATTCACAACGGCATCATCGAAAACTACGAGCCGATCAAGGAGGAGCTGCTGGCCAAAGGCTACGTGTTCGCGTCCGAGACCGACACGGAGGTTGCCGCGCATCTCGTGCACGACTATCTCAAGCAAGGGCATGGCCTATTCGCGGCGGTGCGGCTGGCGGTGCGCCGCTTCGTCGGAGCGTACGCATTATTGGTCATCGACGCTCAAGATCCGGGGCGGCTCGTCGTGAGCCGCGTCGCGAGCCCGCTCGTGATCGGCCTCGGGCTCGGCGAGAACTTCGTCGCGAGCGGCGTGCCCGCACTTCTGCCGGTCACGCAGCGGTTCATTTTTCTCGAGCAAGGCGATCTGGCCGAGATTACGCGCGACGGGGTCAACATCATCGACAGCGAGGGCGACGTCGTGGAGCGGCCCGTGCACGAGACGCAATGGAGCGCGGAGTCGGCGGAGAAGGGTCCCTACCGGCATTTCATGCTCAAGGAGATATTCGATCAACCGAGCGCGCTCGCGGACACGCTCTACGGCCGTGTCGCCAACAAGCGCGTGCTGCCGGAGTCGCTCGGGCCCCGTGCGGTGGAGGTGCTGTCGCGCGTCAAGAATCTGCACATCGTCGCCTGTGGCACGAGCTACCACGCGGGTGCTGTGGGTAGATACTGGATCGAGTCGCTGGCCCAAGTCCCATGCGACGTCGAGATCGCGAGTGAATACCGCTATCGGCGGGTCGTCGTGCGCCCGGACACGCTGTTCGTCACTTTGTCCCAGTCCGGCGAGACGGCCGACACGCTCGAGGCATTGCGCAAGGCCAAGACGGCCGGCTACATGGGGACGCTCACCATCTGCAACAGCGCGCACAGCTCCATGGTGCGCGATTCCGATCTCGTCATGTTGACGCAGGCCGGGCCGGAGATCGGCGTCGCAAGCACGAAGGCGTTCACGACGCAGTTGCTGTCGATGTTGCTCGTGACGCTAATGCTGGCGCGTCACCGCGGCTTGACGGACGAGCGCGAAAGGGAGTTCGTCGCGCACCTCTATCACGCAGCGGTGGCTGTCGAGCAAGCGCTCGAAATGAGCGACATGTTGCGACTGCTCGCCGAAGATTTTGCCGAAAAGCAGCATGCCCTGTTCCTTGGCCGCGGGCCGATGTGGCCGATTGCCATGGAGGGCGCGCTCAAGCTCAAGGAAATCTCGTACATTCACGCCGAAGCGTATGCGGCCGGCGAGCTCAAGCACGGGCCGCTCGCCCTCATCGACGAGGAGATGCCCGTCGTCGTCGTCGCGCCGAACAACGAGCTGCTCGACAAGCTCAAATCGAACATGCAAGTCGTGCGCGCACGCGGCGGTCGGCTGTATGTGTTCGCGGACCGCGACGCGGGCATCGAGCCCGAACCCGGCATGACGGTAATTGCCATGCCGCACGCGGACCGGTTGATAGCGCCGATCGTGTATACGGTGCCGTTGCAGCTACTCGCGTATCACGTCGCCGTGCTCAAGGGCACGGACGTCGACCAGCCGCGCAATCTCGCGAAATCGGTAACCGTGGAATGAAGGAGTCGCGGCGGGACGCCGCTCCCACAAGAGGCGCCGCTCCCCGAAGAGATGCCGCTCCTACACGGGCGTATACCCGGGATCCAACGCGCGCAGACGAGCGCTGTTCTCCCTTTCGGTATCCGAGAATCCGCGCAGCTTGCGCATCGCGAGCGCGATGAGCCGCGCCTCGCCATCCGGGTCGGGCAGCGTGCATGGCGGCCGGCGGCGAAGCTTGTCCCAGTCTTGCTTTTCCTTGATGGTCATCAAGAAGGACAGATTCCTGCGGATGAAAGCGATGTACGGGTTCTCGCCGCCCGCGAACACGGCTTCCGCATAGCGGTAGGCTCGATTGAAGCTCTGCTCGAGACGTTGCTGCGCCGACTTCTGATAGAAGCTCACGGTCTTCAGCAACAAGTCCATGCCCGACCAGTAATTCGCCTGCGTGGCGGAGCTCGCGGCGACATTGCCGAGCACGAACTCGGGATACAGACGGTCGCGACACTTCTCGAGGTAACAGCGGTCGGCGAGCTGCGCGATCAAGTCGCCCGTGCCGAGCAGGTGGCCTACAACACTGTCCTTGGGATCGTCGAGCTCGATGTCGTCGAGGCTCATCTCGTAGCCCGTGAAGTGCAACACGCGCGACGCCACGGGGGCAAAGCCTGCGAGGCCGATTTGCGGCAAATAGCGCTCGAGGAACAGGCCGCTGCGAGTGACGTGCGAGAGCGTGAACTCGGCGCCGTTCGCGGCGTCGCGGTCGCGCTCGCGGTGGCGCAGATAGCCGAAATCATGGAACAGTGCGCTGACCAAGGCGAATCGGGCACGGTCGGCGCCGAGCCGATCGGTGGCTTCTACGCTCTGCTCGTACCCGACGAGCAACCGCACGACGGCAAGCGTCATGTCGAGCGTATGCTGGATGTCGTGATACGACGTATCGACTCCGTGATAATCGGGGTCGAGGCCCTCGAAATACCGCTCGAAGTCATGGAACGCGAGCCATACGGGGTCGAACGACGTGCGCGGATAAGCCGCCTCGAACAGGTCCCGCACGGCGCCGCGCACCTCGCGCGGCGAGCTCACCTGAACCGTGTTCGTCACGTCGTGGTCGCTGCGACGCTCCTGCTGCGCGTCGGTTTCGATGGGTTCGGCGTCTTGCGAGTTCACTCGGCTAGCCTAAGGGATGGTGAATTCGGCGACAACCGGCGCGTGGTCCGAGGGGCGCGCCGCGCCGCGGGGGCCCATATCTATGCGGCAAGCGGTGCACGTAAGGGCAAGCGCGGGCGTCGCGAGGATCAGATCGATGCGCAGCCCGCGATTGCGCCGGAAAGCGCCCGCGCGGTAGTCCCACCAGCTGTAACAGCGTTCGGATCGCGTGAACAGACGAAAGCTGTCGGCGAGGCCGAGATCCATGATAGCGCGCAGCGCCCGCCGCTCGGGCTCACTGCATAGAACGTGGCCGGCCCACGCGGCCGGATCGTAGACATCGCGGTCTTCGGGCGCGATGTTGAAATCCCCGAGCACGATGCAGTGCTCGTGGGCTTCGATTTCCCGCGCAAGGTGCGCGCGCAACCCGGCCAACCATTCGAGCTTGTAGCGATATTTGTAGGAATCGATGCTCTCGCCGTTCGGCACGTAGAGATTGATCACGCGGACCGCGCCGAAGCTCGCCGCGATCACGCGCCGCTCCGTGTCCGCGAAGTCCGCGATCTCGCTCGTCACGTCTCGAGGGTCGCGCCGCGCCACGAGAGCGACGCCGTTGTAGGCTCGCTGACCGTTGGCGACGGCTCGATACCCGCGCTCGGCAAAGTCGTCGACGGGAAAGGAATCGTTCGCCACCTTCGTTTCCTGAAGAGCGAGCACATCGGGCCCCTCGGCGTCGAGCCAGGCGAGCACCTGTTCCAACCGCACGCGCAGGCTGTTGACGTTCCAGGTCGCGATCTTCAACGCGGGCTCACGCGCTCAAGCGAGCCCCGCCTGACGCAGCAGCGGCTCGATGGCCGGTGGGCGGCCGCGAAAATCGATGAACGCTTGCAGTGCCGCGCGGCTGCTTCCGACTGCGAGAATGGATTTGCGGAAGCGCTCCGCGGTGGCGACATCGAAAGCACCGGCCTCCGTGAATGCTGCGAACGCGTCGGCCGCGAGAACTTCGGCCCACTTGTAGCTGTAGTAGCCGGCTGCATAGCCGCCGCCGAATACGTGCGAGAAGGAGCATGGAAAGCGGTTGTACTCGGGAGGCTTCAAGACCGCGACCGCGTCGCGAACCTCGTCGAGAATCGCGAGCACGTCGGCGCCGCCCTGCGCACGGGGCTGGCTGTGCAGGCGGAAGTCGAAAAGCGCAAACTCGAGCTGCCGCACCATGGCGAGACCCGCGAGAAACGTGCGCGAGCGATTCAGCGTCTCGATCTTATCGGGCGGGAGCGGTGCGCCCGTGCGATAGTGCGACGCGATTCCGGTCAACACTTCGGGCAGCCACGCATAGTTCTCGAAAAACTGACTCGGCAGCTCGACGGCGTCCCAAGCGACCCCGTTGATGCCGGCGAGCGAAGGATAGTCGACTTCGGTCAACAGATGATGCAATGCGTGGCCAAATTCGTGAAAAAGCGTGACGACGTCCGTGTGTGTAAGCAGCGACGGATCGCGGCCGACGGGCGGCGTGAAGTTGCAGACCAGGTGCGCGATGGGGTTCTGTGTGCGCGACTTCAGGCGCGCGCGGCTCGTGCAGCCCTCCATCCAGGCTCCGCCGCGCTTGTTGGGACGTGCGAAGAGATCTGTGAAGAGCCCGCCGACCTCCGCGCCGTCGCGACGCTCGATGCGGTAGCGGCGCACGCTCGCGTGCCAAAGCGTGCCGGTCGGTTGCTCGATGATCGAGATTCCGAACAGGCGTTCGGCAAGGGCGAAAAGCCCCGCGAGAACGCGCGGCAGCGGAAAGTAGGGCCTGAGCTCCTCCGCGGCAATCGCGAATTTGCTCTGCTTCAGACGCTCGGCGTAATAGGCGACGTCCGCGGCCTGAAGCTCGTATCCTGCGCACTCGGTTAGCATCGCGAGCTCACGCTTCGCGACTTCCTTGACTCGCGCGGCGAGATCCTCGAGGAAGTCGAGCACCTCGCGCGTCGACCCGGCCATCTTTGTGGCGAGCGACAACTGCGCGTAGTTCTCGAATCCAAGGAGCTCCGAGGCCTCGTGACGCAGGGCGAGAATCTCGTCGACGAGCGGGGCGTTATCCCAGCGCTTAGGCGAAGGTCCCAGGGCTGACGCCCGCGTCACCCAGGCGCGGTAAAAATGCGCCCGGAGCGCCGGCGAGTCGGCGTGCGTGATGACGGCCTGATAAGTCGGCGGGTCGAGCGCGAGCAGCCAGCCTTCGATGCCTTTGCTTTGAGCCGCCTCGCGCGCGCGCGCAAGCACGATCTCCGGAAGGCCCGCAAGCGCCGCGGCGTCGGCCTCGTGATGCGCGAAAGCGTCCGTGGCATCCAGGAGGTTCTGCTCGAAACGTGCCTGGCGTTCCGCGAGATTCAGCATGAGCTCGCGGAAGCGGCGCCGCGCGCCACGCTCCAATGCGACGCCGGCAAGGCGAAAGTCGCGTAAGTTCTGCGCGATGAGCTGCGTGACTTGGCTCAATTCGGGCGCCGGGGTCTTCTCGAGCGCCAGGAATTGCCGATACAAGACCTCGTTCTGGCCGAGCTCGGTATCGAACTCGGTGATAAGGGGCAGGCAACGATTGAACGCTTCGCGCAGCGTCGGCGTCGAGACGACGGCGTTGAGATGCGCGACCGGACTCCACACGCGGTGGATATTGTCGCGAATCCGTTCGAGATCCATGAGCCACTCGATCGTCGGGGTCTGCACGCTTTCGACGCGCGCGAGCGCGTGCCGCTCTTCGGCGAGCGCGTGACGCACCGCGGGCTCAATGTGCTCCGGCGCGATCGCCGCGAAATCGGGCAGCTGGCCTTCGTGAAGCAGTGGATTGCCGGTCAAATCAGATTCGGTCTCTGTCATGATGTGGCGCCGACGATCTCAAAAACGCTCGCGAGAATCTAGCAGAGAATCAGGAGTGGCAGTGCAGGAATTCGATCTCATCGTTTTGGGCGGCGGCAGCGGCGGCCTGGCGGCAGCGCAGCGCGCCGCCGAGCATGGGGCGCGCGCCGTCCTATTCGAGCCGGCCCGGCTCGGCGGCACTTGCGTCAACGTCGGGTGCGTGCCGAAGAAGGTGATGTGGAACGCGGCGGAGCTCAAAGACGCCATCGAGCATGCGCCCCATTACGGCTTCGACGTGCACATGAGCGGCCACGATTGGCAGCGACTCAAGCGTGGGCGCGACGCGTACGTGCGGCGTTTGAACGATATCTATGCGCTGAACCTCGAGCGCAAGGAGATCCCCGTGGTGCGATCCAAGGGTACCTTCACGAAACCGCACGAGATTACCGACGCGCGCGGCGAAGCGTATCGCGCCCCGCATGTCATCATCGCGACCGGGGGGCACCCGCGGCTCCCGACGATCCCGGGGGCCGAGCTCGGCATGACGTCGGACGGCTTTTTCGATCTCGACGCGCGGCCGCGTCGCGTCGCCGTCGTCGGCAGCGGTTACGTCGCGGTCGAGCTCGGCAGTGTTTTCAATGCGCTCGGTAGCCGCGTGTCGATATTCATGCGCCACGAGCGCTTGCTCAGGAGCTTCGATGCGCTGCTCGGCGACCGCCTCATGCAGTGCATGGCGACGGCGGGTATCGAGCTCGAGCGCAACGTCTCCGTCGGGGCCGTGCGCGGCGGTGCAGGACTCATGCTCGAAACGCGCGCGGGCGCCCGGTTCGGGGAGTTCGATGCGCTGCTTTGGGCGATCGGCAGGGATCCGAATACCGCAGGGCTCGAGCTCGAGCGCGCGGGCGTCGCGATTACCGCGGCAGGAGCCGTCGAGGTCGACGAGTTTCAAAACACGAGCGCGGCCGGCATCTATGCGATCGGCGACGTCACGGGCCGAGCCGAGCTGACGCCGGTCGCGATCGCCGCCGGACGGCGCTTGGCGGATCGCGTATTCGGCGGCGCGGCAGATCGCAGGTTGAGCTATGAAGTCGTTCCGACGGTGATCTTCTCGCATCCACCGATCGGGACGATCGGCCTCTCCGAAGACGCCGCGAAGGAACGGTACTCCACCGCCGGAGTGCGCGCGTACACGGCTGATTTCGTGCCGATGTTCCACGCGCTCACGGACGCGAAGCCCAAGACGGCCATGAAGCTCGTGACGGTCGGGCCGGAGGAGCGCATCGTCGGTTGTCACGTCATCGGCCCGGGCGCGGACGAGATGACTCAAGGCTTCGCCGTCGCGATGACGATGGGTGCACGCAAGCGCGATTTCGACGAGACGCTCGCGATCCATCCGACGAGCGCCGAGGAGCTCGTTACGATGCGTTGAACGCGCGGTTCAGCGCACGAGCTGCTGGCGGATCGCCGAGGTATCCGGCCGGATGCCGCGCCAAATCGCGAATGACTCGGCGGCCTGCTCGACGAGCATGCCCCATCCTTGGACCGCGCGGCCCGCCCCGTGCGCTTGCGCCCACGCGACGAACGGCGTCTCCTTGAGGCTGTACGCGAGGTCGTAGCAAAAGGTCGTGCGTGATAGGAAGCTTGCCGCAAACGGCGGCTGTTCGCCGTGCAAGCCCGCCGAAGTCGCGTTGATGACGATGTCGAACGCGCCGAGACTCTTAAGCTCGTCGAACTTGCAAACTTCGATTGCGCTATGGGCGGCGAACTCGCGGCTCAGGGTCTCGGCGCGCTCGAGCGTGCGGTTGGCAAGCACCAAGGTCTTGGGGTGAGCCTCGAGCAACGGGCCGAGGATGCCCCGCGCGGCGCCGCCGGCGCCCAAGATCAACACCGTTGCGCTGGCGACGCGCTGCGACTGATTCTCGGTCAAGTCGCGCATGAAGCCGACGCCGTCCGTATTGTCGCCGCGGATGTCACGATCGATGAAAGTCAGGGTATTGACGGCCTTCGCGACGGCCGCGGCAACGCCGACTTGCGTCGCGATCGCAAACGCGGCCTCCTTGTGCGGGACAGTCACGTTCATGCCTTTGCCGCCGGCGGCCTTGAAGCCCAAGACCGCCGTCTCGAATTGCTCCGGCGCCGCGTCAATGAGCTCGTAGCTTACGGGCTCGCCGGTTTGGCGTGCGAACAGCTGGTGAATGAGCGGCGACCGACTGTGCGCGACGGGGTGGCCGACGAGGGCGTAGCGATCGAGAGCGGATTTTCGTTGCGACAAGGCGGACTCCTGCTGCGCGATTCTGTACGCTTTACATCTCTTTGCCAACGTTTTGGCCGCGGGGTGCCGCGTATGAAAACCACCGAGCTCGGACGCTGCCCATGGGGCGACTCCGGCGACGACGCCTACCGCCTCTATCACGACACCGAATGGGGTGTGCCGGTGCACGATGACGCTCGGCAGTTCGAGTTTCTCGTGCTCGAGAGCGCACAGGCCGGATTGAGCTGGTCGACGATCCTACGCAAGCGCGACGGATATCGGCGCGCGTTCGCGGGTTTCGATGCGGCGAAAGTCGCGCGCTTCAATCGACGCTCCGTGCAACGCCTGCTGACCGATCCGGGCATCGTACGCAATCGCCTCAAAATCGAAGCGGCGATCGGCAACGCACGCGCGTTTCTCGCGATACAAGAACAGTTCGGCAGCTTCGACGCGTACATTTGGCGGTTCGTTGATGGCCGGCCCATCGTGAATGGCTGGAAGCGCCAAGATCAGATCCCGGCGACGAGCCGCGAATCCGATGCGCTGTCCGCGGAGCTCAAATGGCGCGGGTTCAAGTTCATGGGCTCGACGATCGTGTACGCGCACATGCAAGCCACGGGGCTCGTCAACGACCACCTCGTGACCTGCTTTCGGCACCGTATGTGCGGAACCTTGGATCGCGGCTAAGAAACCGCAGCTTGCGATGAGGCGGGATGAGATCTTTGTAGGAGCGAGCTCCGCTCGCGATTCTTCTCTTCAATTGTAGGAGATGGTATGGACCTCTCCCTCCTTAAGATCCCATAGGGATCACGGCCCTTGATGGCCATGATAGAGACGTTGCTTCTATCAAGTTGAAGGTAAGGAGAGGTCCATGAGCAAGATTATGCTGTTGGGCATCGATACGGCAAAGAGTGTGTTTCATTGGGTGGGTGTGGACGGGCACGGGAAGTATGTGCTGCGACGGTGCGTAAGGCGTCCTTAAGGCGAATGGCACTTACTTAGGCTGCGGCGATGTGAGTAAGCGGGCCAAGTAGTTGAAGTGTAAAGAAGGAGGCTGACCTGGATGGGTAGGATGGGTGTAACGCAAACACACCGTCCAACCGCTCCGGAGGCCAGCCTTGAGAGATCGTAATGCGGCGTTTCGATCCCATCAACATCGAAAGCAGATTGGTCGGCGCATTCGCCGGACCGAGGCGGTGGATTTCTTCAATGTGCTCACCGGCCGCGAGCTGTTCGAGCGCACCGAGGCGCATCTGCCGGAGCACCGCGAACGGCTGTACCCGCCGACGGTGACCTTGTCGATGTTCATGAAGCAGGCGTTGGAAGAAGACGGCTCTTGTCAGAGAGCGGTCGACGGCTGGGCGGCGCAGCGTGTGGCGGAGGGCTTGCGGCCGACGAGCGTGAGCACGGGAGCGTACTGCAAGGCGCGTCAGCGGCTGCCGGTGGAGATGGTGAAAGCGCTGACACGCGAGACGGGGCAGCGGTTGGTCGGGCAGGCGGCGGGGCCGTGGCGCTGGCGCGGCCGGGGGGTGAAGCTGGTGGACGGCACCGGGATTTCGATGCCGGATACGCCCGACAATCAAGCCGGCTTCCCCCAGCCCAGTAACCAGGCCGAAGGGGTGGGCTTTCCGCTCGCCCGCCTCGTGGGGGTGATTTGTTTGTCCACTGGAGCGGTGCTGGATGCGGCGATCGGGCCATTTCAGGGCCAGGGCACCGGTGAGCTGGACCTGTTTCGCCGTCTGCTTGGGGCCTTCTCCTCCGGGGAGGTCATGTTGGCGGATGCGCTGTTCTGCAACTACTTTCTGATCGCCACGATGCAGGCGGCCGGCGTGGACGTGCTGTTCGAACAACACGGTACACGGATCACCGATTTTCGCCGCGGCCAGAAGCTGGGTGAACGCGACCATGTGGTGAGCTGGCCGACTCCATGGTCATCTGTAGCGGCTTAAGTAAGTGCCATTCGCCTTAAGGCCGCGATTCTTTGCGAAGATCGCGACGGGACGTCGCTCCTACAATGTGTCGACGGTGATGATCGAAAGGTAGAACCGGTCGAACGGCGTGTCGTGCGAGACTGCGCCTAGATACTTGGTTCCCGCATCGAGCGGTCCCCAATCGTAGTCGAAATCGAGGCGGTCGCCGTTGCCGACCGAGGCCGGTGTCGTAATGCGCAGGTTGCCGGCATCGTCGTCGGGACCGAAAGACCAAGCGAAAAGCTCGTACTGCGCGCCCGGCCCGCCGGCGACGTCATCGGTCTCGAAGCCGTGCACGAGCACCGTATAGAATCCGGCCTCCGGCAAGATGAGATCGACCTGTTCCTCCGACGTGAAGCCGCCGCTCTGCCCCATTTGCACGCAAGCGTCCAGCGTCGGGCAGTAATACAAATACAGATCCAAGTCGTCGGCGCCGTCGGTCAGCGCGTCGAACAGCGATACGCGCAAGAAGATCTCGCCCGGCTCGAGATTGAAGTAATGCGCGTTCACGCCGTCGTCGAAGCGAAAGCTGAAACTGTTGGTTGCGTCGTTGTCGACGAGTGCGGTCTGGCGAAGCCCCGGAGCATGCAGCCCGTGAACGCGGGCCACGTACTCGCCGTCATAGCCGAAATCGGCGGGCATGACGCCGTTACCGGAGACGCCGGACAATGTGATTTCTACGGGCGCGCGCACCGTCACGGGGCGAACCGCGATCGGGCTGCCGACGATGCGCGCGCCGTCGGACCACGTAAGACGCCCGAATTGCCAGAAGTCGAGCGGTGCGCCGCCGTCTTGGAACGTAATGCTGAATTCGGCGGACTCGCCGGACGCGAGCGCGAGCGCGGAGGGAGTCACGACGGCCGACACGCCGGGTGGCTGATCCACGGATACGGTATACGTGGCGGCGGGGCCGACGTTGGTCACACGGCGCGTTACGGCGTCGCCCGTAATGAGCTCCGTGACGCCGATCGACGGCAAATTCAAGTCGCGGCCCGCGAACGGGAAACCCTCCTCCGCGAGCAGATCGCAGTCGGAAACAGACAACGGCCCGCCTTCGAGGCCGCATAAGTACGCCGCGTGGTCGAGGTAGCCCGCGTCATAGACGAGACCCGGATCGAGCGCAAAATTCGGATCGATGCGCCCCGCCCCCATGTCGAATGGGTCCGCGAGCGACTCGCCGTCCTCGCGCACGACGTCCTGGTAGGCAGTCGTCATGAGCGCGGACTTGATGGCGCTCGGCGACCAGTCGGGATGGGCTTCCTTGAGAAGCGCGGCGATACCGGCCACCTCGGGTGCCGCCATCGACGTGCCCGTTTGATACTGAAAGTATTCGCCCGCAAAACCGTTGGCGACGTCAGGGGTGTGTCCGCCCAAGATGTCGACACCGGGGGCCGTCACGTCGGGCTTCAAGAAATCCGAGTCGCTCAACGACGGTCCCCGCGACGAGAACGCGCCCATCTGGTTGCCGTTCTGACGGCGCTCGATGAATAGGCCTTTCGCAATGAGCACCTCGACGACGTCGCCGGCGGCAAGCGCATCGACCAACAGCTGCCCGTCGGCCGTACCGATCATGACGGCCGGAATGCCGATGCTGCCGGCCGTTCCCTCCATGACGATTGGGAGCCCCGTATCGTTATAGACGATGGCGGCGATCGCGCCGGCGTCCTCGACACGCTCGAGCTTCGTCTCGAAGAGGCAGCCGCCGCGCTCGATCAACGCAACGCGGTCCACGAGCTCATCGGCGTTCTGCAAAGTCTCGCAGGCATCCCGCGTGCTGCCCAACCCATTGTCGCCGAGCACGCTCTGCCCGTCGTTGACGAGCACGAGCTCGCCTGCGATATCCGCGCTGTCGATGAGCGGTTGCGTGAAGGCCGCTTCGCGCATCTCCATGGGGCCCGCGAGATCCTCGGGCGCCGTGATGTCGATGGCCTCGTCGTAGAGCGTGCCCGCCTGCGTCGAGGCGCCGACCGTGAGCACCCACGGCGCGCTGCTCGGGGAGCCGATCGTCGCGAGGTCCGGTCCGTCGTTGCCGGCCGCGACGACGCTCAGCACGCCCGCATCGAGCGCGTTCAACAGCGCAATGTCGTCGGGAGCCGTGAGCTCGGTTTCGAGACTTCCGACCGAATAGTTGATGATGTCGACGCCGTCGGCTACCGCGTCGTCGATCGCGCGCGCCAAATCGGACGTCGCGCAGCTGGCGCGCGATTCGCCCGGCTTGAGCCAGCACGCCTTGTAGACGGCGACGCGTGCGCGCGGGGCGATGCCGCTCAAGGTGCCGATGCGCGTGCCGAACAATTCGGCCGTGACCGAGTTGCCGGCAACGACCGTCGCAATGTGAGTGCCGTGACCATCGGCATCCTTGGGCGAGATGAACTCGCCGGGGTCGAGGTCGTGGCGGAACAAGAAGCCGTCGATATAGAAGCGCGCGCCGACGAGCTTGTTGTTGCAGTGGTCGGGCGTAAAGCCCTCACCGGTCTGGCAAATGCCGTTGAACCCCACGGGCGGCTCGTAGACCTCGCGCGTCGGAGGGTTGCGAAGCACGGAGTGGCAGAGGATCCAGCCGAGCCACGAGGCGGTCGCCCACCGGCTTCTGCAGCCGCGCGGGACGAGCTCCTGGTAGTCGAGCAAGGATGGATGATCGGGCGCAACGCCGCTATCGACGATGCCGACGATGATGTTCTCGCCGCGCAGGCCGACGTCCGCGCGCAAGCCTCCGTCTTGGTCGAGCAACCCGAGAAATATGGCGCTGTTGCTCGCATGCACGTGTTGCTCGGTGTCGAGCCAAATGCGCGCAACGTCGCCGTGTCGCGCGAGGCGCGACGCTTGACTCGCGGTCAAGCGCGCGGCGAAACCGTTCAATGCGTAACGAAAGCTGTAGATTTTTGCGTCGGCGGCGCCGATCTCGGCGAGCAAGCGATCGTGCGACTGCTCGAGATACTTGACGTAGCTTTCGACCTGACCTGAGCTCCGATCGAGCTTGCGGCCGAGCTCAGGTTTCGTCGCCGCGTAGCCCGGCGTTCCCCCCTTGTAAGTGGCGGCGCCGGCGGCGGCGAGCTGCACGATGTATACGGCTGCCGCTTCTTTGGCTGGCTCGACGGGGGCGGCGAGCCCGAGGGAGCCCGGCGGCGTTGCCGGCACGAGGGCCTGAGCGTGCCCGAGTAGCGGCGCCGCGACGCCGAGCCCGAACACCATCCAAGCTCGTTTTCCCCGCAAAGTAACCCCAGAACGCATTTGTGATTTCTATTCGCTCACTTAGCACGTTTACTTAACACGTTACCACAGCTAAGCGCGCGGAAGCATGCGCCGCTATCGAGCCGGAGCTCGATCAGCCTGGGCGAAGCAACCGGCCCGTGACTCCGTCGCGAATCGCGGTCGGTCGCGCGGCGTCGCCGAGCTCGCCGGCCAGCACGTAATCGACTTGCCTTCCGAAGTCGCGGCGCAATTGCAGAAGCCGCGTATGCGGCCTGCGGCGCGTCACATTGGCGCTCGTCGAGATCAGCGCGCTGTCCGTGCGCAGGCAGAGCGCGCGGGCGACGGGGTGGCTCGTGATGCGCACGGCGAGCGTGGCGCGGCCGCCCGTGAGCCAGGCCGGCACGCGCGCGCGCGCCGGTAACACCCAAGTCACGGGGCCGGGCCAAGTCGCGAGTATCTCGCGACGCATCGGCTCTTCGGGCAACTCGATCAACTGCTCCAAGTACTGAAGCTCCGCGGCGATGAGCACGAAGCCTTTACGCGCGCTGCGTCGCTTGATCTCGAGCAAGCGCGAGATCGCGTCGCGCTGCTCGGGCAGGCAGCCGAGCCCGAAAACGGCCTCGGTCGGGTAGCCTACGATGCCTCCCGCCCGTAAGACGCGCGCGGCCCGGTCGATGTGGATTCTCGCGGTCAACGCATCAGGGGGCCTTGTCCGTCTCCGTGGCCTCGGCAGGCAACTGGTCGGCCTTCTTCTTGGTCTTCGCTCTCCTTTTTTTCTTCGCCTGCGGCTTCGGCTCGTCGGCTGCACTCCCCGCTTCGCTCGCCGCGGCCTTCTTCTTTGCGCCGCGCCGGGCGCGTTCGGGGGCCGCTGCGATCAGCGCTTCGCATTCCTCGAGCGTGAGCAGCTTCGGGTCGCGATCCTTCGGAATTTTCGCGTTCTTTTTCCCGTTCGTGACGTAAGGACCGTACCTGCCGTTCAACACCTGAATCCCCTGCTCCGGAAAATCCCGGACCAACCGACTCGCGTCGGCGCGCTTTTTCTCCTCGATGAGCTCGATGGCGCGCTCGAGCGTGATCGTGTACGGGTCGTCCTCGCGAATCGAGACGAACTTGCCGCCGTAGCGCACATAGGGACCGAATCGCCCAATGCTGGCCGTAACGGTCTCGCCGTCCGGCAAGGCGCCGAGCTTGCGCGGCAGCTTGAACAGGTCGAGCGCCTCTTCGAACGTGATGTCGTCCATCTTTTGCCCGGGGCGCAGTCCCGCGAACAGGGGTTTGTCCTCGTCGTCTTTCGTGCCGATTTGCACGAAAGCTCCGTACCGTCCCATGCGCACGCTGACGGGACGCCCGGTTTTCGGATCGGTGCCGAGCACGCGCGCCTGCGACGCTTGCTCGCGCGTGACTGAGCTTTCGGTGCGCTCGACGAGCTCGATGAACGGCCGCCAGAAGCGCTCGAGCAGAGGTATCCAGTCGGCCTCGCCACGCGAGATCGCGTCGAGCGAATCTTCCATTTTGGCGGTAAATTCGTAGTCGACGTATTGCGAGAAAAATTCCGTCAAGAAACGGTTGACCACGCGTCCCACGTCCGTGGGCACGAAGCGCCGGCTCTCCACCTCGACGTACTCGCGGTTGCGTAACGTCGAGATGATGGAAGCGTAAGTAGACGGGCGGCCGATTCCGTACTCTTCGAGCGCTTTGACGAGTGTCGCTTCCGAGTAGCGCGGCGGAGGCTCCGTGAAATGCTGCTCGCTGACGACGGACTGCAAGGTCAGGCGATCGCCTTCGGCGACTGCGGGCAGAATGCGGTCCTGCTCGTCTTGCTCACTGTCGTCGAGGCCTTCCTGATAGACGGCGATGTAGCCGGGATGGACGAGCACGGAGCCCGTCGCGCGGAAGACGATATCGGCCGTCGCGGCCGTACCGGCAGCGAGATCGAGTCCCACCGTGTCGTAGACGGCTGCCACCATTTGACTCGCGACCGTGCGCTTCCAGACGAGCTCGTAAAGCTGAAACTGATTGTGGTCGAGATAACTTCTGATGCTGTCGGGCGTGCGGGCCGCCGCCGTCGGTCTGATGGCCTCGTGCGCTTCCTGAGCATTGCGCGCCTTGGTCTTGTAGATGCGCGGCTCGTCGGGAAGATTCTCCTTGCCGTAGCGTTCCGCAATCACGGCGCGAATCTCGGTGAGCGCTTCGTCGGCCAAAGTGACTGAATCCGTGCGCATGTAAGTGATGAGTCCGACCGAGCCTTCGCCGGTGGCGATACCTTCGTAGAGCCGCTGCGCAATCGTCATCGTCTTCTGTGCGCTGAATCCGAGCTTGCGCGACGCCTCCTGTTGCAGAGTCGAGGTGATGAACGGTGCAGCGGGATTGCGTCTGCGCTGCTTCCTTTCCACGCTTGCAACCGTGAGGACGCCTCCGGCACCGCGGTTGATTGCATCCTCGGCCGCGCGGACGGCTTCGGCATTCGTGAACGTGAACTGCTCGACGCGCTCGCCGCCGAACACGGACAGCCGCGCGCGGAAGCCCTGGGCTTGATGCTCGACGGCGGCCTCGATCGTCCAATACTCGCGCGGCTCGAATGCCGAGATCTCGTCATCGCGCTCGACGATAAGACGCAACGCCGGGCTCTGAACGCGGCCGGCCGAAAGTCCGCGCCGGACCTTCTTCCACAGCAACGGTGAAAGGTTGAAGCCGACGAGATAGTCGAGCGCGCGCCGCGCCTGCTGTGCGTTGACGAGCTGCTCCGACAAGCCGCGTGGGTGCTCTATCGCTTCCTGAATCGCGCGCTGCGTCACTTCGTAAAAGACGACGCGGTGAACGGGTTTGGCATCGAGCAGTCCGCGTTCTTTGAGCACTTCGTAGACGTGCCAAGAGATCGCTTCGCCTTCCCGGTCCGGGTCCGTCGCGAGATAGATCGCCGATGCCTTGCGCACGGCCTTGGCGATCCTCTCCATATGCTTCTCGTTCTTGTCGATGAGCTGGTACTTCATCGCAAAATCGTTCTCAGGATCGACTGCGCCTTCTTTAGGCACCAAGTCGCGCACATGACCGTAAGAAGCGAGCACCTCGAAGTCCTCGCCTAGGTACTTCTCGATGGTTCGCGCTTTGGCAGGAGATTCGACAATGACGAGATTCTTGCTCATACACTTAGCAATGCATGCTCGCCACGGTGACGACGGTCGAAATCGATAGCCGCTGACGCGGGGTTGCTAGTGAACCCAGCCCGGCTCTTCCGCGAACACGAGATCTTCCATTTGCGCGTACGCTTGCTCATGGCCCGGCTGACTGAACAGGACCATCATCACGACCCATTTGATCTGCTCGATGTCGATCTCGTCCGAGTCGAGAGCGAGCAGACGGTCTATGACGAGCTCGCGTTGCGCGGGCGGCAGGATGCCGATCTGTTCGAGATGCAGAAGATACCCCCGCGACGGGGAATCGAGGCGCTCTTGCTCACGGCGGTCGTAGACTCTGATCGCGGCCGAGCGCGGCGCGTCATCGGCTACTCCTTCGCCGGTGTTGAGGCCGTCCAGCCACTCCAATGCCCGGTCTATCTCTCGGTCGCCAAATCCGGCTCGTACAAGTTCTTCTCGGAGCTCGTTGCGATTGGGCTCAGGCTCGTCGTCGCTATCGATGAAAGTTTCGAATAGATACATGAGCACGTCGAGAACCGTTTCCTTCATTAGCTCCTCTTCACGAGACGGCAGTAGCGCCCGCCGGGCAATGCTTCCACGTGGCCTTCCAATTCCAGGAGCAGGAGCATGGAGGAAAGCTCCGCTGCCGTCAATCCAGAGCCGGCCAAGAGGTCCTCGACTCTGACGGGCGCAAATCCCAACGATTTCACGAGCTTCGCGTACGCCGGATCGTCGCATCGTGAGGTGCTCGCAACGCTCGTTGAAACCGGGCGCGAGATCGATTCACGCTCGAGCAACGGTACGAGCTCGAGCAGCACCTCATTGCTTTCCTCGACGAGCGTTGCGCCGTTGCGCAGCAGCCAGTGACAACCGCGCGAAAGCGGACTGTGAATCGAACCGGGAACAGCGAAGACTTCTCGTCCGTACTCGTTCGCGCGACGTGCGGTGATCAACGAGCCGCTGCGTCGCGCGGCCTCGACGACGAGTGTGCCGAGCGAGAGGCCGGCAATGATGCGATTGCGCTCCGGAAAGCGGCGCGCGCGCACCGGTATCCCCGGCGGATACTCCGCGACGACTATGCCGCTCGCGATGATCTCGGCGGCGAGCGTGTCATTGCAGCGTGGATAGATCGTATCGATGCCGCAACCGAGCACGGCGACGGTGCCGCCGCATGCGCGCAGTGCGCCGCGGTGTGCGGCTGCATCGATTCCGAGGGCGAGACCGCTCGTCACGGTTACGCCGCTCGCGGAAAAAAACTCCGCAAACGTTTCCGCCGTCACGCGCCCGTTGGTCGTGGGATTGCGGCTGCCGACGACGGCGACTTGCGGCGCCGAGAGGAGCTCGAGATTTGCACCGTGCGCCCACAACGCGAGCGGCGGGTCGGGCGTCTCGGCGAGACGCTGCGGATACGCGGCGGAGCCGAGCGTGATCAATTCACGCCCACGCTCTTCGAGCCAACGCCGCCAGTGCGCAATAACTTCGCGCGCGGGGGAATGCAAGCGCTGAATCGCGGCCTCGTCGAGGCCGAATGCCGCGAGCTCGCGAGCGGGCTTCGCGACGAGGGCATCCGCGGTTCCAGCCTTTGCAAGCGCCGCGCGCCAGAGCGGCCGGTCCTTATCCGACGCGTAGAGCAGCGCAAGCCACGAGTCGCTCGGCGTCACGACGCCGGACTCGGGCGCAACGCCGCAACGCGGCGACTATTCGGGATTACGTACGGTATCGAGCACGCGGATCTCGCTCGTGGCTTCCATGACCAACGCATAACTTATGCGATCGAAAATACGGAAGACCATCGTCGTACCCGCAAACTCGTCCGGCAAGCGCACTTTCTCGGCGGATTGTCCACGTCGCTGCACCGGATCGCGAATGACTTCGCCGGTCTGGTAGACGCTCAGCACGTGCCCCGGCTGCAATCCGTGCCGCGCACCGCGATTGATCACGACCACCTGGTACTGGCCGATCAGCGACACGCCGTCGAGCACGGAGATGATGCGCCCGTCGACGGCGTCTTGCGGTGCCCGCGGCAGAAAATTGACTGGGACGACGCTCTCCTCCGTGAGCAGAAGGTCGCCGATCAACGCTTCGCGCGCGGTCTCGGTCAGATACACGGTGGCGGGGTCCCCGGGCCTGCGAACCCTGCCTTGGCCGACGTATAGACCTTCGTAACCGATGACCGAGCCGTCGTCCGGATCGACGAGCGCCTCGCCGACGTGCACGACGTTGAACACCGCGCCCGCGTCGGCATCGGTGCTGCGGACGTAGACATTGCGGCCGGCGCTACCCATGAGGCCATCGGGATGCGCGACGATGTAAGGCAAAGTCTCGAGCTCAGACTCGTCGAGCACGGCCGGGCGCGACAGGAAGGCGCGCAGCGTCTCGAACGGGATGGTCGGTATGGCTTCCTCGAGCGGTTCCGTGCGAATCCGCGGCGAGAGTCGGTCGACGAGGCCCGAGCCGCGCTCGAGCTGAATCACGGGGCGGCCATCGTCGAGATAGGCGAGCGAAAGGATGTCGCCAGGGTAAATCAAATGCGGGTTTGCGACTTGCGGGTTAATTTGCCAAATCTCGGGCCAATACCACGGATCACGCAGAAATATCGAAGCGATGTCCCAAAGGGTGTCGCCTGTTTGGACGACGTAAGTTTCCGGATGTCGCGGGTTCAGCACGGGCGAAGGCTGAGCTTGGCCTACGGCTGCGGCAGTTGCAGTTCCCGCGGCTCTGAGCGCGCTCGATCGCTCCGTCGTTTGTGCATGGCTCGCCGACAAGACGGCCAGAGAGCAAACGCCGGCGACGACGAGATTGGCTGACCGAATGACCGGTGTGTGCGCGTGAACCATGGCTCAAGCTCCCTCTGCCAAACCTATGCTAAACTTAAGCTTCAAACTTAATTCCTGTAAAGTCAGACAGTTAAGTAAACTTCGCAGCGTTATACACGAAACGCAGGCCCGACCACAATGGCACGACTCCCAATTCTCGAGTATCCCGACCCCAGGCTCCGGATACGCGCCGAACCGGTCACAAAAGTCGATGCCGAAATCAGCCGTTTGGCCGCTGATTTACTCGAAACCATGTATGCGGCGCCCGGGATCGGCCTCGCCGCCACCCAGGTCGACGTTCATAAGCGCCTGATCGTCCTCGACATCTCCGAAGAGCGCAATCAGCCGTATTGCTTCATCAACCCCGAAATAATCTCCGCCGAGGGTCGGATCAACGCCGAGGAAGGCTGCTTGTCGCTGCCGGGAACCTTCGATTTCGTCGACCGCGCAGAGAAGATCAAGGTGCGTGCCCTCGACGCGACGGGCAAGCCTTTCGAGCTCGAGGCCGAGGGCTTGCTTGCCGTCTGCATTCAGCACGAAACGGATCATCTCGACGGCAAGTTGTTCGTCGACTACCTCTCCGAAATGAAGCGCCAACGCTTGAAGAAGAAGATGCTCAAGAAGGCCAAGCACGACCGTGAGGAGGGCCGCGAACCTTCACGGACGCGCACGGCGCCGGTGATTTGAGCGCTCGTGAGCGTCGCGCCGATTTGCCCGCGGCGATCCGCATCGCGTTCGCAGGCACGCCGGCGTTCGCGGTCCCGACGCTCACGCGGCTGCACGCGAGCGGCGCAAGCCTCGGGCTCGTGCTCACGCAGCCGGATCGTCCTCGCGGACGCGGTCGGAAGCTCGCTCCCTCCGCCGTCAAGCGCACGGCGCTCACGCTCGGGTGCCGCTGCGAGCAACCGGAGGCGTTGAGCGATCCGACCTTGTTGGCGCGATGGCAATTCGATGCGGATCTCCTCGTGGTCGTCGCCTACGGTTTGCTATTGCCGCAATGGATGCTCGATTGGCCCCGCATCGCGTGCGTGAATCTGCACGCATCGCTGCTGCCGCGTTGGCGCGGCGCGGCGCCGATTCAGCACGCGATACTCGCCGGCGACGACAGCACCGGCATCAGTGTCATGCGCATGGAAGCCGGCCTCGACCGCGGGCCCGTGTACGCCTCCTCCGCGATCTCGATCGGGGCACACGAGACTTCGGGTGAGCTCGAGGATCGGCTCGCGGTCTTCGGTGCCGACCTGCTCGCAACGTCTCTACCTGCGATCTGCGACGGCCGCCTGATACCTAAGCCCCAGGACGAGAGCCGTGCCACCTATGCTCCGAAGATCGAGAAAGCCGCTGCACGGCTCGACTGGCGCCTCCCGGCCGAGCACCTCGAACGGCAGGTGCGCGCATTTAATCCGTGGCCGATCGCGGAAACCTGCACGGACGAAGGAGGCCGGTTGCGTATCTGGCGCGCCCATGCCGTCAGCGGCCCGGAAGGATCGGAGCCGGGGACGGTCCTGTCGGCGAGCGCCGCAGGCATCGATGTCGCCACCGGCCGGGGAATCTTGCGGCTCACGATCGTGCAGGCGCCGTCTTCCAGGGCGATGGATGCGGGTGCATATCTCGCGGCGCACCGTCTCGATGGCGTCAAGCTCACAAGCTAGCCTCGGACGCGCCGGAGCGCTCGTGCGTGCCGAGGCTGCGCGCATAAACGCTGGCGTCGTACGCGATCGGTTGCCTGCGGAAAGTGCGCTCGCGGCGAGCGCGGCGGTGGCCGAACGCGACCGCTCCCTGCTTCGAGCGCTACTGTACGGATCGTTGCGCTGGCATCACCGCTTGCAGTGGCAAATCGGCGAGCTCTTGACTCGCCCGTTGGCGCGGAAAGATGCGGAGCTCGCGGCACTCCTGCGCGTGGGCCTCCTGCAACTGCAGGCCATGCGCATCCCCGAGCACGCGGCAGTCTCAGCCACCGTGGAAGCGAGCCGGCTGCTTGGCGTGGGCCACGCTCGCGGGCTCGTGAATGCCGTGTTGCGACGTTTCTTGCGCGAGCGCGACGAGTTGCTCGGCCGCGGCGATCTCGTCGAAGAAGCGCATTTCAGTCATCCGGCATGGCTCATCGCCGTGATTCGCGGCGACTGGGTCGAAAGCTGGCGCCGCCTCCTTGCCGCCAACAATGCGCCGCCGCCGATGTGGTTGCGCGTCAACACTCGCGTGATGGAGCGCGCGCGGTATCTCGAGCGACTTCGGGAGTGCGGCATCGATGCCAACGCAAGCTCGTCCGTCGCTTCCGGCATTTTGGTGACCGAGCCGTGTGCCGCGAAATCGCTGCCGGGATACGTGAGCGGCGAGGTGTCGGTTCAGGACGGCGCGGCGCAACTCGCGGCGGGATTCATGAATCTCGGCACCGGTCTGCGCGTGCTCGACGCGTGCGCGGCGCCCGGCGGCAAAACGGCGCATTTGCTCGAGTCTTGCCCGGGGCTCGGTGCAGTCATTGCGCTCGACCGCGATGCCGAGCGCCTCGACAGCGTGCGCGAGAATCTCGCGCGGCTCGGGCTCGAGGCGACGCTCGTGCACGCCGATGCGCTTGCGCCGCGCGACTGGTGGGACGGGCGGCCGTTCGATCGTATCCTGCTCGATGCGCCTTGCTCGGCGCTCGGCGTCATCCGGCGGCATCCCGACATCAAGATCCTGCGCACGCCGGACGACCTCGATCGCGCCGTCGATCTGCAGGCGCGCTTGCTCGACGCCCTGTGGCCGCTCCTCGCGCCGGGCGGCCGGCTTCTCTATGCGACTTGCACCGTGCTGCGACGTGAGAACGCCGAGCAAATCGAGCACTTTCTCGGCAGGACGGCGGATGCGGTGCTGACCGGGCCCGGTCAGCCGGGGCATCTGCAGATCCTGCCCGGAGAGGCGGACATGGATGGCTTCTATTATGCTTGCCTCGACAAAAAACCTTGAGCAGTGACCGTCGCGTGCCCGATTCCGCAGATCTCGAGCATCCACTATCCGCCCGTGCACGATTGGTGTGCCGGGCGGTCTTCGTGGCGCTCGGCTTGGCGGCGGCCGGCGCTTTCGCCCAGGACGATGATCCCGGACATTTCGAGGTACGCTCGGGCAGCGTGGAGCTCGCCGCCAACGTCTATTTCTTGAGCGCGCGGCTCGAGTACAGATTGTCGACCGACGCGCGCGGCGCGCTCGAATCGGGCCTGCCGCTCACGATTCGACTCGAGATCGAGCTGTTGAACCGGCGGCCGATGTGGATGGACACGGAAGTCGCGAGCCTGACTCAGCTCTATCAGCTCGAGTATCACGCCTTGACCGAGCGCTATATCGTACGGAACGTAAACAGCGGCGACCAGGATTCGTTCGCGACTCTGTTCGCGGCGCTCAATTTCTTAGGCCGCGTCGACCGGCTGCCCATCATCGATGCGGCGCTGCTCGATCCCGAGCGCACCTATGACATCCGTATCCGCGCCCTGCTCGATACGGAGCAATTGCCGGGCCCGCTGCGCCTGCTCGCATTTTGGCGGCGCGACTGGTCTTTGGGCAGCGAGTGGTACCGATGGCGATTGGCAGACGACTGAGATCGGCGTTCTACACGCTGCTGATCCTGGCCGGCATCCTGCTGTGGCTCACTGCGCTCCTGCTGTTCAGTCAGGTGGCCGAGAATTCCGACGACTTCGCTCGCTATTCGAATCTCATTCTCTTGATCAACTCGATCGGCGTCGCGGTTCTCGTGACGCTCATCGTCATGAACCTCGTGCGCTTGATCCGCGACTATCGGCGCCATGTGCCCGGCACGCGGCTCAAGGCGCGCATGGTGAGCTTGTTGATCGTGCTCGCGATCACGCCGCTCGTCATCGTCTACATCTTCTCGGTCGAGTTCATCAATCGCGGCATCGACGAGTGGTTCAGCGTCGACGTGGAGCAGGGCCTCGGTAACGCGCTGTCTTTGAGCCGCGCGGCGCTCGAGCTCCAGCGCCGCGAGCATCTCGAGTCGCTGACCGAGATCGCCGCTCGGCTCGATATCAGCGATCCGGCGCGCACGGTGCGCGACTTGAGCGTGCTGCGGCGTGCGAGCGAGGCGTTCGAGCTCACGGTCTTCTCGAGCAACAACCAGATTATCGCGACGAGCTCGGAGGATCCCGCGGCGTCCGTGCCCGCCTATCCGAATGACGAGGTGATCTTCCAGCTCAGGCAGGGGCGATCGTACCTAGGCCCGGACCTCGGTCGCAGCGGCGAATACCGCGTCGTCGCCGCCGTGCTGTTGCCGACGGAACGCCCGACGGGAGAATTCACCGTCCTGCGGGGGATCTTTCCGGTGGAGCAACGCATCAGCGCGCTCGCCAACGAGGTCCAGGCGAGCTACAACCAGTTCCGTGAGCTCGAGTACCTGCGGACCGGGCTCAAATACAGCTTCACGCTGGTCTTGAGCTTGGTTCTGTTGATCTCGATTCTCGCGGCCGTTTACGGCGCGTTCTTCTCGGCGCGCCGCCTCGCGGTTCCGATCCAGCAGCTCATGCAAGCGACGCGTGCGGTCGCGAGGGGCGACTTCGATACCAAACTGCCGATACCGACCTCGGACGAGATCGGTTTTCTCATCAATTCGTTCAACGAAATGACGCAGCGGCTCGCCACGGCGCGACAGGAGGCGCGGTTATCGCAGCAACAAGTCGAAAACGAGCGCCACAAGCTCGAAGTGATTCTCGCGCGTTTGTCGACGGGCGTGCTATCGCTCGAGGCCGACTTGAAAATCCGCACCGCCAATCAGGCCGCGGGTGCGATTTTGGGCGTCGACCTCGAGTCGTACGTCGGCAAGCCCCTCGCCGATGCGGCTCGGGGCCGGCCGTTGCTCGGGCAACTGGCGGCCGTGTGCACGGAATACCTCGATCGGGGCGTCAGCGAGTGGCGCGAGCAGATCACCCTCCGCGGCGAGATCGGGCGCCGCGTCCTCATGTGCGCCTGCACGGAATTGCCGTCCGAGGGGGATGATCCCCGCGGCTACGTGATCGTGTTCGAGGACATCACGATGCTCTTGCAGGCGCAGCGCGACGCCGCGTGGGGCGAAGTGGCGCGTCGGCTCGCGCACGAGATCAAGAACCCGTTGACGCCCATACAGCTCTCGGCGGAACGACTGCGGCGGCGGTATTTGCCGAGCGACCTGGACGACCTCGAGTTCTTGAATCGCGCCACGCACACGATCATTCAGCAGGTCGAGGCCATGAAGGAGATGGTCAATGCCTTCAGCCAATACGCTCGCGCCCCCGAGGTCGAGCTGTCGCGATTCGACCTCAATGAACTAATCGCGGAGGTCACGGAACTATACAGACACCAGGAACACCAGGTTGCCATAAAGCTCGTGCTCGATCGGAACTTGCCGCCCGTCGAAGCCGACATCGGACGCATGCGTCAGGTCATGCATAACCTCATGCGCAACGCTCTCGAAGCCATGGAGAATCAAGCCGACGCGCGCGTCGAGATCGCCACGCGGCTCGTGACCGAGCGCGGGACCAACACCGTCGAGATCAAGGTGTCCGACAACGGGCCGGGCTTCGCAGACAGCATCATCGACCAGGCGTTCGATCCCTACGTGACGAGCAAGGCCAAAGGCACGGGCTTGGGGCTCGCGATTGTAAAGAAACTCGTCGAGGAGCACGGCGGGCAGATACGGCTCGCCAACGGGGGGCGGGGCGGCGCGGAGATCAGTATACTGTTGCCGATATCACAGGGGGGCGGTGAGCTGTCGAACGATACCCACCACGATCACAAAAGAGAACGCGCATGAACAGTGCGCGCATCTTGGTCGTTGACGATGAGCCGAACATTCGCGAGCTGCTCGAAGAGATACTCAGCGAGGAAGGCTACGAGGTCACGACCGCCGCGGACGCAGAGCACGCGCGCGCCGCACGCCGCGAGCAAAACTACGATTTGACGCTGCTCGACATCTGGATGCCCGACACCGACGGCATCTCCTTGCTCAAGGAATGGTCGGAAAGCGGAGCGCTCGATCCCGTAGTCATGATGTCGGGTCACGGCACAGTCGACTCGGCGGTCGAGGCGACGCGTCTCGGCGCTCTCGATTTCATCGAGAAGCCCGTGTCCTTGACGAAGCTCTTGCGTACCGTGCAGAAGGCGCTTGCGAGTCGCCGCACGCGCGAATCCCACCGGACGTTGATCCCCGCGGCGCCCGTGCCGATCGGCAAGAGCCAACAACTACGCGATCTGCGCAATCAAGTCACGCGCATCGCGCAGCACGATACGCACACGCTTTTCACGGGTGAGGTGGGCAGCGGCCGCGGGCTCTTCGCGCGCTTTTTGCACGCCAGCGGCGCGCGCTCTCAAGGGCCGTTCGAAACGGTGCAAGGCGGCGACCTCACCGAGACGGATTGCGAGGCCCGCTTGCTGGGCTCGGCTCATGAACCCGGCGCGCAGCAGCGTGCGAGCGGGGGCGTTCTGTTCATCGAGTCGCTCGACGAGCTCTCCTCGCGGGCTCAGCAGATTCTGCTCAACGTGCTCGAGCGCGGAAAGTTCACGCCGCAGGGCGGCACCGAGCAACGCCTCGACGTGCGCATTCTCGCGAGCGCACCGCCCGGATTCGAGCGCGATGACGATTTCCGCGCCGAGCTTTTGTCGCGCTTGAGCGCCGTCGTGATTCGCGTTCCACCGCTGCGCGAGTATCCGGAAGACGTGCCGGAGCTGCTGCGCTACTACGCCGATGTTTTCGTCGACGTGGAACGATTGCCGTTTCGGCGTTTCAGCATTGCCGCGCAAAACCGGCTGCGCAACTACCCGTGGCCCGGTAACGTGCGCGAGCTCAAGAGCATCGTCAAACGCCTGTTGATCCTCGGCGGCGACGAGGAAATCAGCTTGCGGGAAGTCGAGGCACAACTCGCGGCCGACAGCGCGGCGGGCGAGCCTCTCATCAAGCAAGATCTTCTGGCCATGCCGCTGCGCGAAGCCAGGGAGCACTTCGAGCGCGCTTATCTGCAGCAGCAGCTGATACTTTGCGGCGGCAAAGTCGGGCAGCTCGCGAAGCGGGTCGGCATGGAGCGCACGCATCTCTACCGGAAGCTGCGCTCGCTCGGCGTCGATTTTCGGCAGGCGGGCCCCGACGAATAGCCGCGCGCGACAGGGGCTAGTCCGGAACCTTCATGAGCAGTGAATCCAAACGCGCTCCGCGCAGCCGGGCGCGTATGCGGTTGAGCTCCGCGAGCTCGTCGATCGGACCGATCCGCACGCGATGAAACACTTCCTCATCGATCGTAACGCGCTGGATACGCGATTCGATTCCGAGTAGAGCGAGATTGGCCCGCATGCGGTCCGCATCGGCGATCTCGGTGAAAGAGCCGACCTGAAGGACATAGCGGCCCGGCTCCTCGACGGCGCGCACGGCGGCGTTGGAGCGCGGCTCGAACTCGACTTCGGGGATCACGACCTCGTACTGCGGCAGAACCTCGTAGAAGTCGAAGCGTTCAGCGGGCGCCGGTTCTCGCGCACCCCCGCGCAGTGCTTGCGCCGGCGCAGGTTGCGTTACCGTGGCGATGGCCGGCCGCGCGCCGGAATCCCCTCCACCGCCGTTCGTGACGTAGACGACGAGCGCCACCAGCAGCCCGAGCGCCAGGCCGAACGACATCCATACCCAGCCTGGGGCTTGCTCCCGTCGCTCCGTTCGTCTAGCTCGGCGCGCCACTCTCGCTTCGCCTACATGCTCGTTGGCGCAGATACGTCCAAGAGGTCGAGCGCATCGGCGATGACCTGCTGCGTCACCATTGCCAGCGTCGCGCGTAAGTAGTGGACGACGTGCTGCGGCGCGCGGTTGTCTGCAGCGAGCTCTATAATTTCCGCATAACGGCTCGAGGCGCGCATGAGAGATTCTTCCTCGGGAAGCGCAAGCTTCGCGAGGTCGACCGTGGTCGGATTAAGCGGCTCGAATCCTTGCTCGCGCATGCGCGTGAGCATACTCGCAATGCGCGCGTGCGCGCGATCGAGATCGCCAACGTCGCTCGCGCCGTCGGCTTCGAGGTTGCGTAAGGCGTCGCGGAGAAGCTTGTCGAGTTTGGCGCGCACGCGTCGGGGCGGTCGGAATCGAAGCGGCGCATTCTACCCGATGCACCGCGCCGGCGTAGCCGCGAAGCGCCGTGCTTCAGATCTCTGCGGGATCGACGTCGATCGACCACCGCACGCGCCGCGATTCGCGCCAGTCGCGAAGCGCCGCGAGGCTCCCGCCCACGAGCGCATGCAGCGCACCCCGCGCGGGGCTCTGCAACAGTAGCTGGGCACGAAAACGCCCGCCTCTGCGCTCCATGGCGGCCGGAGCCGGCCCGAGGATTTGCACGCCGCGGCTTTGCGCTTCTGCGTGGTCGCGGAGCTTCATGAGGAAGTCGAACACGGGGCGTCGATCGACCGCTTCGGCCCGGAACACGGCCAGATGCGAGAACGGCGGCCAGCCCGCAAGGCGGCGTTCCTCGAGCGCGAGCGTCGCGAACGCCGCATAACCGTCGGCCAAGAGCGACTTGAGCAACGGGTGCTCCGGGAAGCGTGTTTGGATCAAGACTTCGCCGCGACGGTCGCGCCTTCCCGCGCGACCCGCGACTTGCACGATGGTCTGTGCGAGCCGCTCGTTGCTGCGCAAATCCGTGCCGAAGAGCCCCTGATCGGCGCTCAAAATGCCGACCAGCGTGACGCGCGCAAAATCGTGCCCCTTCGTGAGCATCTGCGTGCCCACGAGTATGTCGGTTGCGCCGCGCTCCACGTCGCCGAGCACGGCCGCGAGCGCGCCGCGCCGCGCCGTCACGTCGCGATCGAGCCGCGCGATCCGGCGGTCGGGGTAGAGCGATTGCAGGGCATCGCTGACGCGCTCCGTGCCGGCGCCGACGCCGACGCGCTCCGTCCCGCACCGTTCGCACGACCAGCGCAAGGGGCGTTCGCGGCCGCAATGATGACAGCGCAGCACGCCTTGGCGCGCGTGCACGGTCAGCCGTGCGTCACAGCGATCGCACTCCTCGGCTTCCCGGCATTGCGGGCAGTAGAGAACCGGTGCGAAGCCGCGCCGGTTGAGAAACAACAACACCTGGTTGCCCTGCTCGAGGTGGGTCGTCATCGTGGCGACCAACGGCGTCGACAGCCCATGTCGTGTCGCGTGCAAGTTGAGATCTATCACTCGAAGCGTAGGCACCCCCGCGCCGCCGATGCGCTTCGGCATCTCGAGCAGGTGATAGCGGTCGGCGCGCGCATTGCGCAGGCTTTCGAGCGATGGGGTCGCGGACGCGAGCAGTACGCGGATGCCGAGTGATCGCGCGCGCACGACGGCGAGATCGCGCGCCGAATACTTGAATCCTTCTTGCTGCTTGTACGAGACGTCGTGCTCCTCGTCGACGATGACGAGCCCGGGCCGGGACAACGGCGCGAACACGGCAGAACGGGTGCCGACGACGACTTTTGCCGCAGAGCTTTGCACCTTGTGCCAAGCGACGACGCGCTCTGTCTCGGTCAGTGCCGAATGGATGACGGCGAGCTCTTCGCCGAAACGTGCGCGGAGCCGGCCGACGAGCTGGGGCGTGAGACCGATTTCCGGGACGAGCATGAGCGTTTGCCGGCCGCGATCGATTTCCGCGCGGATGAGGCGCAAGTAGACTTCGGTTTTCCCGCTGCCCGTGACCCCGTGAAGCAAGAAGGCGTGGAATCCCGGCGCCGCGCTTTCGAGCCGTTCGAGCGCCGCGGCCTGCTCGGGCGTGAGCCGGGGCAGCGCCACTAGGGGCGCCTGCGGCTCTGCGGCCTGCGCGGCGGCGATGAGGACGCAAGGCTCGATCCAGCCCTTACGTGTGAGCCGGCGCAACGCGTCGGACCGCACGCCACGCGCTTTGAGCACGGCGGCGGCAACGCACGCTCCGCTCGAAAGGGCGTCGAGCACTTCCGCCTGCCGCGCCGCGCGGCGCGGCGCGGCCAACGCGGCACGTCCACCCGCCGTAAGCTGCCACCCGCGAACGCGCGGTTCCCCGGGAGCTCGGCCTTTGCGCAATAGGCCGGGTAACGCGTGCTTGACGACTTCGCCGATCGGGTGGTGGTAGTACTCGGCTGCCCAGCGCAGTGTCCTCAGAAGCTCCGGAGCGATAACCGGCCTAGGGTCGAGCGCCGCGCGAACGGGCTTGAGCTTCGTCGGCGACACGGGGCTCTCGGCGCGGTGCTCGAGCACGATGCCGATACGTTCGCCGCGGCCGAAAGGCACGCGGACCCGGCTCCCAGGGGGCGGTGCCGCGCCCTCGCCGTTCCAGAGGTAGTCGAACCCGTCGCCGAGCGGCACGGGAACGGCGACACGAACGAGTTTTGCGGCGGCGGGCATTTTGAGCGCAGATTATGTAATGGAATTCGGCCGGGCGCCCGCCGTGTTAGTCGTCGCCTTTGTCAACCGCCACCCGTGAACGTGCGTTGAGGAGCACATGAGCAATGATAATGTGTCGCGGCCGATGGCGGCTCGCGACCATCGGTCGGGGATTCGGCGGCGATGGAGCTAGCGCTGAAGACGGCGTGTGCGATGCGCCTCGGAAGGGAGGGGACGCTGGATTACGGTAGTGAGCTCGACGCCTTCCTGCGCGACGTCGAGAAACGCGCGTTCCGCATAGCCGTCATGACGATGCGCGACGCGGACGAAGCGCTCGACGTCGTCCAGGAAGCGATGATCCGGCTCGTGACGCGCTACGGGCGCCGCCCGAGCGAGGAATGGCGGCCGTTGTTCTACCGGATCCTCAAGAACCGGATTCACGACTGGCATCGGCGGCGCATCGTGCGCGCGCGCGTGTTGTCCTTTTTCGGCGGCCATGACGAGGACGAGAAGGATCCCCTGGCGGCCGTGCCGGGTCCGAGCGAGGATAATCCGCTCGAGGACCTCGAGGCGAACGAGGCATTGGCGGCGCTCGGCTCGGCGCTCGGAGCGCTGCCGGCGCGGCAGCGCGAGGCGTTCATGCTGCGCACTTTCGAGGGTCTCGATGTCAGCGAGACCGCGATCGCGATGGGTTGCTCGCAAGGCAGCGTCAAGACGCACCATGCGCGCGCCGTCAGCCGGTTGCGCGAGCTGCTGGGAGAGGAGTGGTCATGAATTCCGAACACGACAACGGCGAGTCGGAGTTGACGCGGCGCGCCAAGGAGCTCTTCGACGCGAGTGTCGCGAACATCGATGTCGCGACACGCAGCAGGCTCGTACGAGCCAGAGCCCGGGCGCTCGAGCGCGGCGGGCAGTCCCGCCTCGTCGCGAGTTTTCTCGGTGCGCGTCCCTGGATGGTGGGCGGTGGCGCGCTTGCGGCCGCAGCCCTCGTTGCCGTGCTCGTAGGGCAGGGTCCGGAGTTGCCGGACGCGCGCGTCGAAGTAGCGGCGCTCGGTGACTTGGAGCTCCTACTCGCCGAGGATGAGTTCGAAATGCTCGAGGAGCTCGAATTCTATGCGTGGCTCGAAGAACAGCCCGAGCTGGAAGTGCGGGAGCCTGCCGACGATGGGGTCGGTTGATGCGCCGTCTCCGGGCAATGCTCGGCATCGCGGCAGCGAGCCTGGCGACCGTGATCGTGCACGCCGAGGAAGCTGTCGAGCCCGAGGTCGACTTTCTCGAGTATCTCGGCAGTTGGCAAGCCGAGGACGACGAATGGGAGATCGCAGCCGAATGGGAGAAGGAACCTCGGAGCGAAGTGGAAGGGAAGCCCGAGCCGGAAACCAAGGAGGACGCGGAATGAGCAGCGCAAGAAGAATAGCCGCGCTCGCGTGGCTCACGATGCTCTTGGCCTGCGCAATCGCGCAAGCCGACGGCGTCGCGTGGGAAGATTTGAGCGAGGCACAACGCGAATTGCTCGCGGGGCAAGCCGAGGGCTGGAGCGACCTCGAGCCCGCGCGCCAGGAGCAAATAGCGCGCGGCGCTCTGCGTTGGCTCGATATGAGCCCGCGCGAGCGAGGCCTAGCACAGGAACGCTTCGCGCGTTGGCGGGGCTTGACCGACGAGCAGCGCGCCATGGTCCGCGAGCGCTACCAGGAATATCGCAATCTGCCGGCCGCGGACCGCGAGCGCATCCGCGAAACGTATCGGAATTTTCGCCGCCTCACTCCCGATCAGCGCCAGGAGCTCCGCCGCCGTTTCCGCGATCTGTCGCCCGATCAGCTGCGCCGCCTGCGCGAGCGCCGGTTGCGACCCGCCGACAGACGCTAGATCGGGGCCTGCCGCTCGGCGGACGGGCTGTTGCATGAGGCCCACGCCATTGAATCTTGTCGCTTTCTCGGTGAAACTCTGGGCGCCCCGTAGCCTGTTGACGGTTCAGGATGGAACCCGGAGCTCATATGCTTTCCCAGGAAGTGTTGCGGACCGACGTGGCCGGCATGCCCCTGGAATGGATCGATTACAAGGCCGCCGCTGCGCTCTACCATAGCGGACAGGTTGCCTATTGCTGTGGCTCGCCGTTATACCGCGTGCGGGGCGGCTATAACGCGCGTACCGGCTTGCGCAGCGTCATCGAGGTGAGCTCGATCGTCGCGACCACCGGCGACACGCGGACCGTCGAGCGCAATCGCGACCGATACACGCCGCCGCTCAATAACCGCACCTTGTTTCGCCGCGATGCCAACATCTGCATGTACTGTGCCTCGCGCTTCCCTTCGTCCGAGCTCACGCGCGACCACGTGACGCCAATAAGCCGCGGCGGCACCGACTCGTGGAACAACGTCGTCGCCGCGTGCCGCCGCTGCAACAATCACAAGGGCGGGCGCACGTCCGAGGAAGCGTCCTTGCAGCTCGTAGCCGTGCCGTTCACGCCGACTTACGCCGAGTACATCTATTTGAAAGGGCGCCGCGTTCTCGCCGATCAGATGCAGTACTTGCTCACGCATTTCCCGCGCACGAGCCCGCTGCACGCGCGCCTCAAGTGGGAGTCTGTTCCTCGACCAAGTAGAACGGCGTCCGTTCGGGTGCAATCAAGGTAGCGGCATTCGTACCCGGAGGCGCCACGGGAGCGCCCGGTATCACGCGCACGTTCTTTGCCTGCAAGTACTCCATGCGAGCGTGGAGATCGGGGGCCCGGAATGAGAGGCCGGCCGCGAGTCGCAACGATTCGTGAAAGCCGACGACGAGGCCGCGGCCCGCCATGCGCAGCCAGGCGTGGGGCGAGGCGCCTGCAGCGATGCGCGTGAGCCCGAGCCCGGCCCAGAAGGATTCGGACTCGGCGAGCGAGTGCGTCGCCACGGTCCATTCGAGAAACTCGCCGCACGCAAATACCTCTGTGCGTGCACGCGGCGCAGGCGAGGAGGTGCGCGCTTCGACGAGCATCACGGGCCGCCCGTTCGGGTCGCGGAACCCGGCGCGGTTGAACTCGTCGTCGGCAAGCTCCGTGAAGTCGAATCGCACGCCGAGCCGGCGTAAGCCCCGCAAGTGCGGCTTGAGATCCGGACGCACGAATATCGGCACGGGGCCTTCGATCTCCTCGGCCGTGAGGCCGAGCGTGAGCGCTCCGTCCGAAACCGCGGCGTACGGTCCGCCGCGAACGTCGCTGATCGAAAGGCTATGAAACCCAAGCTGCTCGTAAAATCCGAGCGCCGCGGCTGAAGGCTGCGTGTGAATCGCGAATTCGAGCAACTGACCGAGCATCTACGGGTTATTCTTGCAGAGTGGCAAGCGAAAGGCGCGGATAAGCCGACTTGATCGACGAGCTCGGGGGCATTCTGTTGCCCGTGTTCACGCTTGCGTCCGTGGGCTATCTCTGGCGGCGGCTCGGATTCCCGTTCGAGCGCGAGTTCGTGACGCGCGTCATCATGAACGTATCCGGGCCGTGCCTCATCGTCGACAGTCTCTCGCAACTGACGCTGCCGATGCGCGACTTTGTCGCGATGCTCGGCGGCTCGCTCGCCATGCTCGTGCTCACCGTCGTCGGCGCGCTCGGGCTGCTCAAGGCGGCCAACCTCCCGATCCGCTCTTACCTGCCGGCGCTCGCGATCGGCAACAACGGCAACTTGGG
>DATCIQ010000084.1:0-4976 GCA_036507635.1 Gammaproteobacteria bacterium
CACGCCTGGAACGCCAAAGAAATGGCGCCGACCGGCCACCTCGATCACATCCGCGCCTGCGGCATCGACCGGCAGTGCATTTCGCCGCGCCCGTTTCAGATGATGCATTCCGAGAAGCCCGCCAAGATCGTCCACTATTGGACCGAGGAGACCAACCAGGTCATCCACCGGAGCTGTAAGCTCATGCCCGACAAGTTCTACGGCGTCGCCGGGCTGCCGCAGGCGGCCGGCGAGCCCATCGAGAATGCGCTCCCCGAGCTCGAGCGCTGCGTCAAGGAGCTCGACTTCAAGGGCTGCGTCATCAACCCGGACCCCTACGAGAACGGCGGCACGAAAGCGCCGCCGCTCGGCGATCGCTATTGGTACCCGCTGTACGAGAAGCTCAGTGAGCTCGACGTGGTCGGGCACATCCACGCGACGGGCTCGCGCGAGCCCGAGCGCGAGCCGTATACGTTGCACTTCATCAACGAAGAGACGACGGCCGTCTACGGCCTCGTGAACTCGGCCGTGCTCGACGACTTTCCCGACTTGAAGATACTCGTCTCGCATGGCGGCGGTGCGATGCCCTTTCAGCTCGGCCGCTTCGATTCGGCCTCCGCGCGGGGCACGCGGGGTCGGTTCCGCGACCGCATGCGCAAGCTCTATTACGATACCGTGCTGTACACGGAAGGCGCGCTCGAATTGCTGATCAAGACCGTTGGAGTCGACCACGTGCTGTACGGCGCCGAGTGTCCCGGCGTCGGGTCGGCGATCAATCCCGACACGGGGCTGACCTTCGACAACATCGTGCCCTACATCAAGGGCTTCGACTGGCTGTCCGATGCGGACAAGGCGAAAATACTCGAGAACAATGCGCGCAAACTGTTCAAGCTGTAGCCGCGCGGGCACCTACTCGCATGGCAGACAAGAACGTTGAGCGTGCGTCGCGGCTCGATACGGCGACGTTGAGCGACGCGCTCGACAAGCTCGGCATTGCGGGTCAGTGTCTCGGCATCAAGCCCCGCGATCACGCCTTCCGCATGACAGGTCGCGCCTACACGGTGCTCTACGGTCCCGTGGATGCGAACGAGCCGGGCACGGTCGGCGACTACATCGATGATCTTGAGCCCGGCACCGTCGTCGTGCTTGCGAACGGCGGGCGCGAGGACGCGACCGTCTGGGGCGATATCCTGACCGGCGTCGCGCACCATATGGGGCTTGCGGGAACCGTCATCGACGGCGCGAACCGCGATACGCACTTGTGCCTCGAGCTTGGCTATCCGATATTCAGCCGCAGCTACTCGATGCGCACGGGCAAGGACCGCGTGCAAGTCGACGCCCTGCAGGTGCCCGTCACCATCGGCCATGCGCGCGTGCAGCCCGGCGATCTCATGCGCGGCGACGCGGACGGCGTCGTGGTGATTCCGCGTGTGCGCGAGAACGAAGTATTATCGGTCGCCGAGACCATCGAAGAAGCGGAACAGCGCATCCGCGATCTGGTCGCGTCGGGCAAGAGCCTCAAGGAGGCGCGCGAGAAAATGCGCTACCACCGGCTGCAGAGCAAGGAAAAGTGACTACCACTCCACTGCTTGCGCGTCTCGCCTCGCTCGACAGCTGCGCGCTGTCGGATGCCTTGGATTCACTCGAGCTGCCGCCCGCAGTCGTCGGGCTCGTGCCGCTTTCCGTCGCGGAACGCATCGCTGGTCCCGTCATCACCGTCAAGCTCGCACCGGGCAGGCCGCCCGGCGGCACCGCGCGGCACCTCGGCACGGCGGCCATCGAAGCCGCGAAACCGGGTGACATCATCGTGCTCGAGCATTCGTCGGGTGTGCAATGCGCGGGCTGGGGCGGCGTGCTATCCGCCGGCGCGCAAGTCAACGGCGTCGCGGGAATCATCATCGACGGCCCGGCACGCGATATCGACGAGGCTCGCGCGCTCGGTTTTCCCGTGTATGGCCGCTCGGCGATCGCGCGGACGGCGCGCGGGCGCGTATACGAAGACCGCTGCAATGCACCCGTAATGATCGGCGGCGTTGCCGTGGCGCCCGGCGATTTTGCGTTGGCGGATGGGAGCGGCGTCGTCTTCATTCCGCGCGCGCGGCTCGAGGAGGTCGTGCGCCGCGGCGAGCACATCGCCGAGCGCGAGCGGCTCATGGTTCACGCGCTGCGCAACGGCGACCGCATCACCGAAGTCGTCGGCCGCGACTACGAGGAGATGCTCGACAAGTCGTCGTGATTTTCTTATGTAGGAGCGAGCTTTGCTCGCGATCTTTCTCCGCAGAAGGATCGCGAGCGAAGCTCGCTCCTACCCTAAGTCCAGGTGACGAAGCCCTGCGCGGTGCCGGTGCCGGCTTCCGTGCGGTAGCACGGCACGTAGTCGATGACGTCGCCGCGAAGCTCCGTTTGAAACAGGCACCCCGAGGCCGATACCCAATTCAAGAGCTCCGAAGTGCCGTCTTTCATGAGCTTGGGATCGATGGCGCGCATGAACCGTTCGTCGCGGCTCTGCACGGCTTGCAGAAGATCCCGATCGAACTCCTCGTTGATGACGAAATGCGTCATTCCTCCGGAGCCGACGACAGCGACGCGCACGTCCTCGTCCCACTCGCCGACGACGCGGTGCACGAGCTTGCCGAGATCGAAGCAGCGCCACGGCCGCGGTTGATTCGGACGAAAGAACGTATTGGTGATGATCGGCAACGTCGGCACGGCGCGGTCTTGCATCACACGCCGCAGAATGTATGCAAACGCGTGCGGTGTGCCCGCATGATGGTGGTCCGGCTCGTGCTCGGGCCATTCGTTCGAAGCCGTGAAGTCCCACCCCGCGTCGATACCGGCCGCGAGCAGCCTCTCAGCGAGATCGGGAAGACCCTTGTACTCGGTGCGCTCCGCGGGCCGGTTGGCCCACTCGGACTCGCGGATTCCCGGCGGAAGTTGCGAGCTCCGGCGCAGAGGTATCGGGCCGTTCCAGAATGTATCGCCGTAGTACACCGTGTAGGCCGGCTGCAACGACGGCAGCATGAGCTCGCGTTGGTCGTTGCCGAAAATCACGCAAGCCTCGGGATTCACCTCGGCCCAGATCTTCGCGACCTTGGCGATCGCGGCTTGGCACGCGGCATGATGCCGGGTTCGCGCTTCGAGCGAAGCATGAGCGCCCAAGTTTTCGGCGCTGCGCAGACGCGCGAGCTCGTCGAACGGGTAGGAACGGCCTTTGAACCAGTGATTACGCGCCTTGTCGGCGGGCACGCGCAACATCCACTCTTCAGGCGTGGTGTTGAGTTGCGGACCGTGAGTGGTCCACAAACCAAGGACTATGCGCGCCATCTCATCTGCAGATATCGGTGATGCAGATTGAATCGAGCGTGCGGCCTTCGGGCGGGACCGGCAGGCCGCGCTCTTGCATGAGCTTGCGGATCAGAGCGGCCGTTTCGGGATGCGCGATCGATGATTGCACGCCGACGCGCACGAGCCCGTCGGCGTAGTCGATGGCCTGCCAAGTGACGCCCGCGAGGTTGTGGATGCTGTCACGGCTGCCGATGTCGCGCAGTGATAAGTCGGCGCCGTGATCGACGAGCAGTTGCACGATATCGTTGCGGCCCTTGTGCGCGGCGCCCATCAATGCCGTGCGGTGGTCGACGGTATCTCGCGTGTTGACGTCGGCGCCCAATTCGAGCAAGAGCTCGACCGCTTGATACGTTTCCTCAGGCGACCATTCGTGCGTCACGCCTTCGACCCAGCCTATCCCTGCCGCGACCATGAGCGGCGTGACGTCGTCGAAAGTGGCAATGGACGGGTCGGCGCCGTGCTCGAGCAGGAGCTTTATGAGCGTCAGGTCGCCGGATTGCGCCGCGCGCAGGAACGGCGTCGCGCCTTCTTCAAAGAGCCATTGGTGCGTGAAGATCGTTCGCGTTTCCGTGCTCGAATTCATGCGCACGTTGGGATCCGCGCCACGCTCGAGCAAGAGCTCGATGAACTCGAGGTGATCCATGTCGGGCTTGCGCGTCGGATAGTCGCCGCCCTCGATGTTGCGGTTGTCGGTGGCGATGTAGAGCGGCGACCACATGCCGTTGTTGGCGATCTGCGGGTCGGCGCCGTGGTCGAGCAGGTACTCGCCGAGCACGTAATAGCGATTTTGAGTGGCGGTCAACAGCGGCGTCCAACCGTACTCGGTCGTCTGGTTCACGTCGGCGCCCGCTTCCACGAGAATGCGCACGGACTCGAGGTCGCCTTCGCGCGCCGCGAACACGAGCGGCGTCAGCCCTCCCCATTCCGCCTGGTTCGGCTGCGTCACCTCGCCCGTTCCCGTCGCCTGCTCGCCGGGCTGGACGGGGCCTTGAGCGGACGGCGTCGGATCCGCCGATGGCGGCCGCCGGCGCGCTTCGTCGAAAGCGGTCTCGTCGAAATCGCCGTCATCGTCCACGTCGTCCAAGTTCTCGTCAGTGAATCCCGTATCGTCGCCATCGTCCACGTCCACCGGGATGGCGCGCCCGGCCTGCCCCACGCCGCGATTGAACGCCTCGATGCGCGACTTCGCCGAAGGCGCGAGATACGGGCGCCGTCCGCGCGGAATCGCAGCGGATTTCAAGCTCACGTCTGCGCCGCGATCGACGAGCGCCTCGACGGCCGGGGGATTGCTGTAGGCGGCGGCCCACATGAGCGCCGTGGTGCCGCGCAGGGTCTCGCGCGCATCGATGTCCGCGCCGCGATCGAGCAATACCTCGATGGCTGCGACGCTGCCCGTGCGCGCCGCCATCATGAGCGGCGTCTCGCCGTTGCGTAACGGCGAATTGGCGTCCGCGCCCGCGTCGAGCAGCATCTCGATCATGGCCGCGTTGCCGTTGACGGCCGCGAGCGACAGCGGCGTCATGCCTTCGCGAGTCGCGACGGTCGGGTCGGCCCCGGCATCGAGCAGCAGGCGCGCGGTGTCGACGTCATCGCGGTAAACGGCCCAATGCAGCGCCGTCGAGCCGTCTGGCTGAGCCGCGTCCACGTCGCCG
>DATCIQ010000085.1:0-4898 GCA_036507635.1 Gammaproteobacteria bacterium
CGCGCCTGCACGATGATTTCCTCGAGCAGGTTTTGTTGCGCTTGCACTACGGATACATCGAGTGCAAGACAAACGCCGAGAGCAAGCAGAGCGCTTACACGATGTCGATCGATGGTCGCCATTGTTGGATTCCCCTCACTAAGGTAGGACCCACGAGGAGCGGCCAACCTAGCCTAAGGCCTGAGACTTAACAATGTAGCGACGCTTAATAGTAGTCGCGATGCTAGTACAATATCTGACAGATCGATGGCGCCTTCTTGTTCGCGGCAATTCCATATCTTAACGTTGCGTCTCGTATCCGCTAGCTCGGGGGAATCCGTTGAGAACGAACCATGCAACGCGCTGCCTGCCATGGCTGTGCGCCGCGTTCCTGTCCACAGCCTGCGGGCCGGAGGCTACTGCGCCCGAGACCCCGGTATCCGCGCCGTCGCAGACCGAGCCCGAAGCACCGGCGGCCGGAGCGGTAACTCAAACCACCAATCCACTTGTCGAGCGCGGTCGATATCTCGTCGAGAGCATTGCGGGGTGCGGCAATTGCCACACGCCGCGTGACGCCGCCGGAGAGTTGCTGAGAGAGGACATGAACCTCGCCGGCGCCTTCGTCATCGAGGAACCGGCATTCACCGCGTATGCGCCGAATATCACACCCGATATCGAAACCGGCATCGGCAGTTGGTCCGAAGACGAGATCGCGCGCGCTATCCGCGAAGGGATGCGCCCCGACGGGCAAGTCTTGGGGCCGCCTATGTCGTTCGTTTTCTACCGCGGAATTTCCGACGGCGACATTCGCGCCATCGTCGCGTACCTAAAGTCCGTGCCCGCGGTCCGGAACCGTGTGCCGCGAACGCAATTCAACATACCGTTGCCGCCGTCGTGGGGTCCTCCTGTGGAGTCGGTCGCGGAAGTCTCGCGCGACGACGTCGTCGCTTATGGCGCGTATCTCGCGGGGCCGGTCGGGCACTGCATCGACTGCCACACGCCGCTCGTCGAGGGGCAACTCGACTTGAGCCGTGTCGGGCAGGGAGGCAACGTCTACCAGCGGCCGTTCGCGCTCGATTTCGCGGCCGTCTCCTCGAACATTACTTCGCATCCTGAGCGAGGCCTGGGCGCATGGACCGATGACGAGATCAAACGTGCGATCACGACGGGCGTGAGTCGCGACGGCCGCGAATTGTTGCCGTTCATGGCTTTTGGCTACTACGAGAATATCTCGGCTCAAGACCTCGACGCTTTGATTGCCTATCTCAGGACGATTCCCCCGGGTCCCCTGGGAGACTGAGAGGAGCACGCGTTAGAATGGGCTCGTGAACGTCGATCTCCATAGACAGCAGCTCACCGAGTTTCTCAAGGGCTGCCGCGCGCGTCTGTCGCCGGCCCACATGGGGCTCCCCGATCAAGGACGCCGGCGCACGCCGGGGCTGCGCAGGGAGGACGTCGCCGCCTTGGCCGGCGTCAGCGTCACCTGGTACACCTGGCTCGAGCAGGCCCGCGACATCAAGGTGTCGGCCGACGTGCTGGACCGTATTTGCTCGACGCTGCGCATGTCGAACGAAGAGCGCGACTACTTGTTCGCGCTGGTTCAGCACCGCGCACCGCCGCATGCTCAAGGGATCGAGGGTCTGGTCACTCCGGCCTTGCAGCGCATGCTCGACGCTTTGACCGTCCCAGCGCTCATCAAGACGGCACGCTGGGACGTCATCGCGTGGAACGCGCTGATCAACGTGTTCCGCGACTATGGTCGATTGCCGCCGGAGCGGCGCAACCTGCTGCGCCTGCTCTTGGTCGACGATACCTCCTACCAAAACAATCCGGAGGGGTACTACACGACCGCGCGCCGCGTGCTGTCGAAATTCCGAGTCGACTACAGTCAGTATTGCGACGATCCGGCATTCGACGAGCTCATCGAAGGGCTCAATAGGGACAGCGCTATTTTCCGCGAGCTGTGGAACACGCCCGAAGTCATGAATCGATCCGAAGCGGTCGCCTATCATCCACAGCTCGGCGGCCTGTGGTTCGAGCACACCTCCTACGTGCCGGAAGGCAGTCCCACCTTGCGGCTCGTGATCTTCGTGCCGCACGACGCGAAGACGGCCGCCACGGTCGCAGCGCTCGGACGCTCGCTCGGCTCGCCCGCCGCCGGAGCACGCCCGCTGAGCCGCGAGCGCGGCAGCGGCTGACGCGACCATCCCTCTACATCGTTTCCTCCTGTAACGAGTTTTTTGCGGCTTTTGCACAAACGGGTGTCTGTAATACTATTAGGCGCGAGCACTCGTGTGTGGGCGAGCTGTACCTGTGACACGACTAACTCGATGGAGGGGAGGGTCTATGAGGCGGTTACTTTGCCAGACCCAGGCGGCAGTTGCCGCATCTACCGTATTGTTCGTCCTCGCGTCCACCATCGAAGCACAGCCGTTGCTCGAGGAAATCACCGTTACGGCGCAGCGGCGCGAGCAAAACCTTCAGGATGTGCCGATCGCCATATCCGCCGTGACCGCCCAGGCGATCGAAGACCGGGGCCTCACGAACGTCGCCCAGATCTCCGACTTCACGCCGAACGTGCAGATGGACGGGACGTCGCCGTTCTCGGGCTCGAGCAGCGTGTTGAGCCCCTACGTCCGCGGCATCGGGCAAAACGACTTTGCCTTCAATCTCGAACCCGGCGTCGGCGTGTACGTGGACGGCGTCTACCTCGCGAGAACCATCGGCGCCAACGTCGACCTGCTCGACATCGACCGCATCGAAGTGCTGAAGGGCCCGCAAGGGACGCTCTTCGGTCGCAATACCATCGGCGGCGCGCTCAACATCACGACGCGTCGCCCCGCGGATGAGTTTTCCTACAGGGGCGAGCTCACCGTAGGCGACTTCAGCCGCACCGATTTCCGCTTCTCGGTCGACGTTCCGAGCGACAACGGCAACGTGTTGTCGTCGATCGCCTTGTCGATGAAGAACCGCGACGGCTATCAGGAGCGAATTCCTTTCCCCGGCGCCGCCGGTTTCGTATTTGATCAATTCGACGACTTCCTCGTCGCGGACCGCACGACGCACGGCGAATCCGGCGGCGAGGACGCGGACAATCTGCGCGCGAAGGTGCTGTGGGCCGTCAACGACAACGTCGAGGTCACGTTCGCGGCCGATTACAGCAGCGTGGACGAGGAAGGAGTGCCGAATACCCTGCTCGCGCTCGACATCAATGCCGCGCCCGCAGATCCGTTCGATGGGCTCATCGACGGCACTTTGGCCGGCCTCTACGACACGTGCGTGCTCTTGCCTCCCGCGGTGCTCGCGGGTATTCCGCCGCTCGCCAATATCTGTCTATCGCCGCGCGCCGTCATCGGCACGCCGATGGCCGGGGCCCAAGGACCCTACATGCCGTATGGGCCATGGTTTTTCATCAGCGACTCGTTCACGTCGACCGTCAACCCCGACACCGGGAATCCCGAAGCCTTCACGGCCGTGGGTGTCGATATCGACAAGACTTATGCGGAAGGCAACAACTACTCGATCATCGATAATTTCGGCTTCAGTCTCACGTTCGACATCGAGCTCGGCGGCGCGACCCTCAAATCGATCACGGCCATACGCGATCTCGATGCGTTGTTCGGACAGGACCAAGACGGTTCCCCGTTGCAGATTATCGATCCTTCGTTCGATACGCATCAGGAGCAGATCTCGCAGGAAATCCAAATCGGCGGCACGGCGGCCGACGATCGATTGAGCTGGTTGGCCGGCTTGTACTACTTCCAGGAAGACGGTGATCTGACGGACTTCGTCACGTTTCCGGGCGGCTTGCTGCAAATCTTCGGCGAGAACTTTTTCGACAACGACGCTTGGGCGGCCTTCACACACTTGAACTTTGCGCTCACCGATCGCTGGAGCTTGACGCTCGGGGCGCGCTATACGGACGAGCACAAGGAATTCGACGGCAGGCAGCGCGATCTGAACCAGCTGCTCATCAAGCTGCTCGTCACGCCGCCGACTTCGCCGCCGTACCCCGATCCCAACGACGTAACGCGGTTCTATCCGCTCGGAGTCAACGTCAAGGACTTCACGGACACGTCCGTGCGGGCGGGCGCCGAGTACCGCTTCGCGGATAACGTGATGGGCTATGTGTCTTATTCGGAAGGTTTCAAGTCGGGCGGGTGGACGACGCGATTATCGTTCCCGCACATAACCATCGAAGCGAACCCGCCGCAGAACCCGGACCGCCTCGATTTCGACCCCGAGACCGCGACGAGCTATGAGATCGGCGTCAAATCGGAGCTTCTGGACCGCCGCGTGATGCTGAACACCGCGTTGTTCACGACCGACTACGAGAACATCCAAGTGCTCGTGCAGCAGGGAATCTCGCCCGTCTTCGCGAATGCCGGTGACGGAGATATCTCGGGCCTCGAGGTCGAGCTCACGGGTGTGTTGACCGATCGCTTCAGCCTGACGGGCAGCCTCGGCTATTTGGACGCCGAGTACACGCGCTTGGATCCCGGCATCGTGCCGCTCAGCGTGCTCAATCCGGAGACTTTGGATCTCAACGACAAGTTCATCAACACGCCCGATTTGTCGTACAGCCTCGGCGGCGAATACCGCTTCCCGCTGCAGGCAGGCGGCGACTTGAGCGTCCGGCTCGATTACATCTACAAGGATGAGATCGCGAACGACATCATGAACAACGCCTTGCTCGTCCAGGACGAGATCGATCTCGTGAATTTGGCCTTGAGCTACACACCGGCCGGCGGCAATTGGTCCCTGAGCTTCGGCGGACGCAACCTCACGGATGAACGCTACATCATGAGCGGATTCAGAAACGACGGCGGCGGTGTGACCTCGGCCAACTATTCGCGACCGAAGGAGTGGTTCGCGGCCTTCCGGTTCAACAACAACTAGACCCTGAATAAGGGCGGGCG
>DATCIQ010000086.1:0-2196 GCA_036507635.1 Gammaproteobacteria bacterium
AAGGCGATGCGTTCGAGCGCAAGCTGTACTCCATCCGTAAGCGCGCGAGCCGCCGGCTGCGCGGCGATCAAACACTCAAGCAGGCGAAGCTGTTCTTCATCTGCAGCCTGTCGACCAAAGTGCTCATTTACAAGGGCATGCTGACGCCGGGGCAAATGCTCAGTTTCTATCCGGACCTCGATGATCCCGATTACACGAGCCACCTCGCCATGGTGCACTCGCGCTTCTCGACGAACACGTTCCCGAGCTGGGACCGTGCACAGCCGAACCGGTTCATGGCACACAACGGCGAAATCAACACGCTGCGCGGCAACGAGAACTGGATGAAGGCCCGCGAAGGCGTCATGAAGAGCGACTTGTTCGGTGAATCGCTGCGGGACCTGTTTCCGGTCGTCGAGCCTGACGGTTCCGATTCGATGGTTTTCGACAACGTGCTCGAGTTCCTGCTCATGACGGGCCGGAGCCTTCAGGAGTCCGTCATGATGATGGTTCCCGAGGCATGGCAGAAAAACGACCTCATGGCGTCCAACAAGCGCGCCTTTTACGAGTTTCATTCCTGCCTCATGGAGCCATGGGACGGCCCGGCTTCTATCGCGTTTACGGACGGCAAGTACATCGGCGCCGTGCTCGACCGCAACGGTTTGAGGCCGAGCCGTTATTACTTGACGCACGACGACCGCGTCGTCATGGCGAGCGAGGTCGGCGCCGTGCCGATCGACCCCGCGAACGTCAAAGCCAAGGGCCGCCTGGAGCCCGGCCGTATGTTCCTCATCGATTTCGAGAGCGGCCGGCTCGTACCCGACGAGGAGCTCAAGAACGAGTTCGCGAATCAGCGCCCGTATGCGCGGTGGCTCGACACGCAGCGCATCGCCTTGAGCGATCTCGCTCGCGCGCCCGATGTCCCAGGGTTCGACCGGGACTCACTGCTCGCGCGCATGCAGGCTTTCGGCTATACGACCGAAACGATGCAGTTCATGCTGATCCCGCTCGTCGAGGAGCTGCGCGATCCCGTGGGCTCGATGGGCAACGACAGCGCGCTCGCGTGCTTGAGCGACCAACCGCGCATGCTGTACGACTACTTCCGGCAGCTCTTCGCTCAGGTCACGAACCCGCCGATCGACTCGATCCGCGAAGAGATCATCATGTCGCTCGAGTGCTACGTCGGGCCCGAGGGCAATCTGCTCGAGACCACCGAGCGGCAAGCGCACAGGCTCAGAATCCGGCACCCGATCCTCACCAATGAGGAGCTGCAAGCGATCAAGGCGATCGATCATCGCGGCTGGCGTGCAGCCACGATCGACATCACGTTCGCCCGCGCCGACGCGCCGGGAGCGCTCGCGCGAACCCTCGATAGAATCTGCCGGGAAGCGGAAGAGGCCATCGATCAGGGCTACAGCATCATCGTTCTGTCCGATCGCAAAATCGGCGCCGAGCGCATCCCTGTGAGCTCGTTGCTCGCATGCGGCGCCGTGCACCATCACCTCGTCGCGCGCGCCAAGCGCACGCGCATCGGCATCGTGCTCGAGACCGGCGAGGCGCGCGAGGTTCACCATCATTGCCTGCTCGTCGGCTACGGCGCGGACGCCATCAACCCGTATCTCGCGTTCGAGGCGTTGTGGCAAGCGCACGACGACGGCCTCATCGAAGCCGATACGGACATCGTCGCGAGTTATCGCAAGGGCGTCGCCAAAGGCATGCTCAAGGTCATGGGCAAAATGGGCATCTCGACTTTGCAGTCCTACAAGGGCGCGCAAATCTTCGAGGCCGTCGGCGTCGCCGACGAGATCATCGACCGATGCTTCGCCGGCACCGTGAGCCGCTTGCAGGGCATCGGCTTCTCGGTCCTCGAGCAGGAAACGCTGCGCCGCCACGCGCTCGGGTACCCCGAGTTCGCGGAGGATCGCGCGGCATCGCTGCCGAACCCCGGCGAGTTTCACTGGCGCAGCGCCGGCGAGAAGCATGCGTGGACGCCGCAAGCGATTTTCTCGCTGCAGGTGGCCGCTCGCCGCGGCGATACCGACGCCTACCGTCAATTCGCCGCGCACGTGAACCGGCAAGCCCGCGACAGCAGCACGTTGCGCGGCCTGCTCGAGCTCAAAGCCGGCGTCGCGGGCCGTCCCGTGCCGCTCGACGAGGTCGAGCCCGCGAGCGAGATCGTCAAGCGCTTCTGCACGGGAGCCATGAGCTTCGGCTCGA
>DATCIQ010000087.1:0-19141 GCA_036507635.1 Gammaproteobacteria bacterium
CTCAGCACGGGCGCGACCGCGCTGGTCGCGCGGCGCATCGGCGAGCGAAACGTCGAGGCGGCGAGAATCGTCGCCGTGCAGGCGATTTGGGTCGCCGTGGGGCTTGCACTCGTCACCGCCGCGATCGGCATCCTGTACGCAGAAGAGGTGCTCGAGCTCATGGGCGCGTCGCCGGAGGTCGTCGCGGGCGGCGTCGGCTACACCGTGGTCATGCTCGGAGGCTCGGTCACGATCTTATTGATTTTCATGCTCAATGCCGTATTTCGCGGCGCCGGCGATGCAGTCATTGCGATGCGCGTGCTGTGGCTCGCGAACGGCATCAACATCGTGCTCGATCCGTTACTGATCTTCGGCGTCGGTCCGTTCCCGGAGCTCGGAGTCATGGGCGCGGCCGTCGCGACGACGACGGGACGCGGAGTCGGCGTTTTGTACCAGCTCTACTGCTTGAGCCGAGCAGAGAGCCGCATCCGCCTGAAGCTCACGGACCTGGGGCTCCGCGCGCAGGTGATGCTGCGCCTTTTGCGCGTGTCGTTACCCGGGGCGTTCCAATACACGATCGCGATGTCGAGCTACATCTTTCTCATGCGCGTCATTTCCGCGTACGGCAGTGCCGCCGTCGCCGGCTTCACGATCGGCATTCGGATTTTCGCGTTCACGTTCTTGCCCGCGTGGGGATTCAGCAACGCCGCCGCGACGCTCGTCGGTCAGAATCTCGGCGCCGGAGAACCGGAGCGTGCCGAGCGTTCGGTATGGATAACGGCGAAGTACAACGCGGCATTCCTGGTCATGGTCGCGCTGGTGTTCATATTCGTGCCCGAACCGATCGTGCGCTTCTTCACGTCCGATCCCGTGGTGGTTGCGTACGGCGTCGATTGCCTGCGCTACGTGAGCTACGGCTACGGGTTCTACGCGGTCGGTCTCGTCGTCACGCAGGCATTCAACGGGGCCGGGGATACCGACACGCCGACGTACATCAATTTGTTTTGCTTCTGGCTATTGCAGATCCCGCTTGCCTACGTGCTTGCTCAAGAGCTCGCTTGGGGACCGCAGGGCGTCTTCATCACGATCGCAGTGTGCGACTCGATACTCGCCGTGATCGCGGTTTGGCTGTTCCGGCAGGGACGCTGGAAGCTCAAGGTCGTCTAGCGATGGCCTTCGAGAGCTCCGATAATCACGTGGGGTCGTCGCCGTGGGCCGCGTCCACAACGGGCGGCTCGTCGGCCGGCGTCGCAGCGGCGAATTCTTCAGCGGCCATTTCCCAGATGCTCAGGAAGAACGCGGCGATGATCGGGCCGAGCACTATGCCCGCGAGCCCGAAGGCCGCCAGCCCCCCGAGCGTCGCGATGAGAATCAGGTAGTCGGGCATCCGCGTGTCGCGACCGACGAGCACCGGGCGGAGCAGGTTGTCGACGAGGCCGATGACCAAGACGCCGACGACGATGAGCACGATCCCGGCAACGAGCCGATCGTTGACGATGAGCACGATTGCGGCCGGGATCCACACGAGCGCGGGTCCGACCGCGGGCAATATGCTGAGCAAGCTCATGACCACGCCCCAGAGAAAGGGCGCGCCGATGCCGAGCACGCTGAACGTGAGTCCGCCGATCGTGCCTTGAACGATGCCGACGACGACCGTGCCTTTGATCGTAGCGCGCGAGACGTCGGCAAAGCGCGCGAACAAATGCCGCTCGCGCTCGTCGCCGAGCGGCAGGGCACGCACGACACCGTCGAGCATGCGCCGTCCGTCGCGCAAGAAGAAGAACAGCAAATACAGCATGAGAAAGAAGTACACCGCGATACGCAGTGTGTCCTGACCGAGCGCGAGCGCGCGCGACGCGATGAACTGGCTGATCTGCACGGCCGACGATGAGAGCTGCGATTGCAGCCGCTCCGGATCGATGCCCGTCGATTCCATGAACGACACGAGTTGCGGCAAGTTTTGGCGGGCCGCCTCGAGGATGCGCGACAGATCGATGTCGCGGCTGCTCAGGCGCTCATACAACGCTGCGGCCTCGCTGGTCACAGCCGTGCCGATGCCGACGATCGGCATGATCACCACGAGCACGACGAGAATGACGCTCGCGGCGGCCGCGAGCGTGTCGTGCGGCTCGAGCTTCTGCCGGAGACGGCTGTGCACGGGGTAGACGAGTATCCCGAGCGCTATGGCCCAGAAGATCGGCTGGAGAAATCCTTGAATCAGCCAAAGAAAGGCGACCGTGACGAGCAGCAACAGAACGCCGAAGAAGACGCGTCGCGTGACCTGTTCATTCATCCATTGCGGCCTGTTTCGTTTTGGCCCACCACGCGAGGCGCTCGGCGAGCGTTTTCTCGTACCCATGCTCGGTCGGCCGGTACCAATGCGCGCCGCGGAGCGCGTCCGGAAGGTATTGTTGTCCCGCCGCGTGGCCGCCCTCGTCGTGATCGTACCGATAGCCTCTGCCGTAGCCTATCTCCTTCATGAGGCGCGTCGGCGCATTGCGCACGTGCATCGGCACCGGTTCCGCCGGATAACGCTCGACGGCTTCGCGCGCGGCATTCCACGCACTGTAGACGCTGTTCGATTTGGGCGACGTGGCGAGATAAACGACGGCCTCCGCGATCGCGAGCTCGCCTTCCGGGGAGCCGAGAAAGTGGTAGGCGTCCTTGGCCGCGAGGGTGATCGACAGCGCGCGCGGATCCGTGAGGCCGATATCCTCGGTTGCCATACGCACGAGGCGGCGCAAGAGATACATCGGGTCTTCACCGCCCGCGAGCATGCGCGCGAGCCAATACAGAGCGCCCTCGACGTCGCTGCCGCGTACGGCTTTGTGCAGCGCCGAGATCTGATTGAAGTGCTCTTCGCCGCTCTTGTCGAACCGCGCTACGCGCCGCTCGAGCACGGATGCGGCAAGCTCGGCGGAGATCGGGCCCTCGGGTTTGACGCTGAGCGAGCTCACGTGCTGCCAAACGGCTTCGGCGGCATTCAGCGCCCGGCGCGCGTCGCCGTCCGCGTGCACGGCGAGCAAGTCTACGCCCTCGTCGCTGAGCTCGACCGCGGTGCCGGCCTGCTTGCCGAGCGTGCGCAGGCCCGCGGCGATGATCGTACGCAGATCTTCTTTGTCCAGCGGCTCGAGCACGAACACGCGCAATCGCGACAACAGCGCGTTGTTGAGCTCGAAGGAAGGATTCTCGGTGGTCGCCCCGATGAGCGTGATCACGCCTTCTTCGACGTGCGGAAGAAACGCATCCTGCTGAGCTTTGTTGAAGCGGTGAATCTCGTCGCAGAAAAGAATCGTGCCGCGATCTTCGGTTTCGAGACGAAGCTTCGCTTCGCGGATGATCTCGCGGACGCGCGGCACCCCTTCCGTCACGGCACTGAACGTCTCGAAGTGCTTGTTCGTGTAGTTCGCAATGAGCAGCGCAAGCGTCGTTTTGCCGCAGCCCGGCGGCCCCCAGAACACGAGGCTGCCGACGTCGCCGCGCGCGATGGCTTCGCGCAACGGCTTGCCGGGCGCCATGAGATGTTGTTGGCCGAGGAACGCATCGAGCGAAGCCGGGCGCATGCGGCGCGCGAGCGGCTGCTCGTCTTCTGCGGTTGCGGCGAATAGCGAGGGTTCGGTCGGCAAGGCGGCTTGGCTTTCGTTCGGGTACATTCGTGCGCGCATTGTAACGCCGCCGGTGGACATGCGATCCGGCAACGGTATGCTAGACGAACAGTGAAAGGGAGCTCCTCGATGAGACGCATTTGTTGGGCGGTGTGGGCCGCGGCCTCGATGACCGCGGGTCTCGCGGCCGCGCAGGAGCCGAAGGCTTCGAACAAGCCTGTTTTGCACGGCAATCATTGGGTGGCGATCACGGGCAAGCCGCTCGGCGCAACGGCCGGGGCCGTGACATTCGCGAAGGGCGGCAATGCCGTCGACGCGGCTTGCGCGATGCTCGCGGCCGTCGCAACCATGTGGGACACGCTCGGGTGGGGCGGCGAGACGCAGGCGTTGATTCACGACCCGCGTACGGGCGAAGTTATGGGCATCAACGCTCTTGGGGCGGCACCGACGGGCGCGACGCCGGAGTTCTTCAGCTCGCGCGGCATGCGCCAGCCGCCTGAATTCGGCCCGTTGGCTGCGCTGACTCCGGGCACGCCGGGGGGGCTCATGGTCATGCTCGCCGAGTTCGGCACGATGAGCTTGGCCGAAGTGCTCGCGCCGGCCATGGAAATGGCTGCCGGCTATCCCATGGAGCAAAACCAAACGCAGGTCATCGAGGCCAACAAGAGCTTGCTGCGCACCTGGGAAGCCTCGCGGCGCGTGTTCTTACCGCACCTCGATGCCGCCGATCCCGAGCGTTGGGCCGCGCCGCTGCCTGGGGAGGTGTTTGCACAGCCGGAGCTGCTCGCGATGCTGACCAAGCTCGTCGAAGCGGAGCGCACGGCGCTCGGAGAGGGCAAGACTCGCAAGGAGGCGATCTACGCGGCCTACGACCGCTTCTATCGCGGCGACATCGCGCGCGAGCTCGTCGCCGCGACGCAGGAAGCCGGCGGTCTGATCACGCTCGAGGACCTCGACAATTGGCAGGTCTACATCGAAGAGCCCGTGATGACGAGCTACAAAGGCATCGACGTCTATAAGTTGACGCATTGGGTGCAAGGCCCCGCCATGCTTCAAACCTTGAACATTCTCGAAGGCGTGGACTTGAAGTCGATGGGATACAACAGCGCACGCTACATTCATACGCTCTATCAAGCGATGAACCTGGCGTTCGCCGACCGCGACTTCTACTACGGAGATCCCTATTTTCCGCCGGCCGAGCCGATCGCGGGGCTGCTTTCGAAGGAATACGCGCGCGTGCGCGCCGCCGAGATCAACTGGAATCACAACGATCCATATGTCGCGCCCGGCGATCCCTATCCGTATCAGGGTGAGCAAAATCCATTCGCGGATCTCCTCGAGCGTTGGCGTCCGCGCATCGAAACGCGGCGCGAGGCGAACCTCATCGAGCCCGTGAATCGCTTGAGCCATGACGAGGCCTTCCTCGTGGGTACGACGTCGATACAAGCCGCCGATGCCGACGGGTGGGCGGTGTCGATCACGCCGAGCGGCGGTTGGATCCCGGCGTTCATTGCGGGAACCACCGGTGTCGGTCTATCGGAGCGTATGCAAAGCTTCGTCATGGACCGCGAGCAGAATCCGTTCAACGTGCTCGAGCCCGGCAAGCGCCCGCGCGCGACGTTGAGCCCCGGCATGGCGTTACGCAACGGCGAGCCGTTTCTTTCCTTCGCCGTCCAAGGCGGCGATTCGCAAGAGCAGAATCTCTTGCAGTTCTTCTTGAACGTCGTCGAATTCGGCATGGACGTGCAGCAAGCGGTCGAGGCGGCGAACATCAACAGCTATCAAATGCACAGCTCCTTCGGAACGCACCGAACCCAACCGGGGCGCCTCGTCGTTCGAGAGGACACGCCGCGCTGGGTGCAATCGGAATTGCAGCGCATGGGTTATCACGTCGAAACCTGGGCAAAGAGCTCAGGGCCGATCAATGCGGTCTACTTCGACCAGGTGCACGGCACGCTATGGGGTGGCGCGAGCGACTACGGCGATGACTACGGTATCGCTTGGTAGCTTCAGGGATTGGAGGGCCCTCGATGACCTTCTTGGAGTGGTTGCAGGCGACCGCGCTCGGCACGATGGTGGCCGAGTCGCTCTGGGGTTACCCGCTGTTCGAGACGCTGCACACCCTCGGCATGGCAATGCTCGTTGCGGCGCTCGGTCTCATAAACTTGCGCGTCTTGGGCTACAAGGCGGAGCTGCCGATTCTCGGTACGCGCGATCTTCTGCCGCTCGCTTGGCTCGGGTTCACGATCAACTTGATCTCGGGCGTGGCCTTGTTCACGTCCGATGCCGTCTATTTTTGGAACAGTTATACGTTTCGTATCAAGCTCGCGTTGATTATGCTCGGCGGAATCAATGCATTTCTGCTCGGGCGGTCGGTTTTTCATGAAGCGCAGATTAGCGGCGGCCGATACGCCGCGACGACCGGCGTCAAGTGGATCGCCGCGAGCTCCCTGGTGTTCTGGCTCGGCGCGATCATCGCCGGCCGTCTGATCGCGTACGCGCCTTAGGCTTAAAGGGTCGCCGCCATGGAAACTCTGGTTTGGCTCGAAAGCAGTGCGCTTTCGGACATCGTTAGAACCGTGGCCTGGGTGTATCCCGCCGTCGAGACCGCGCATTACGTCGGACTCGCTTTCCTCGTCGGCGCCATCATGCTGATCGACCTGCGGCTGTTCGGCATCGCGAAAACACTGCCGATCGGCTCGATGATCGGGCTGCTGCCGTGTGTATGGGTGGGGTTCATCATCAACGTCGCGAGCGGGAGCGTAATGTTCATTTACGGCGCGACTGGTTTCGGCGTGAATCGCGCGTTCCGGCTCAAGATGATTTTCTTGGCGCTCGCAGGCATCAACGCGTTGATTTTTGCGCTCGCCGCGTCGCGGTCGGGTTCTGCATGGGTCGATGGCGGCCAAGTGCCGGCATTCGTCCGGGTCGTGGCAACTGCGTCGCTCGTGCTTTGGGTTTGCGTCGTAACGACGGGACGCTGGATGGCGTACATCTGATTGACGTTTCAGCCGAGCCAAAGACCCCGCTACCGCATCCACAACGGCTTCCGCATGCCGTTGGGGTTTCCGCCCGGCGGCTTCGAGTCGGGGCTGCGCTATCAACCTCGATCCGATGACGTCTTCGTCTGCACCTACCCGAAGTGCGGCACGACTTGGATGCAATACATCGTGTATTTGCTCACGCACGGCGCAACGCCGCTGGCGCAGACGGAGACTCTGGAGCCCGCGTTCCCGCATCTCGAAGAGGTCGGAGGAGAGATCGTCGCGGCGCTGCCGCCGCCGCGGCTCATCAAGACGCACTTGCCGCGCGCGATGACGCCGTTCAGCGCGGCCGCGCGCTATATCCACGTCGCACGCAATCCTTTCGATTGCGCCGTTTCCTTTTATCACCACACGCGCGGGTTTCCGCAGCACTACGACTTCGCGGGCGGAACGTTTGCCGACTATTTCGAGTGCTTCATCCGCGGTGAGGTCGATTTCGGGGACTATTTCGAGCATCTCGACTCGTGGTACGGGCTGCTCGGGGCGGATAATGTATTGTTCCTGACTTACGAGGAGATCAGGGCGGATACGCGCGGCGCGGTCATGGCCGTCGCGGAATTCCTCGGCGAGCCGACGCTTGCGACCGTTCGCGACGAGCTCAAGGTCCAGAGTATCCTCGCCGCCGTGAGCTTCGAGAGCATGCGCAAGGACCAGAGCCGGTGGTCCAGCGAGCGTCCGGCCGACATGCCCGAGTTCGTGCGCAGGGGCTCGGTCGGGGATTGGCAGAACCTGTTCGCGCCCTCGCAGGTGCGGCGGCTGCTCGCGGCGTTCGAATCGCGGACCGCCGGCACCCCGGTTGCGCGGCTGTGGCCGGATATCATGGCCGACGCACGACGCCGGCAATGAGCCGCCATGATTCTCTCTTTGTCTTCTCTTTTTATCCAAATAGAAGGGCGTCGCTTATGAATGTCGCTGATCAAAATGCGCTGGACGCGGCCGTGCTGAGGCGTCTGATAAGCCATCTGGACTCGCGCAAAGACGTGCAGAACATCGAGCTCATGATTCTCGCGGGCTTCTGCAGAAACTGTCTCAGCAAATGGTACGTGGAAACAGCGCGGAAGCAGGGTGTCGAGTTCGATCTCGCCGCGGCGCAGGAGCGCGTTTACGGAATGCCGTACGGCCAGTGGAAAGCGAAACATCAGCTGCCGGCGACGGAGGAGCAACTCGCGCGCTTCAACGCCGCGCAGAAGCAACCGTCATCTTCGTAGGAGCGAGCTTCGCTCGCGATTTCTTCGTGGGAGCGAGCTTCGCTCGCGATCTTCATCAACGCCAAGATCGCGAGCAAAGCTCGCTCCTACAAGGCAAAAGAGCCCGCGCGCCTTAGTAGCGTCGCTTGACGGCGAAGTGTGCGAGACCGATCAAGCCGTCCTTGAACTTCGACCACGGCAGGGTTTCAAGCGCCCGAACGGCGAGCTCCGCCTCGGTCTCGGCCCGCTCGGCCGTATAGCGAAGTCCCCCGGACGTCTCGATCGCAAGTTGAATCGAACGCAGGTTTTGCGTGCTGCCGCTCTCGATGGCCTCGCGGATCATGTGTTTCTCCGCGGCGCTGCCGTGCTTCATCGCGTAGATGAGCGGCAAGGTCGGTTTGCCGTCTGCGAGGTCGTCGCCGATATTCTTGCCGAGCTCTTCGGGGTTGGCGTCGTAGTCGAGAGCGTCGTCGACGAGCTGAAAGGCCAGACCGAGGTGGCGGCCGTAGCCGACGAGAGCCTGCTCCGTGGCCTCGCTCTGCCGCGCGAGAATGGCGCCGATTCGCGATCCGGCCTCGAAGAGCTTCGCGGTCTTCCGATAGATGACTTCCATGTAGTCCGCTTCGCTTATGCCTGGGTTGTGGCAGTTCATGAGCTGCAGGACTTCGCCCTCGGCGATCGTATTGGTCGCGTTCGCGAGCACCTCGAGGATGCTGAGCTCCTTGAGCTCCACCATCATCTGGAATGCGCGCGAATACAGGAAGTCGCCGACCAGCACGCTCGCTTCGTTGCCGAACAGGGAATTCGCGGTTTGCTGGCCGCGTCTCAAACCGGAGCTATCGACGACGTCGTCGTGCAGGAGCGTCGCCGTATGAATGAACTCGATGATCGCAGCGGCGGGTATCTGGTTGCCGTGGTCGCAGCCGCAGGCACGCGCGGACAGGAGCACGGCCAAGGGACGCAGGCGCTTGCCGCCGTTGTGAATGATGTGATGGGCGACTTGGTTGACGAGCGCAACGTCGCTGCCGAGGCGCTGATAGATGAGGCGGTTGACGCCGGCCCAGTCTTCGCCTACCAGGCCGCGGAGGTCCTCGAGGGGCGGGCCGATCTCACTGGGCTGAAGAAGAGGCATGCCCGCATGATGCCTCAAAGGCCGCAGCCTTGGCGAGTCCGACTGTCCGCCCGGAAGCGCCGCGTTGACCTGGATCGGGCAAGACACTAGAATCTCCGCCCTTCCGCGGTCTCGCGGAAGTCTTAGGCGCGACCAGGAGTTTCCCACGTGTATGCAGTATTTCGCACCGGCGGTAAACAATACCGTGCGAGTCAGGGCGACCGGCTTCGCGTCGAGAAGCTCGACGCCGGCGTGGGCGACACCGTCGAGTTTCCGGAGGTCCTTCTGGTCGGCGAGGGCACGAACATCAAGGTCGGCTCGCCGCTCGTTGCGGGCGGAAAGGTGCAAGGCAAAGTAACGGCCCAAGGGCGCCACCAAAAGATCGAAGTGCAGAAATTCAAACGCCGCACGACTTACAAGCGCCGTCACGGTCACCGGCAGCATTTCACCGAGGTGGAGATTACTTCGATTACGGGCGCTTGAGGCAGGAAGAGAATCCATGGCACACAAGAAAGCCGGCGGCAGCTCGAAGAACGGCCGCGACTCCGAGTCGAAGCGGTTGGGGATCAAGCGCTTCGGCGGCGAGCGCGTCGTTCCTGGAAACATTCTCGTGCGACAACGCGGCACGCAGTTTCATCCCGGCGTCAACGTCGGTTTGGGGCGAGACCATACGCTGTTCGCCACGGCCGCGGGGCGTGTCGTGTTCCAGACCAAAGGTCCGAAGAGCCGCAAGCGAGTCAGCGTCGTCGCGAGCGACTGACGCGTCGATCCAAATCCTGTAGGAGCAAGCTTCGCTCGCGATCTTGTTCAAGAATCGCGAGCGAAGCTCGCCCCTACATTCATCGTCTCGAAGGCGCCGCCATGAAATTCGTCGACGAAGCAGACGTCCGCGTCGAGGCCGGCCATGGCGGCAACGGTTGCGTGAGCTTCAGGCGCGAAAAGTTCATTCCGCGCGGCGGACCGGACGGCGGCGACGGCGGGGATGGCGGCAGCGTCTACTTGGTGGCCGTCGAGGACGTCAACACGCTTGCCGATTTTCGCGTGCAGCGACGCTTCAAGGCAGCGAACGGTCGCGGCGGAGCCGGCCGCAACATGAGCGGCGCCTCGGGCGAAGCGCTCTATGTCCGTGTGCCTAAGGGCACCGAAGTCCGTGATATCGACACCGAGGAATTGCTCGGTGATCTCACGGAAGTCGGTAAACCCCTGCTCGTCGCTAAAGGCGGCGAAGGCGGCCGTGGCAACACGCGCTTCAAAAGCAGCATCAATCGCGCGCCGCGGCAGTCGACACCCGGCCGCCCCGGCGAGAAGCGCCATCTCTTGTTGGCGCTCAAGTTGCTGGCCGATGTCGGTTTGCTCGGCGCGCCGAACGCCGGCAAGTCGACGTTGACGCGAGCGCTGTCGGCGGCGCGACCCAAGGTGGCCGATTACCCGTTTACGACGCTGCACCCCCATCTCGGCGTCGTCCGCGTTCGAACCGACGAGAGTTTCGTGCTCGCCGACATCCCCGGCTTGATCGAAGGCGCGGCCGACGGCGCGGGGCTCGGGATCGAATTCCTGAAGCACCTCGAGCGCAACCGACTTCTGCTGCACCTCGTCGACGTGAGCACGGGCGATGCATCCCACGATCCGGTCGCGGAGCTGCGCACGGTCGTCAAGGAGCTTGCGCGCTATTCGGGGAAGCTCGTCGGACTGCCGCGCTGGCTCGTGCTCAACAAGGTCGATTTGCTCCCGCCGGCGGACCGCGACGGGATCCTCGCCGATATCGTCGCGCGTTTCGAATGGCACGGGCCCGTGTTCGCGATCAGCGCGGCCACGGGCGAAGGCACGCAAGCGCTCGCAAGCGAGGTCATGCGCTATCTCAAGGAGTCGAAGGAAGCAGCGGAGCGGCGCGACGCCGAGCCGTCAGGCCATCGCCTTTAGGCGGGCGTTCAAGCGGCTCTTGTAGTGCGCGGCGCGATTCTTGCGAATCAGCCCGCGGCTTGCCGCTTTGTCGATCTCCGGTACAGCCGCGGCGAGGCTCGCGCGTGCGGCTTCTTTGTCGCCCGATTGCAGCGCTTTGAGGACCCGCTTCAGAGCCGAGCGCATGCGCGAGCGCAACGCCACGTTATGGGCTCGGCGCTTGATGTTCTGCCGCGCGCGCTTTTTCGCTGATTGGATGTTTGCCAAAGTCGTATCCCGGAAAAGGGCGCTATTATTCGGAGCGCCGGATGGCAAGTCAAGCCGAGCAACCCATGCACGCAGAGCCTCGAGCGCAAGCTCACCCTATGCGCCTGCTCGAGTCCACGTCCGTCGTGGGCTCGATGACGCTGCTATCGCGCATCAGCGGTCTCGCCCGCGAGATCGCATTCTCGCACTGGTTCGGCGCCGGCATCGTGATGGACGCGTTCGTCGTCGCTTTTCGGATCCCGAACCTGTTCCGCCGCTTTTTCGCCGAAGGCGCATTCTCGCAGGCGTTCGTTCCGGTCATCGCCGAGTACCGCGCGACGCGCCCGCCCGCGGCAACGCGTGAATTCATCGACCGCATCAGCGGCACTTTGGTTCTCGTGCTGTTCGTCACTACTGCGCTCGGCGTCGTCGTGGCGCCGATCTTGGTTCTCGTGTTCGCGTCGGGGTTCGGCGCCGACAATGGTCGCTTCGATCTCGCGGCCGACATGCTGCGCTTCACGTTTCCCTACCTTTTCTTCATCTCACTGACGGCGCTTGCCGGCGCGATTCTCAATACCGATCGGCGCTTCGCGGTACCCGCGTTCACGCCGGTGTTGCTCAACGTCGTTCTAATCGTGTTTGCGGCGTGGGTCGCGCCGCAACTCGATCGTCCGGCCATGGCGCTCGCCCTCGGCGTTTTCGTCGCCGGGTTCGTGCAGCTGTTGTTTCAGATTCCTTTTCTCATGCGTGCGCGCCTCTTGCCGCGTCCCAGATGGGGTTGGGCGCACGAGGGCGTGAGGCGTGTGCTCAAGCTCATGATTCCGGTCGTTTTCGGATCCTCGGTCGCCCAGATCAATATTCTGTTCGATACATGGCTCGCTTCGTTTCTCGTGACGGGCAGCATCAGTTGGCTGTACTACTCGGATCGTCTCATCGAGTTTCCGCTCGGCGTGTTCGGCATCGCGCTTGCGACAGTCATCCTGCCGAATCTCTCCGAGCACCATGCGCGCGCGTCGCCGGAAGCGTTCTCGGCGACGTTGGACTGGGCTTTACGCTGCGTCTTGTTGATCGCGCTGCCGGCCGCGTTGGGGCTCGGCGTTCTCGCCGAGCCTGTGCTCGCGACGATCTTCTACGGCGGTGAGTTTACCGGCGGCGACGTCGAAATGGCCGCCGCGAGCTTGCGAGCGTTTGCGCCGGGGCTCGTCGGCTTCATCCTCGTCAAGGTGCTCGCGCCCGGGTACTTCGCGCGCCAGGATACGCGCACGCCGGTGCGCATCGGCGTACGCGCGCTGCTGCTCGGCATGGTGCTGAATGTAGTTTTCGTGCTCACGTTGCTAGGGACCGGGTGGGCGCCGCCGCACTCGGGTCTTGCCGCCGCGACAACGGTGTCGGCTCTTTTCAATGCGGCGTATCTACTCGTCGGGCTCATCCGCGCCGGCGTGTATCGAGCGCGTCCGGGCTGGCGCGGCTTGGGGCTCGCCGTGGCCTGCGGATGCATTGTCTTGGTGGCATCGATCTATTGGCTGCTCGGGCGCCTCGGGGACTGGTACGCGATGGGGACGTGGTCGCGAGTGGGCGCTCTGGGCCTTTGCGTGATCGGCCCCGGCATCGCGTACTTCGCCGCCTGCTACGCTTGCGGTCTACGAACCCGCCATTTCCGTTTGTATGCGCCTGTATAGAACGCTCGCCGCCCTCGAACGCCAGCACGGCCCGGTCGCGCGCGTCGTGACGATCGGCGTGTTCGATGGGCTGCACTTGGGCCACCAGGAAATCCTCAGGCGGACGAAGGAGCTCGCTGCGGCGGCAGGCGCACGCACGACGGTATGCTCATTCGAGCCGACGCCGGGCGAGCACTTCGCCCCGGACAATCCACCGCCGCGTCTTACGTGCTTGCGCGAGCGCGTCGAGCTCATCGATGCCTGGGGCATCGCCGAGATGTTCTGTCCGCGCTTCGAAGCCGTTCGTGATCTGACGCCCGAGTTCTTCATAGCGCATCTGCTCGTCGACGGGTTGCACGTCAACCACGTGGTCGTAGGTCACGATTTCCGTTTCGGTGCGGGGCGCAAGGGAACGCTCGAGGACCTCCGTGCGGGCGGCCTGCGGTTCGGCTTCGGCGTCACGACCGTCGAGCCCGTATTCTGGCGCAACGAGAGAATCAGCAGCACGGCGATCCGCCGCGCACTCAAGGCAGGCGATCTTGCGAGCGCCAAGAGCATGCTTGGCCGCGACTACGCGATGTCGGGCCGCGTCGTGCACGGCCGCGGCTTAGGGAAAGATCTCGGTTTTCCGACGGCGAACGTGAATCTCAAGCGCCGGCTTGCGCCGGTCGACGGAATCTTTGCCGTGCGCGTCACGGGACTCGCCGACGGGCCGTTGGACGGCGTTGCCAGTGTCGGCAACCGACCGATGCTCGGCGGCGGCAAGACGCTGCTCGAGGTGTATTTGTTCGATTTCGATCGCGATATCTACGGTCAATACATCACCGTCAATTTCGTGGCTCGCCTTCGCGAAGAACGAGTTTTCGTCGATTTGAGAGCCATGCAGGCACAAATGCATCTCGACGTACGTGCGGCCCAGGCTGCACTGCATGCGGGAATCGCGTAGACTTTTGCGCCGTAAGCTCATGAGTCCGTTGCCGGGCGTTGATCATGTTTGAAGCAGTCACAGCGCGGTACGACGGACCCACCCTCGAGAAAGGGATACTCGAGCTGTGGCGCACGCACAGGGTTTTCGAGCGCGTGATCGAGGAAGGGCGCGGCAGGAAACCCTTCATCTTCTACGAAGGTCCGCCGACGGCCAACGGCCGTCCCGGAATTCATCACGTGCTCGCCCGCACGTTCAAAGATCTGTATCCGCGCTACAAGACCATGCAGGGGTTTCACTGCCCGCGCAAGGCCGGCTGGGATACCCACGGTTTGCCGGTCGAGCATGAGGTGGAGAAGGCGCTCGGCATCTTCGACAAGAAAGAGATCGAGCGCCAAGTCGGCATCGCGAGCTTCGTCCGCCAATGCCGCGAATCGGTCATGACGTACGTCGCCGACTGGGAAGCGATGACGGAGCGCATGGGCTTCTGGGTGGACTTCGACGCCGCCTATTTCACGCTCCGCAACAGCTACATCGAATCCGTGTGGCATCTGCTCAAGGGGATATGGGATCGCGGCTTGATTTACCAGGGCTACAAGGTCGTCCCCTACGATCCCAGAATCGGTGCCACGCTCTCCTCGCACGAAGTGGCGCTCGGCTACCGCGAGGTCGAGGATCCCTCGGTGTACGTGCGCTTTCCGGTCGCCGGCGAGGCCAAGACGTCCTTTCTCGTCTGGACGACGACGCCGTGGACGCTGCCGTCCAACTTGTTGCTCGCCGTGCATCCCGACATCGAGTATGCGTGGGTGAGGCAAGACGGCGAGACGCTGATTCTTGCGCGCGATCTCCTCGGGCGAGTGCTCGGCGAACGCGATCATGACGTTGTCAGAAGCGCAAAAGGCCGGGAGCTCGACGGCATGCGCTATGAGCGTCTTTTCGATTACCTGCCGGCGCGGGGCGACATTTGCCGCGTCAGACCGGCCGATTTCGTCACCACCGAGGACGGCACGGGCATCGTCCATATTGCGCCCGCCTACGGCGAGGACGATTTGCGCCTTGGGTTGAAGCACGGCTTGGAGGTCGTGCACGGCGTCGGCGACGACGGGTACTTCGTCGCCGAGGTCACGCCCGTTGCGGGCAAGTTCTTCAAGGAGGCCGATCCCATCATCATGGCGGACCTTCGCGGCCGCGGGTTGCTGTTTCGCGCCGAGAAGTACACGCATAATTATCCTTTCGGTTGGCGCACGGGCGACCCGCTCATTTATTACGCCAAGAACGCCTGGTACATCCGCACCACGGCGTTTCGCGAGCGGCTGGTCGAGCTCAATCGGACCATCAACTGGGTGCCCGAGCACATTCGCGAGGGCCGTTTCGGCAACTGGCTCGAGAGCAACATCGATTGGGCGTTGTCGCGCGAGCGCTTCTGGGGCACACCGCTGCCGGTGTGGACGGACGGCGAAGGCGGGTACATCTGCGTAGGTTCCACCGCCGAGCTCGAGGAGCGGTCGGGCAGAAGCCTGAAGGGGCTCGATCTGCACCGCCCCGCCATCGACGACGTCGTCTTCACGCATGAAGGCCGTGAATATCGCCGCGTTCCCGAGGTCATCGACTGTTGGTTCGATTCGGGCGCGATGCCGTACGCGCAATGGCACTACCCGTTCGAGAACCGCGACGTGTTCGAGAAGAGCTTCCCGGCGGACTTCATCTGCGAGGCCATCGACCAGACGCGCGGCTGGTTCTACACGCTGCACGCGATCGCGACCATGGTCTCCGATAGCGTCGCCTACAAGAACGTCGTGTGCTTGAGCCACATCGTCGATCAAGACGGCAAGAAGATGTCCAAGTCGTTGGGCAACGTCGTCGACCCCTACGACGTGTTCGACGCCGTCGGCGCGGACGCGCTGCGCTGGCATTTCGCGGCCCGCGTCGCGCCGGACATGCAAAAACGCCTGTCCGTCGATATCGTCACCGAGGTTGCGAGCACGTTCATCAACACGCTGTGGAACACTTATGCCTTTTTCGTGATGTACGCGCGCCTCGACGAGATCGATCTGCACCGCAACGTGCCGCACGCGGACCGTCCGGAGATCGATCGTTGGATCATTTCCTTGCTCGAAGACACCGTTGACACGGTCACGGGCGCGCTCGATCGCTACGACGCGCAGCGCGCGGGCCTCGCCATCGAGAGTTTCGTGGATCAGCTCAGCAACTGGTACGTGCGGCGCAACCGGCGAAGGTTTTGGAAGGCCGCGAGCGGCGACGATAAGCAGTCCGCATACTTGACGTTGTACGAGTGTCTCGACACGGTCCATCGGCTCATGGCGCCGTTCGTGCCGTTCTTGAGCGAAGCGATCTACCAGAATCTCGTGCGCCGGGTCGAGCCGGATGCGCCCCTCAGCGTGCACATGACGCGTTGGCCTGAAGCGCACCCGGAGCGCTGCGACCGCGCGCTGCTTGCGGAGACCGAGGTCGTCCAACGCGTGGTCGGGCTCGGGCGCGCCGCGCGCAACGAGTCGCGCCTCAAAGTGCGGCAGCCTCTTTCGAGAATGCTGGTGCGAGTACCCGACGACGCAGCCGCGGCAGCCGTTCGCCGGCACGCCGAGCAAGTTCTCGAGGAGCTCAACATCAAGTCGATAGAGCTCATACCGCGCGACGCGGAGCTCGTGAGTTATCGAATCAAACCCAATTTGCCGGTTGTCGGCAAGCGCTACGGCAAGCTGATTCCCGCGCTCCGTGAGTATTTCCGCAGCGCGGACGGTGTCTCGATCGCCGCCGCGGCTGCGCGCGGCGAAACGCAGCGTTTTGTCGTTGCAGGCCAAGCGATCGAGCTCGGTCCCGATGCGTTGCTCATCGAGACCGAATCGGCGCAAGGATTTGCGTGCGCCGAGGAGGGCGGCTATCTGGTCGGCCTCGACACCAGGCTCGACGAAGGTCTGCGTCGCGAGGGACTGGCGCGCGAGATCATTCGCGCCGTCCAGGATGCACGCAAGCAGGCGGGTCTCGAGGTATCGGACCGTATCGCCCTGCACGTCGAAGGGGATGCGGGGATCGCCGCGGCCGTCGACGAGCATCGCCGCTACATCATGGCGGAGACGCTCGCGAGTGAATGGAAGCCGCAGAGCGGCGCAGGCGTATTCGTCGCTGAGCTCGACGAGCCCGAATTCCGCTGCACGATCCGCCTCGCAAAGTGGGAGCGCACCTCCGCATGAGTGAGCGCAAATGGTTTGCCGTCAATGCAGGCGCATCGAGCTGGTTGTGGCTTTCGATCGCGGTCATCGGCCTCGATCAAGTTACGAAGTTTCTGATCATGGAGAACTTCACCGAGTTCGAGGAGCTCAAGCTTTTGCCGGTGCTCGAGCTCATGCGCCTGCACAATGAAGGGGTCGCGTTCAGTTTCTTCAGCGGCGGACCCGAATGGCAGCGCTGGGCGTTCATTGTGCTCGGCTTGACCGTCAGCGTCGGGATTCTCGTGTGGCTGCGGCGCTTGCCCGCGCGTGGGCAGCATCTCATGGCCGCGGGTCTTGCGCTCGTGCAGGGCGGGGCGCTCGGCAACGTCATCGACCGCATGCTGTGGGGCCACGTCATCGATTTCATCCGCGTGCACTACGAGGAATGGTATTTCCCCGCGTTCAACGTCGCGGATTCTGCGATCACGATCGGCGCCGCGTTACTGATCCTCGAGAACCTGCTCGAGTACCGGCGTAAAAAACATGGGTAGCGTGGTAGGAGCGAGCTTCGCTCGCGATCTTCCGGAGATAGAAAGAATCGCGAGCGAAGCTCGCTCCTACGTTACCAGCACCTGCCGGACGGATCGGGCGCGGCCGAACGCACGCCCGCGGAGTCGATCGTGAACGAGGCGCAGTCGGCATCGACGCTCTGATCGACGCCGTTCGTGCCGCCGCCCGGCGTCGGTGTCGCCGTCGCCCGGAAGGTGGTCGTGTTGGCGGCGCCGACGGCGAGCGTGTAGACGCCGTTCTCGCTCATGCCCCCCACGAAGCCGAGCGCGACGAGGTCGTTCGTATACGTGTTGAACTGCAAGTAGAACCGCTCTTGGTTCGCGGCCAAGCGCAACAGCGCCGTCTTGGCTTCGGTGCGCTGCGCGCGCATCGTGTAGTTGCGGTAGCTCGGAACCCCGATGGCGGCGAGGATACCAATGACGATCACCACGACCATGAGCTCGATCAACGTTACGCCCGTGACGTGATGGCGTGCAGTCAAACGGTTTCGCATCGATTTCCTCATAATCTCATCCTCACTCGATACTTTCCTGCGTCCAGAACGTCCGCACCGGCAGGTTCGGGAAGTTCGTGAGGTCGCAGTTTACGTCGACACAGGCCACCGGCGGGCATTGGTTGCCGACGCAAGCCGGATCGTCCGCAAAGATGAAGACCGTCTCCGGCGGCGGCGCGCCCTGGTACTCGACGTAACGGTCCTCGAGCGACAGCGGATCGGTATCCGGCGACCCATCGCGGTTGTTGACCGGAGCGCCGTTGAAGAGGCTCATGATGTATTGCCGGTTCGTGCCGAGCGCGGGCTGGCAGCCGGTGCCGGAGGCGCCGGGCCGGAACGTGGTCACGAAGACTTCATTGTCGAACGTGCGCGTTTCCGCGAGCACCTTCTCGCCGATCCAGCCGCCGTCGCTGAGCTCGAGCTTCCAGCCCGGGCTGCCCTGCGGCACGTTCGCCGACGTATCCACCGTGACGTCGACGAGGTCGCCGTCCACGATGGGCGCCAGCGCGTCGTACTCGGGCTGAGTCATCGTCGAGAACGTTTCGTAGTCGCGCAAGGCGTAGAAACGGTTTTGGTTGGACGTCTCGTTCGGATGCGCGCGATAGCCCGAGCCGATGCCGATGTGAATGAAGCTGTAATCGGTCGTGCTCGCAAGCGCGACGTCCGGCGCGTAATAGAACCGCCGCGTATCCGCGAGCGTCGGCGCGCCGAGGCCCGCGGCGCCGAGCTTCGCGATGACCCCGCCGTTGACGAGTGCGTCGGGCGCCTGGCCGTTGAAGATGTCGAAACGCCAGATCTGGCCGCCCATGTCGGCCGCGTACATGCGGTCCGCGAACGAGTCGCCGTTCAAGTCGATGACGCGTATGTCGGCGGGAATCGAGTAATCCATGCTCTTGCCGGCCGCGGCAAAGTCCTTATTCGTGCCGTCCCTGCTGCCGTGCCAGAGCAAGTTACCGGTCGTCGATTCGACGATGTAGATCGAATTGCCGATGCCGTCCAGGCTCGTCGTATAGTTGTCTTGCGTCGGGTCATAGCCGCCGCCGAGCACGAGCACCATCTTCTGGGGATCGGTCTGCGCGCCCGTGTTGACATTGATACGCGCCGGCATCGCGCTCGACCAGCTCTGTCCGACGCCGGGCAGGGTGGTGCTATCGTGGCGCCACATGACCTGCGGCGCGTCCGGATTCGTGACGTCGAGGGCGTAATAGACGTCGCCGCCGCGGCGCATGCCGAAGTACAAGTAGACCTTCTCGCCGT
>DATCIQ010000088.1:0-10925 GCA_036507635.1 Gammaproteobacteria bacterium
AGTTCAAATCGAGCGGAACGAAAACGTACTGCTCGAGGCGCGCGACTTCTTCTGCATCGACATACTTGCCGATCTCGCGGCGAAACTGCGTCAACGACGTGTACGGTCGATACTCCTCGAATTCGTGCGCCATGCGATTGCTCATGCCGGGGATCAACAAGATCTCCGTCTCGCTCGCCGAGTTCAAGTTGATCGGCAGAAACAGCTTGCCGTAGACCTCTTTGCGCTCTGCCTCGCCGAGCGATGGGCGAAGCAGCGCATCGAGCGCGAGCATGTCGCTGAAGGGTCGCTGCTCGACGATCGCGGTGACGAGCGTGTCGTCGAGATGCGGAACGTCGCCGAGCGCGGCCTCGTCCGCGATGTCCGGATTCAGCACCGCCGTGTTGTTGCCGACCTGCGCGTGCGCCGCGATGTAGAGGCCACCGCTCGCGAGCACGGTCGTGAGCGTGTTCGAGAAAGCCGTCATATAGATTCTCCCGCTGATCGAAGCATGCTAGGTAGGCCCTCGAGGACCGTCAATACCGGTTTCGCGCGAAGGCGACGTTTCGGTATTCTGCGGCAATGCTGCGACGCTTCGTCGACTCGCGTTATTCGCTGTGGCTGCTGCTGACTTTGCCCAGCGTTTACATATTCATTCAGTACTTGCGCGGGGAGACGTTTTACGGGGAGATCGTGCACTTCACCGGCGTGCTCGCGACACGCCTGCTGATCCTGGCGCTCGCGGTCACGCCGTTGCGCCTCAAGTTCCCTACGGCGCGCTGGACGGGATGGCTCATGCAGCGGCGGCGCTACCTCGGCGTCGCGACGTTCGGCTATGCGGCCCTGCACACGGGCGTCTATCTCGGCCGTCTCGGGGCTTCCGGCGCGCTCGCCGAAGCCGCCGAGCCGGGACTACTGACCGCCTGGCTCGCGTTCGCAGTCTTCGTGCCGCTCGCGGTCACGAGCAACGATTGGTCCGTGCGCCGTCTTCGGCGCGCTTGGAAACGCCTGCACCGCCTGGTTTACGCGGCCGCCATGCTGACGTTCGCGCATTGGCTCCTCGTCGCGTTCGATGTCGTGCCCGGGGTCATTCATCTCTCCGTGCTCGGCGCGCTCGAAGGCTATCGAATCGTGAAGACGCGCGGAGGGCTCAAGGCAGGTCCTCCTTCCGGACGAGCCGGCACTTGATCGTGGGAATCTCGTCGCGGCGCTCGATCGCCAATGCCGGCAAATCCTCGGGCTCCGCGCATTCGGGCAGGCTGTCGAGCGCCGCGGGTCGAATGTCCGCGAAGAAATCGGCCGTGGGCCCGGCTTCCGCGCACGCCGAGCCCAGTGAGAAACCCTGGAATCCGAAGCCGATGCCGCCGCCGGTCAATGCATTGCAGAGCTCGGCAAGCCGGTTCAAGAATCTACTGTGCGCTTGGCCGGGCCGCAGCACTGCGCCCTTGCCGCCGCGCGAGCCGCGCGACGGGTTGTCGAAAAGGTGTTCGCGCGGATTGGGCGCCGCCTCCTCGGATGGATCGTCCGTCGAGAACGTGGCTTGTCCCTCGAGCTCCTCGAGCACGCGCGCGACAGCCCGTTGTCGTTCCCTCTCCCAGTCGACGCCGGGCGCGAGATAGGCTCTCCGGCGGCCGCCATCGGACGGACTCGCGGTTGGCGCTTCTTCCTGTTCGTCGACACTGAGCGCCGACTCGGGCTGTTCCGCTTGCGCGGGCGGTTCCGCCTCGGGCGGCGGCTCCGCTTCCGGCGGCACCGGCGGCGGCTGCGTCTCGACGGGTTCTACACTTGCCTGTGGCTCCGTATTCAGTTCGAAGGGGCGCCATTCACTAAGCCATATGACACTCGCCGGCGCGGAGCTCACGGCCTCCGGGGCAGACCACGGAACCTGGTTCACCGCGTAGACGACGATCGCATGGAAAGCAATCGACAAAGCCGGCGCCGGCGCGGATATCGATCGCGAAAACACCCATCGCCAACCGCGAGCGAGCACGCCGAGCCTCCAATCCGGATGGCATCTGATCCTAACAACTGCGCCGGCCCCACAACATTACGGCGCCGTAAGATCGCACCCCCTGTAGGAGCGAGCTTCGCTCGCGATCTTCCAGCTCGCCAAAAGCAAGAATCGCGAGCGAAGCTCGCTCCTACAAGAGGCTACAAGGTGTCGCGCGCGGTCGGGGCATTGAGCGCCTCCCAACTGTCACGCGCGAAGCCGACGCCGGCCTCGTTGAAATAATTGTACGAGACGTTGCAGCCGGCCTCGAGGATGGGCGCACGCTCTTCCTCGAATACGTGCGTCGCGCTCAATAGCCCCGTATAGCCGCGGCGTCGCAACGCACGGCTCGCGAGACGCTTCGCTTCGAGATCGGGAAGCGCGAGCAGAATCGCCTTGAGACGATCGACATTGATCTGATACCAGAATGACGTGTCCTCGGCGTCGGCGTAGAGGACCCGGCGCCCGGCGCGGCGGTGCGCCTCGAGTTTGCCGGTGTCGCTGTCTACGCCGACGACGTGCTCGTTGCGCTCGCGCAAATAATCGTAGGCGCCGCTGCCGACGCGGCCCATGCCGACGATGAGGATCTCGGCGCTGCCGAGCGTGACGGGCTCGTCATCGGGATGGCGCTTGTCGCGCTCGAGCCGCTCGAGCCAACGGCCGAGCATTCCGTACAGCGGATGCGCGAACGTGCTGAGCGGCGCCGCGAGCGCGAACGAGAGCGCCACGGCGATCGCCGCCGCAATGAGCCAGCTCGCGTCGAGCAGACCGTTCGCGACGGCGACCTGCACGACGATGAGGCCGAACTCGCTGTACGTGCTCAAGCTCACGGCCGTGAGAAAGCTCGTCCGCGCACGAAGCCCGAGCGCGAGCAGCAACAAGAAAAAGAACACCGCTTTGACGGGCAGAAGCAGCAGCAACCAGCCGGCGTTCACGGCGATTTCCCACGTCGGCATTCCCGCAAGACCGATGTTGAGAAAAAAGCCGACGAGAAAAAACTCTTTGAGACTCCAAACGGAGCCGCTGAGCTCTTGCGCGCGCTTATGCTCCGCGAGCGCCACTCCGAGCGCGAGCGCGCCGAGCTCCGGGCTCAACCCGACGAGCTCGAATCCCCATCCGCCGACGGCTACCGCGAGCACGACGCCGAAAAGCACGAGCAGCTCGCCGTGGCCGACGAATTCCAGCACGCGCCCGATGATCGGCCGCGCGAGCGGCAGCAGCACGAGCAACACCGCGTACGGCGAAGGCATGTTGACGCTGAGCAGAGTAAGGACTGCGACCGCGACGATGTCCTGCACGACGAGAATGCCGATCGCGATGCGTCCGTGCACGGCGCGCAACTCGCGCTTCTCCTCGAGGACCTTGGCCGCGAAGACCGTGCTCGAGAAACCGAGCGAGAGCGCAAGCGCCGCCGCGATTGTCCACGAGAAGCCGCCGCCGTAAATGGCGAAGAATCCGACACCGGTGGTGATCGCGAGGTGGGCGATCGCCGTGCCCCAGACCTCATAGCGCAAGAACGTCTTGAACCTGAGCTTGAGCCCGACGGCGAACAGCAGCAGCAAGACGCCGGCCTGGGAAAGCTCGTCGAGCAGCGGCGACGGTTGCATGCCGAGCGCGGCGAAAGCGAATCCGGCCGCCAAAAATCCGACGAGCGGCGGTAACCCGGCTTGCCGAGCCGCCAATCCGAGAATCAACGCACCGCCGATCCATGCAGCAATCATGCAGTCAAACTCCTTCCGGGCGACGGCCGACGATTATGCCCGACGTTCGCGCCGAGGACTTGCGCGAGTCGGCGGGCAGGTTATGCTGCGCGGACGGACGCTAGAGGCATTCGATGCGCGCTCTGAAAATCTTGGCATGGACGCTGGCCGGCGTTGCCGCCGTGCTCGTCGTCGGCGCCGTGCTGCTCGTTTCCTTGTTCGATCCCAACGATTACAAAAGTTACGCGACGACCTACGTCGAAGAACGCACGGGTCGCACACTCGCCATCGACGAGGAGCTTAAGCTCAGTTTCTTCCCGTGGCTTGCGATCGAGACCGGCGGTATCACCGTCGGCAACGCCGAAGGATTCACCACGCAGCCGTTTGCACGCATCGCCTCGCTCTCGGCGCGCGTTAAGCTCTTGCCTCTGCTGCGCGGTGCAGTCGAGGTGGGCACCGTCGCGATCGACGGCATCGAGCTCAATCTCGGCCGCGACGAAGAGCTGCGCGGCAATTGGGAGGATCTGCTGACGCCCGCCGACGCGACCTCCGTAGCGGGCGCCGGCGCGGCCGAGGAAACCGCCCCCCGCGACCTCGGCATCGAGGCCGTTCGTATTCGCAACGGCACCGTCAACTGGCGCGAGAATCGCACCGACCTGCGCTTCGTGCTGAGCGGCCTCGACGTCGCGACGGGCGCAATCGAGACCGCCGAGCCCGTCGAAGCGGAGCTCAAGTTCACTTTGCTCGACGTGGCGTCGCAGTTGAGTCTCACGATGGATTCGCGCTTCGTCGCCGAGATCGGCGATTCGGGTTACGCCGCGCGCGACGTCGCGTTCGATTTCCGCGTCGCGGGCGCGGCCGACGACGAGCGCGCGTCGGGCAGCGCGGCGTTCGGATTTTTGAGCCTCGGCAGCGACAGCGGGTTTGAGGCGACGGGCGTATCGGCCGATGCGCGTATCGTGCATGCCGCGCTCTGGCCGGACGGTCAGACGTTCGAGCTCGCGTGGGAAACGCTCCGCTACGACGCGAGCGCGCAATCGCTCGCGATTACGGGGCTCACGACGTCCGCGAACACCGTCGGCGCCGACTGGGAGATCGCGGGCGAAACGCTCATCGATGCGCCGCATTTGACGGGCTCGGTGCATTTGGCCGCCGATTCCGCCGTAGATCTCTTGACCCTCGCCGCGATGAGCCCGCCGGCCGGCGTCGATCCGCAAGAGCTCGGTCCCGTCGAGCTCATGGCAACCTTCGACGCGCATCCGAACGAGCTCAAGGCGAGCGTCGCGAACCTCGACGCGCGCGCGCTCGGCGTGCAAATCACGGGCGAGGGCGACATCGACGCGAACATCCTGAGCGCGACTCTCGCCGTGCCGCGCTTCACTCCATCCGAAGCGCTCTATGTGCTCGCCGCGAGCCTGCTGCCGGAATCCATCGATGCGCGCGAGCTTAGGGCATTGTCGCTGCGCGCGTCCGTCGAGACGGATCTCGAGAGCGGCCGCACTTCGTTTCGCAATATCGACGCGGAGCTTTTGGGCGGCACCGTGACGGGCGGAGTCACGATCGCACCGTCCGCGAGCGGCCCGAGCTTGAGCGGCACCGTCAAGACGTCGCGGTTCCCGCCGAGCGCCGTGGCCGGCCTCGTCGAGAATTACCTGCCGGAGAACGTCGATCCCGACGAGATCGGCGTGCTCGCCGTCGACACGCGTTTCAACTACGACGCCGCCACCGATACGGCGACGTTCGGTCCGCTCGCTCTCGAGGCTTTCGGGTTGAGCGCTTCCGGTGACGCAACCGTCGCGGCTGCGACGACGAGGCCGCGCGTCGCGGGCGACGTGCGCCTCGCGCAATTCTCGCCGCGCGACCTCCTGCAGCGCTTCGGTCAACCTGTGCCGCAGACGTCGGATCCCGCCGTGCTGCGGCAAGCCACCGTCGCTGCGCGCTTCAACGTCGACGCCGACAACGGCAGCTTCGAGAGCTTGAGCGTGAAGCTCGACGACTCGACGATCACAGGCACGCTCGCGGTCGCGAATTTCGCGAGCCCGAGCTACCGCTTCGATTTGAGCGCGGACCAGGTCGACGTCGACCGCTACGTGCCGCCGCCGGCCGAGGAAGCCGCCGATGGCGAGCGCACCGCCGGCGACATCGAGCTCAAGCCCGAGCCGCTCGATGCGTTTCGCATCGAGGGCCAAGCACGCGTCGGCGACTTGAAGCTCGCGAACTTGCGGTTTCAGGACGTCGCGACGCGGCTTGCAATCGGCGGCGGCAAAGCGACGATCGACTCAGCGCAAGCGAAGCTCTATGGCGGCGAGTTCATGGGCGGCATGTACGTCGACGCCACGGGCGCGGAGCCGACGATGACGCTCCGCGGTCGCGCCGCAGGCTTGCAGTTGACGCCGATCATCGAAGCGCTCGTGGGCGACGCGAATTTCAGCGGCACGGGCAGCTTCGATATCGATCTCACGGGCCGCGGCCCGACGGTGACCGACAATTTGCGCAGTGCCAGAGGTACGATGGGGTTCGCTCTCAGCGACGGCGCCATCGACGGCTTCAATCTCGGCCACGTCTTGTGCCAGGCATACAACGCGCTGCAACAGGTGCCCGCGCCGCCGGAGCAGCCGAAGCAAACCGCGTACCAGCTCATCCAAGCGAACGCGACCGTCGAGAACGGCGTCGCGACGAGCCCGGAGTTGCTCGCGCGCGCGGCGTTCGTGGACGTCACGGGCAGCGGCCGTCTCGTGCTCGCCGAGCAGACGCTCGACTACGACTTGCGCGCCAAGCTCACCAATCCGATCACGATCCCGCGTTGCGACTCCATGGACCGGCTCATTGGCGGCTCGATCCCGTTCACGATCCGCGGCCCCGTTACGGCCGCCGAGATACGGCCCGACTTCGGCCAGATCATCCAAGAGCGCGTGCGCGACGAAGTTCAAGACCGCCTGCGCGAACGGCTCGAGGAACGCTTGCTCGATCGGTTGCGGGATTAGCAGGCCGCTCAACCTTGAAACGCAGCAGACGCCCCCGACGCTTAAGACGCATCCTCGTCTATGCCGTCGCCGCAGCGGTCCTAGTCGTCATCGGCTACGCCGGCTGGTTGAGCTGGATCGTCACGAGCACGTTCGACGCACGCGGCTGGGACTTGCCGGCGCAGGTCTATGCGGCGCCCCTCGAGATCTACGGCGGCCGCAGGCTGTCGGCCGACGATTTGCTCGTCGAGCTCTATCGGCTCGGCTACCGCGGCGTCTCGGGGGCGCCGGCGCCGGGCATGTTTCGCCGTGAGCGCAACCGCATCGAGGTCGGGCGCCGCGGCTTCGAATACGAAGGCAAGCACGTTCCCGAGCAAACCTTGGGTGTTGCGTTCGCGAACGGTCGCGTCGCTTCCGTGCAAGATGCTTCGGGCAGCGCCGTCGCGATCGCCGAGCTCGATCCGCTCCTGATCGGCAGCGTGTTTCCCACGCACGGTGAAGACCGCATCATTCTCGGACCCGACGAAGTGCCGAAGCTCTTGACCGACGCGCTCAAGGCCGTCGAGGACCGGCGTTTCGAGGAGCACTTAGGCATCGACTTGCGCGCGGTGCTGCGCGCCGCGCTCGTAAACTTACGCAGCGGGGAAATCCGCCAGGGCGGCAGCACGCTGACCCAGCAGCTCGTGCGCAGCTATTTTCTCACCACGGACCGCACGTGGCGCCGCAAGATCAGCGAAGCTTTCATGGCGCTCGCGCTCGAGCTAAAGCATGACAAGGAAGAGCTTCTGCTCGCCTACGTCAACGAGATCTACTTGGGCCAGGACGGCGCGCGCGCGATTCACGGTTTCGGGCTCGCGAGCCGCTTCTATTTCGGCAAGCCCGTGACCGAGCTCGAGCTCCACGAGATCGCGCTCTTGATCGCCGTTGTGCGCGGCCCGTCGTTCTACGATCCACGCCGCAATGCGGAGCGCGCGCTCGCGCGCCGCAACCTCGTGCTCAACCAAATGCTCGTGCTCGGCATCATCGACACCGGAGCGCACTTGCGCGCGAAAGGCCGCGAGCTCGGCGTCGTCACCGCGAACACACGGCGCAGCGCTTATTACGCGTCGTTTCTCGACCTCGTGCGCCGCCAACTGCGGCGCGACTACGCCGACGACGACTTGCAGGCGCGCGGCCTCAATATCTACACGACGCTCGATCCGACGATTCAGGCCTCCACAGAGGAAGTGCTCGTCGAGGAGCTCGATCGCTTGCAAAGCGGGCGCCCCGCGCTCGAAGGCGCCGTCATCGTCACCAATCCGCACAATGCCGAGGTACGAGCGCTCGTCGGGAGCCGCCGCATCGGCTACGACGGCTTCAACCGCGCGCTCGATGCCAAGCGGCAAGTGGGCTCGCTGATCAAGCCGGTGGTCTACCTCGCAGCGCTCGAGTCGGGCCGGCACACGCTCGCAACCCAAGTCGAGGACGTGCCGATCACGGTGCCGCTCGACAACGGCACGAGCTGGACCCCGGCGAATTTCAACAATGAGGTGCACGGCACGGTCACGGCCGCGCGCGCGCTCGCGGAATCGCTGAACCTCGCGACCGTGCACTTGGGGCTCGACGTCGGGCTCGAGCCCGTCGGCGACGTGTTGACGCGGCTCGGTCTCGCGCAGGCGCCGAAGCCCTACCCGTCGCTGCTCCTGGGCGCGATCGAATTGACGCCGCTCGACGTCACGCAGATCTACAACACGCTCGCGAACGGCGGATTCCGCGTGCCGCTTAAGACGGTGCGCGCCGTCGTCGATGCCGAAGGCAACACCGTGCAGCGTTATGCGCTCGCAATCGAGCAAGTCGCCGATCCGGTCTCGGTCTACGCATTGAATCAGGGCCTTGTGCAGGTCATGGAGCGCGGCACGGGCCGACCCGCGCGCGCGCAGCTGCCGCGGGGCTTGACGACGGCCGGCAAGACGGGCACGTCGGACGGCCTTCGCGACAGTTGGTTCGCGGGCTTCAGCGCCGATCACCTCGTCGTGACCTGGGTCGGCAACGACGCCAACGAGGCGGTGGGTTTGACGGGCGGCACGGGCGCGGCGCAGATCTGGGCGCGCATCGTCGCGGGTTTGGAGGCGAATTCCTACAACCCTCCGCCGCCCGCGGGCGCCGAGACCGTGTGGATCGACTACCGGACGGGCCTCGCGACCGACGAGCGCTGCCCTGACGCCGTCAAAATCGCGATGACCGCGCCCGACGTGCCGCCGAAAGCGGTAGCATGCGGCAGCAACAAAACGAGGATCGGCTCGAGAGTCCGCCAGTGGCTACGCAATCGCCTGAATTGAAATCGCTCGTCTTGGTCGTGCTGCTTTCCTTCGGCGCCGCGGGCTGCACGGTGTTCGAGCCCTACGAAAGGCCCGAGCGAGAGTCGCAGTCGCGCGTCGCAGTGCCCGACCGTCCGCCGGAGGCGCCCGAAGCCAAAATCCCGCCGCGCGAGGAGAACGCCGCGAGCGTTGCGTTGCTCGAGCAGGGCCGCGACGCGCGCGCGTCCGGCAGCTACGCCGAGGCTGCCGCTTCGATCGAGCGGGCGCTCCGCATCGACCCGAACAACCCGCTGCTATGGATCGAGCTCGCCGAGGTCAAGGCCGCCGACGGCGACGACGCACAAGCCGAGATGATGGCGCGCAAAGCGCTGACGCTCGCGGGCCCCGACCGCTCGATCGTGGCGCGCGCGGAGCGTCTCGTCAGCCGCTGATCTTGGTGGGAACGACTTTTGGTGGGAGCGAGCTTCGCTCGCGATTCTTTCCCTAGCTCTCCGGCGGATCATTACCCTACACGCTCCTCCCGTCGAAATGCTGCGTCTTGAGCTCCCGCGGGTCGACGCCCTCGAGGCAATTGACGTTGATCGCAGCCACCGGGGAACCGTCCGGCATCGCGCCGTAGGCGAAGCTCTCGATCCCACACGTCTTGCAGAACAAATGGCTGATCTGCTTCTTGTTGAACCGGTACTCCGTCACGGCGTCTTCGCCTTTTTTGAGCTTGAAGCTGTCGCGCGGCGCAAACGCCATCACGGATCCAAGCTTCTGGCAACGCGAGCAGTTGCACGTCATCGCCTGGTCGATGTCGACGTCCACCTCGTATGCAACCGCACCGCACTGACAGCCGCCTTCATAATGTTTAGTAGCCATGTCGCCTCCCGGATGACGTTCTTTGCCGACTTTATAACGGCTCGATGTCGCTGCGATACTCGCGGGACAGCCAGAGCGCCGCGGCCAGTCCGTCGAGTGCCGCACTGTGTGCCACAGGAACTCCATATGCTCTTGCTCGTGCGCGAGTTCGACGATCGCATGGGCTGGGCGAAATGGAGCTCTCGCAGTTGCGCCGAATGGCTCGCATGGCGCTGCGGCCTCACGCTCTCGGCCGCGCGCGAGAAGGTGCGCACGGCGCAGGCGCTGCGCGGCTTGCCCGCGATCTCCGCGGCGTTCGCGGATGGGCAGCTCTCGTACTCCAAAGTCCGCGCGCCGACACGCGCCGCGCAAGGGCACGACGAGGATTTGCTGCTCGCGTATGCGCTGCAAGCAACAGCAGCTCAAGTCGAGGAGCGCTGCCGGCAAATCCGCAACGTTGCGCGCGACTCCGTGGACGTGGCACGGCGCGCGTGGGAGCGCCGGTCGCTGTCGGTGTGGCGGAACCCCGCCCGAGGCACATTGACGATCACGGTCGAGGTGCCGGTCGAGGAGGGTGAAGTGATCGTGCGTGCCGTCGATCGCGCGGTCGAAGCGGGCGAGGTCGCGAACGGCGCCGAGTTTGCCGCGAACGGCTGGCACGCGCAGCAGGCCGACGCGCTCGTCGTGGTCGCGAAGTCGTATCTCGCAAGCGGCAGTGGGAGTGCTGAGGACGCGCAGGGCGTGCGTTCGCCCGGGGCCGCGGGTTCGCGCCGGCGGCGGCCGCGGATCACTATCAAGTGGTCGTGCACGTCGACGAGAAAGCCCTCCGCGTGCGCGAGACGGCGGCGGTTTACCGGCTCAGCACCCGGGCTCGCTCCGAACGCGGTAGCATGCGAGCGTGAGGGTCAGGGATAAGCTTCGCTCGCTGGGCCAGCGGCCCGCCGTTCACTACGCGCTGTCGCTGCCCGAACGCTTGGTGCGTTCCGCGTCGGCGCTGTCGGCCGGCGTCGTCCGCGAGGTCGCCGACGTCGTGCTGCCGATCGGAATTCGGCGCGGGCGCTTGTATCGCAATCTCGTCGACGCGACGTTGCGGTTCATGATCGAGGACGTCGGTCAGGTCGAAGGTGTGTACCCCACGGAGCAAAAGCTCGCC
>DATCIQ010000089.1:0-9682 GCA_036507635.1 Gammaproteobacteria bacterium
GGACGCGACGCAGGCGGCATCCTGCGCGGGACAGTGATCGCGATAGATCGGTGAGCCATATTGCGTGGGGAAATCCGCGGTATCGATGATGTCTTTCACGCCGATCGGCACGCCATGCAAAGGGCCGCGGATCGGAGCCGCATCGAGCGCGCGTGCTTGCTCCCTGGCGTATGCGGGATCGAGCGAGACCCAGGCGTGAATGACGGATTCGCGCGCCGCGATCCGCTCGAGGCAGTGTTCCGTCACGTCGATCGCGCGGAGCTCGCGTCTTTGCAGCGCCGCCACGAGCTCGCCGGCCGACTGGCGGTGGAGCTCCCCCATCAATCACCGCTCGAGAACGCGTCGTCCTTCGCGCGTTGCACGAAACTGCGGACTTTCTCGACGAGCTCGCGGATCTGCCGGCCGTGCCCCGCAACGAGCGCGCCGGCCATGCGCACGGGATCGCCGAAGAAGAAGCACTCATAGAGCACCTGCCGCGAGCCGAAGGCCGAGAGCGAGGCATCCCAAGCGAGCCGAAACAGAGGGATCCGGTCGAAGGCCTCCGCTCGCGCCGCCTGATAGTACCTCTCGATGGCGCGTAGGAACGCGCGCATCGTTTCGAGGCTCACCCAAATCTCCGCGAGCTTTTCTTGGACGTGCTGGAACCCTTCGATGCCGATCGAATCGACGAGCAAGGCAGCGAGGCCGAGCATAAACTCGGATTTCGCAATGTTCTTGACGACGACCTGGTGAGCCATGTGGACCACGGCGCCGGTCCGCGCGTACGCAAGGTTGCAGTGCTCGATGTCGCGATAAAGGAATACGTTTTCCCACGGCACAAAGACGTCGTCGAAAACCACCACGGCATCCATTTCTTCGAACCGCGAGCCGAGCGGGTGATCGAAGTGCGAGCCCCGTAGTCGACGCTTTCGCGGCAGATGAACTTGAGCCCCGGCGTGTCGTTCGGAATCACGAAGCCGAACGCGTACGGCGCGTCTTGCTCGGAGCTTTTGAGCAACGTCGAGGGGAACACCATGAGCTCGTCGGAGATCGGCAGCGTCGCAAGCATGCGGCAGCCCCGGATCACGATGCCGGCATCGGATTTCTGCTTGACGCGGGCCGCGAGAAAGGGGTCGGCTTGGCCGCTCGAGGTTTGCGCACGATTGGCTTGCGGCGGAATCAGAGTGTGCGTGAGACTGGCATCGCTTTCGCGCAAACGCTCGTGGTGGCGCACTGCGTTGTCGCCGAACCGCCGATCGGCTTGAGCCAAGAACGGGGCTCCCGCCGCGAAGCCCGTGATGGCCCGATTGAGGTAGTCCGGCGCCCGGCCCATCATGCCGCAAGTATGCACAGCGGGAATTCTCATCGCGCGGCTTATGCTCTCGAGCTCGTCGTGCGTCTTCGGGATCAGGAAGGAGCGTGCGACCTTGCGGCCGGTGGTCGGCGAGTCGTAGAGAGAGACGTCGGGGTCACGCCATTGGAGATCGTAGAGATCGGCGAGCGTCCGGACACCGCCCGCGAACGCGGGATGCGAAGTGACGTCCTCGACCTGCTCGCCCGCGTGCCAGAGCGCCGGCGGCCGCTCGCGCAACCGCTCTAGAACTTGCGTTCCGCGTCGAGCTTCCTGCGTCTCGTGCACCCTACCGGCAGCGCGATCGTCGGAGCGCAAGACTCGTTACTGCGTGCGCGTGTCGTCCGGCATCATTGCCGTCAACGCTCCGGCCTGATTCTCGAGGCTTCCTGCCGCGAGCTCCGTCTTGATCTCGTAGTCCTGGCCGGCGCGTAGCGTGAGCTCGGTCTCGAACGATTCGTAGCCGGGAAGCGCGATCGTGAATCGATAGGTGCCCGGTGCCAGGCGCATGCCTCGACGTCCGTCGAAGCGGTCGGTGTGGCCCGCATAGGCATCGTTGATGAATATCGCGGCTTCCTCGGGCTTCACCGAGACTCGCAAGCGCGCCGTGTTTGCCTTCTCCGGATAGCTCAAGTTCGCCGCGGGAGACAAACTTAAGCGATAACGCTTTTGCTCGCCGGGCTCGACGACGATCGTGGTCGCGATGTCATCGAATCCGACGAGCTTGAAGAGCAGGCGGTGCTCGCCGGGCACGAGCACGAGCCGGCCGCTGCCCTCGAGATCCTTGACGAATCCCATATATTGGCCGTCGAGCCAGAGACCGGCATTGCGATCGACTCTGGTCGCGGCCTCGATCTCGACTTCGCCTTGTATGGGATTGGCTGCGAACGCGCTCGCCGCAGCAAACAACCACACGACCCCCAGCAACGACGTTTCCTTGCGCATCGACAGTCTCCGTGAATGCATGAGGTCGGATCATCCCCCACGACAGATTATGTCTGTAATGACGCAGTTCTCAAGACGGCATTTCGGCCTCGCCGGGACGATACAGCTGTAGGAGCGAGCTTCGCTCGCGATGATTGGTCGGAGCTACAAGGATTCCTGCGCCAACGCCCTAATCCTCGCGTCGTATTCGTCCCTGGTCTCACCGGTGCCCGCGTGATCTCTGGCCCGAATAAAGCTGGTTGCGGCGCTCGGCCGTTGGCCGAGCTCGAGATGCACGAGACCTTGCAGATAGTAGAACTCGGGGTCGTCGCGCTTCAAGCGCACGGCTCGCTTGAGTGCGGCCAAGGCGTCCTCGAACCGGCGTTGCCCAAAAGCGTCGCGCGCGATTGCATAGTGATAATACGGGTTGCGCTGTTGGTAACCGCGTATACGCGCGCGGTAGGCTTCCGCGAGCTCCTGGTTGCCGAGCGCCGTGTGCAGACTCGCAAGATTCGTCAATGCCGTTCGATCGCGAGAGTCCGCCGCCAACGCTTGCAGATAGGCCGCTTCGGCATGCTCATACCGCCCGAGGCGCGAGTACAACAGCCCGAGATTGGTCCATGCGCCCGCGACACGCGGCTCCGTGGCGAGCGCCTGCCTAAAGTAGCGAAAGCCGAGATCATATTCTTTGCGGATCAGCGCCTCGGCGCCCAAGTTATTGTAGAAAAGCGCGAGCGCGTGGCCGTCTGTCACGTCACGCCGCGAATGTTGACTGCTGTAATCCATGAAATTGAAATCGACGATGTAATCCGTCCCCGGCAAATCGACCCAAGCATTGATATGGTTGCCGATGACCACCAAGTCGGATTCGTTGACCCACGTAGGCGGGACGTCGACGATCTGGAAGGTCGTCTGAAGACCGGCTTCGCGAGCAAGAGCTACGAACAACATCGTGAAGGAAAGGCAATTGCCGCGCCGCTCATGAAAAGTCGCGCGCGCCGTGCGCGTTGTGCTCGGCGTGTAGTCCAACGAGAGAAGGCCAATGTCCTTCATTCCGGCCAGCAGCTTATGAAGGATCACGTCCTGTGTACGGCTGTCCCCGATTTGTGCGGCGACGAAAGCACGCATTTCCTCATCGAGAGAGAAAGCGTCTTCGCGAGAGATTGGTGCCGGCGCCGGGGCGACGGCTATGGCCGCTCCCGACAAGAGCTCCGCCTCAGTGAGCGCGGCGCGGCGTGGGCTCGACGTGGCACACGCCGCAACCGTGAGGGCGAGAATACAGAGGAGCGGAGCTCGCGCCATGAAGCCTTCACCGGCAATTAATGGACGATTCTACTCCTCCGCGGGCGAACCGGCGACTCGGGTGCCCAGGGATGCCCAACGAATGTGGCTAATGTCGGCGCTCAGGCCCCCGAAGGTGACGAGCAGGTTCGTCATCTGCGCGACCATGTCGGCCGTATGTCCGCCGCGAACCTCGCGCATCAGCTCCGTGTCGCTCGATGTCGTCACCGTGCCCCTGGCCGCGTTTTCGCGGTGTCCTATGCTTGATACCGGCAGCGAAAGGGAAAAGTTACATGCCGCAGGGTTCACACAACCGTAAAGCGCCTCGACGGGCCGCCGAGAAACGTGACCTGCGTCGGGTACCTCGGGGACCGAACAGGCTAGTTTGCGAGGCTCAGACTCAATATATTGGCTAAGCACCTTCGCCAACTAGGGTGTCCTGTGCCTGGACTGGTCCGAAATGAAAGCCACGTCCTTCTGCTGGCCGCGCCGGCAATGAGCGGCGTCGCGGCCCTACAAGGTGCGGCCCACCTGCTGCATATGAGCATCGGCTCGGCACACCGCGAGCTCGGTGCGCTCGAAATCCGGCGCTGTAGTCTCGGAGCGTCTGTATGGGAGTTCTGAGCACGGCACCCGCAACTGCCGAAACAAACGCGCCGATCCGGATCTTGATGCTGGAAGATAACGCATCGGATGTCGAGCTCATACTGCACCGACTGAAGGTCGACGGCCTGAACGTCCTGCATCGTGTCGTCGCCGACGAGCACGAATTTCGCACGGCGCTCGCCGAGTTCCTGCCGCAATTGATCTTGTCCGACTTCTCGCTGCCGCGATTCGACGGACTGGCCGCCCTCAAGATCGCGCGCGCGGAAGCGCCCGCAGTACCCTTCGTTTTCGTCTCCGGCACAATCGGTGAGGAGCGCGCAATCGACGCGCTGAAAACCGGCGCTTCGGACTACGTTCTCAAGGAAAACTTGAGGCGCCTCGTTCCGGCGATACGCGCCGCGATACGCCAGTATGAGGTGGCCAAAGCCAGAGATGTCGCCGAGGACATGCTGCGCAAGAGCGAATCGCGCCTACAGGACATCATCGATACATCGGCCGATTGGATTTGGGAATGCGACGGCAAAGGCAGATTCACGTTTTCGAGCCCGAGCGTGCTCAACATCTTGGGCTTCACGCATCACGAGCTCTTGAACAGACCCATGTTCGATTACGTCGAGCCGGCCGACCGCGGAGCGTTGGAGGCCGCGCTCGGCGAGCCCGAAGCCGCCGCCGACTCTGCGGAACCCCTGACTTTGCGGTGGGTGCACCGCAACGGCAGGACACGCTGGCTGGAAAGAAAAATGGCCGCGCTCAAGGGGAAAGACGGGGAACTGCGAGGCTTCAGGGGTGTGGACCGCGACGTCACGGGCCGCAAGGTCCAGGAGGCGCGCATCGCCCGTTTGAATCGTGCCATACGTTTCTTAAGCGGTGCGAATTCCGCAATCGTGAGGATTCGAGACCGCGGCGAGCTGCTCGCCGAAGCGTGTCGGCTGGCCGTGCAAATCGGCGGATACGCAATGGCCACGGTCTACCTGCGGTCGCCGGATGGGTCGGATAGCGGCGTCATCGTCCGCCGCGCCGTGAGCAGCCGCCAGGCGGAGGCAAAGCGTCCACACCGAGAACCGTTGGACGGCGCCGGGCCCGTCGGTCGGGCGATGGCCACTGCCGAGCCTGTCGTCGTGCCGGATCTGAGCGACTCCGCCGTTCACGTGCCGGACCGCGAGGTCTTGCTCGGAATGGGGTTGCGCTCGTGCATCGCGCTGCCGCTCGTCATGGACGGCACGCCCATCGGTGTCACGCTCCTGCATGCAGACGAGACACACGCGTTGGGAGAAACGGAGCTCGCCCTGCTGCGGCAGGTCACGGGCAACATCACGTTCTCCCTTCAGTACCTGCACAGCAAGGAGAGCGCCGAGTACCTCGAGTACTTCGATACCTTGACGGCGCTCGCGAACCGTTCTCTCTATGTGCAGCGCCTGGACGCGATGATCAAGGCCGCCGAGCGCGAGAGCGGCGGGCTCGTGTTGTTGGTGTTCGACATCGCGGGCTTGACCGTCATCAACGACGGCTTGGGCCATCACGCCGGTGATCTCGTGCTGCAACTGGTCGCGGAGAGAATGAAGAACGTCTTTCGCGATTCCAATACGCTGTGTCACCTCGGCGGCGGACGGTATGCCGTAGCTTCCCACGATACCTGCGAGGCCTCGGCTGCGACGACCGTGTTGCGCGAACGCGTCGGCTTTCTGTTCGACAAGCCTTTCACCGTCGGCGATCAGGACCTGCGCATATCGGTGCGAGCCGGCTTTGCGCAATTCCCCGAAGACGGGCGCAACGCGGAAGCCCTCTTGCACCACGCTCAAACGGCCCTCGATCACGCGAAGCAGGCCGGAGAGCAATACCTGCGGCACCGCCCGGATATGAATGTCGTCGCCTCCGAGCGGCTGAGCCTCACGAATGCTCTACGGGCGACCGTCGCTCAACAGAAGTTCGTGTTGAACTATCAGTCCAAGGTGGGTATCCGAACGGGACAGGTGGACGGGGTCGAGGCCTTATTACGGTGGCCGGATGCATCGGTGACGCCGGATGTGTTCGTTCCGATGCTCGAATCGCTCGGCCTCATCAACGAAGTGGGCTTATGGGTCATCAGGCGGGCGCTGACGGAGAGCGCCGAGTGGTTTCGAGGGCCGGCAGGCGTCAATTCGCGCGTCGCCGTCAACGTATCGGCCCTCCAACTCAAACGCGAAGAGTTCGCAGACGAGGTGCTGCGCGTGGTGAGCGATTTGGGCGCCGGAACGCCGCGTCTCGAGCTCGAAGTCACGGAAAGCATGGTCATGGCCGATCCCCGACACGTAGGTATCATCCTGGGACGACTCCGCGACGCCGGCATCACGGTCGCGATCGACGACTTCGGAACCGGGCATTCGTCGCTCAAGGTGCTGTCCCAGCTGCCCGTGGATGTTCTCAAGATCGATCGAAGCTTCGTGCGTGATCTCGCGTCCAACCGCCGGCATCGTCTCGTCGTTCAGGCAACCATTACGCTCGCGAAGTCGCTGGGGATAAGAACCATCGCGGAGGGCGTCGAGACACCGCAGCAAGTCGACGTGCTCGGCGAGCTCGGTTGCGACGCGATGCAAGGGTACTTCATCCATCGCCCCTCGTCCGCCGCTGAGACCGGCAGCTGGCTCGCGACGATGAAGGGCCGCCCCGGCACCGCCTTTCGACGCGCCTAGCTCGAAATCGTCCGAGTAACTAGCGTGCGCGCCGCCAAGCTCTCGTTCCGACTCGCGCCGGGTTCGATACGGTCCGCCGCGTTCGTGCTCATAGTTCTCGCTGCTTGCGGCTTCTCATGGGCGCAACAGACGGACACTGACCGACCGAGCACGCTGCGCGTCTCGGAGCAGAGCGTCAAGGCCGCTTATCTATATAAATTTGCCGGCTACGTAGAGTGGCCCGACGCACGGCCGACCGATGCCCCGACTCCGGTGACGATCGGCGTATTCGGTGCCGCTTCCCTCGCCCAGGAGCTCGCGCAAATAACGATCGGCCGAACCGTCAACGACCGGCCCATCGACGTGCGGCGAGTCGGCTTCGACGATCGACTCGACGACTTGCAGATCCTTTTCATCGGCGCGCAGGAGCGAAACCGTTTGGACGAGCTGTTTGCGACGGTTCAGCGCTTGCCGGTATTGACGGTGACGGAATCCGAGGGTGCCCTGGCGCAAGGGAGCATCATCAACTTCACGCTCGACGAGCAACGCGTGCGCTTCGAGGTATCACTCTACGCCGCCGAGCTCAGCCGCATCAGGCTGAGCTCGAGGCTCCTCGCAGTCGCCCAACGCGTTTATCGGTCACCGGAGTGATAGCAATGGTCGCCCAACGGACGTCAGTGCACGGCAAGTTATTGTTGCTCGTGCTTGCGACCACGGCGTCTGCCCTCCTGATCACCGGCGCCGCGATGGTTACCTATGACCTTTATACGTTCAGGCTGACATGGGTGGCTGATCTCACGGCGCAAGCGGACATCCTCGGTCTCGCCGCGGCGCCCGCTCTCGAGTTCGAGGATGCCGAGTCTGCCGAGGAATACTTAGAGCTGCTGCAAGCCAAGCCGAACATCATGGGTGCGGCCATCTACACCGCGACCGGCGCGCTGTTTGCCGAGTACCAGGCCGCGGGGCAGGCCGGCCTCCCGTTTCCACACCTGCCCGACCTGGATGGCTATAACATCAAAGGGGGTGAGCTCACGCTATTCAAACGAATCGTCGCCGATCGCGAGATTCTTGGAACCGTATATATCAAGGCCCGGTACGGGATAGTCGGACGCTTGCTCGATTACCTCGGCATTGTCGGGGCCGTGGCGGTCTTGAGTCTCCTTGCCGCTGTCTTGATTTCCCGACAACTGCAGAAGAGCGTCACCGGGCCGATACGCGAGATCACTTCCGTTGCGCGTAAAGTGGTCGACGATCGCGATTTCAGCGCGCGGGCATCGAGAACTACCGACGATGAGATCGGCGTGCTCGTCGACGCGTTCAACGGCATGTTGTCGGAAATCGCGAACCGCACTCAGGTCCTCGAGGAATCGAACTTGCACTTGGGGCGCGAGATCGCGGAGCGGGAACGAACGGAAGAAGCGCTGCATGCGAGCGAGAATCGCCTGCGCTCGTTGAATACGGAGCTCGAAGAGCGTGTCGCCGCTCGAACGGCGCAGCTCGAAGCTGCCAATAAGGACTTGGAGGGCTTCAGCTACTCGGTGTCCCACGATCTTCGCGCGCCGATACGAGCGATCAGCGGTTTCTGCACGCTTCTCGTGGAGGACCATAAGCATCAGCTCGACGAGGAAGCATCACGCAAGCTTGGTATCATCGCCGCCGAATCCGAACGCATGGGAAGGCTTATCGACGATTTGCTCGCCTTCTCGAGACTCGGGCGAAAAGCTCTGGATCCAGCCGAGTTGGACATGTCGGAGCTGGTTAGGGACGCCCTCGAGCGATTGAACCATACGGGACAGAATCGCAAAATCGACTTCCGCGTGGGCTCGATGCCCCGCGCGCGGGGCGATCGAAGTCTCTTCGAGCAGGTATGGATCAATCTGTTGTCGAACGCGATCAAGTTCTCCTCCAAGAAAGATGCTCCAGTTATCGAAGTGGGCGGGATAAGCGAACAGCAAGAACATGTTTATTTCGTCCGCGACAACGGCGCAGGATTCGACGGCCGTTATCAGGGAAGGCTATTCGGAGTGTTTCAGCGCCTGCACCATGACCACGAGTTTCCGGGTACCGGTGTCGGCCTCGCGCTCGTGCACAGGATCGTAACGCGGCATGGTGGCCGCGTCTGGGCGGACGGCAAGCTGGACGAAGGCGCCACGTTTCATTTCACCCTGCCGAAGGGAGCATCCGATGGAAGAGTTTGATCAAGTAGACATCCTCCTGGTCGAGGACAATCCATTGGACGCCGAGCTCACGATGCGGGGCCTCAAGAACCAAAAGGTGGCCAACAACATTACGTGGGTCAAGGACGGCGAGGAAGCGCTGGATTACGTATTCCGACGCGGGCAGTACGCGAATCGAACCGATAGCGGTCCGCGCCTCATCCTTCTCGATCTAAAGATGCCTCGCGTCGGGGGCATCGAAGTTACCAGGGCGATCAAAGCCGACGAGCGCACGCGACGCATTCCGATCGTGATCATGACTTCCTCCAAGGAAGATAGCGATATCGTGAACAGCTACAACCTCGGCGCGAACAGCTACATCGTAAAGCCGCTCGACTTCGATACGCTCGCCGAAGTCGCTCGTCAGGCGGGGTTCTACTGGCTCGCGATCAACCGCCCGGCACCGTAGGCGTCGACGGGTCCGAACGGGTCGCAAGTGATTGCAGGGCGTATCAGCCCGAGACGATCAGCCAGTTCAGAGAAAACACCATCGCGGCCGATCGCAACTATAGAGCGACTCGTGGCCAACGACGGCCCCAGTCGAGCAGCTCCGCGTGCGCCAGTATCGCCGCCGCAAGCGACTCCTCTCGGCCGAGCAACGCCTGAGCGTAGCGGCACGCCTCGTCGCTCGACATTCCCGCGGCGAGCGCGTCGCTCTCGAGGTCGGTGTAATGCTC
>DATCIQ010000090.1:0-5009 GCA_036507635.1 Gammaproteobacteria bacterium
AAAGAGCGCGGTGATCGCAACGTCCCCACGGCGATGCTCTGGGGGCGCGTATGCGAGCACTTCTACATCAGTCCCGAAGACCTCTCGGCGATGCTCGCGCGCCTCGGCGCCCGGAAGTAGCCTTTCTATCCACCGGGCCGCGGGCCAGGGCGGCTTCGAGGTCCGGGTTGTCGAATCCCGCGAGTGCCGTTCGACAAAGTGATGACCGGAACCGAAAACGAAACATCCGAGAGGAGACTCACGATGCCCACCAACACCGTCCGCCTACACCGCGTGCTGCGCGCGAAGCCAGCGAAAGTCTATCGTGCCTTTATCGATGCGGAGGCCATGGCCCGATGGCTGCCGCCTAACGGCTACACCTGCAAGGTCGATCGTCTGGACGCCAAAGTCGGCGGCACCTACAAGATGTCGTTCCGGAATTTCGGCTCGGGGAAGGGCCATTCCTTCGGCGGCACGTATCTCGAGCTCGTGCCGAACGAACGGCTCCGCTACACGGACAAGTTCGACGACCCGAACCTGCCGGGCGAGATGCAGACGAGCGTCACCCTTAGGGAAGTCTCGTGCGGCACGGAGCTCAACGTGGTGCAGGAAGGCCTTCCCGAGGTGATCCCTCCGGAGCTCTGCTATCTCGGCTGGCAGGAATCGCTCGATCACCTCGCGCGGCTCGTCGAGCCCGAGATTCCGGATTGAGCCGCCCAATCGCCGGATGTGGCTTGGCGGTGAAATCGTGCTAGCTCGGGGCTACTCCCACCCGGTCGGCGAGTCGTAGGGCACGAAGATGCCGATCGCTTCCACCTCGTGAATTTGGCCGTCCGTGATCTTGAAGATGTGTGCCGCCGGTAGATCGTACGGGTCTCGAGGCTCCTCCCACATCACGCGCGACCCGTCGGCCGCGATCATGAGTTGCGGGCCGCGGTTCATCGATTGGCGGAAATGCGAAAGTCCCATCGCGAGACCCTGGACCGGATCGACGGCGAAGATCCGACGGTTATCGATGCCGTCGATATACGCGAAGCGGCGGGAGCTCATTTGCCCGGCGCAATCGCGCGCGACCGGCGGAGGCGGGCGGCCATCGACGTCGACGCTGTCGAACGGCGCCGGCGCGAGTCCCGGCCCGGCGGTGATCATGCCGTTCTCTTGACGCTCGCAGTCGTCCGCGAAGGGAGCGAGATTGCCGTCACTTGCGACGAGCGCGTCGTAGTACGAGGTCGCGATCGCGGTGAGCTCGGCGCGCGGCAGGCGCTCTCGCTCGGGCACCGTGGCGGTGAGATTGGGGCGTGGCGCTTCGAGGCGCTTGAGCTCCTCCTCGCTCGCAACGTTCACCACGAGGTGCTCGGCCTCCGTGATTTGTCCGCCCCGGATCTTGAGGCGCACGGCGAGCTGCGCCGGCACCACACCGCGCGCCGTTTGTCGGTCGATCACCGTCATGATGCCGACGGTGCCTTCCGCCTCATCGGGTACGTAGATGCGGAATCCCGTGGCAAGACCCGCCGCCGACGCCCAAAGGCCTTCGCCCGGCGTGAGCGCGGTGATGTTTTCGACGAACGCGACCTCGTCGGACAGACGCGTCTTAGCGGGGTCGTGCGCAGCAACCGCCGCGAAGTAGCCATCCGCGATGTCGATGAGGCAGGCTCGATCGCATGCGGATTCCGGAGCGGTGCAGCCGGCCGCGATTGAGCTCACGATCGCGATCGACGAAGTCGTCGTTAGCCTGCTCATCGTGATCCCCGTAAACGATCAGACCCTATGAGCATAGCGGGCGGCCGAGGAGGTTGCTTGACCGGCGCGCCCGAGGGTGCCCATGATCCCCCACATGAAGCGGTCACGGCACCTATTCATGATCGGCGTGACGATCAGCGCGCTATTGGTGTTTCGGTCGGCACCCGGCCAGACCGAGAAGCCGGCCGCCGACGCGTGGCAGCCCGGACAGACGTTCAGAGAGTGCCGCAATTGCCCAGAGATGATGGTTCTGCCGCCCGGCCATTTCATGATGGGATCGCCGCCCGACGAACCGTTGCGACGTGAGAACGAGCCGCAGCGGGAAATCACGATCGCGCGTGCGTTCGCGATGGCGACGACTGCGGTGACCTGGGACCAATGGGAGGCGTGCGTGCGCGATCATTGGTGCGACGGCATCGCCGTCGACACGGCGCTTCGAACGGGCCCCGATGGTGAGGCGAATCCCGATTACAGAGATTGGGGCCGCGGCACGCGGCCCGTGGTCGGCGTAAGTTGGTACGACGCGCAGGTGCTTGTCGGGTGGCTCAACGCCAAGACGGGCGAGGACGATGCGTATCGCCTGCCTTCGGAAGCCGAATGGGAATACGCGGCACGCGCGGGGACCACGACGGCGTTTCCGTGGGGAACGGAGCTCGATCACGACTACGGCAACTTCGGCGTCGACGGCGGCGAGCTCGGCGGCAAAGCGGAAGGTCGCGACGTTTGGGTGAACGAGACGGCACCCGTCGCGTCTTTCCCGCCGAACGCGTTCGGCCTCTACGACATGCACGGCAACGTCTTCGAGTGGACCGAAGATTGTTACGAAGCGGACCGCGCCCATACGCCGTTGGATGGCTCCGCGAACAAGGAAGGCAATTGCGCCAACCGTGTTTTTCGCAACGGCACCTTCATGAGCAATCCGTACATGCAGCGCTCGGCCAGACGCGGTGCGCCCTATCCTGCGACGCTGCGAGGCCGAAACTATCTGGGCTTTCGCGTTGCGAAGACGTTGCGCTGAGCGATCGATACGCCGATCGCCGAAGCGCGGTTGCGTGGCGGCCGAGCGGTTCAGTCGCTCCGCGCGACCGCCTCCCGTATGTGGAGCGCGGCGAGCCGCGGATGAGCGATGTCCCGCACCGCCCCGTCGACGGCGTCTGTTACGCAATGTTCGGTCCACCGCATCGGCTCCCTACGTCTCGTACTTTTCCAATGCCGCCGTGCTTCCGCTCGGCATACGTCGCTCGCCGCGTCTTGCAGGCGCCGGTAGAGCGTTTGCACGTCCGTGGGATTCGCGAGATCGAGATCCCACGCCTTCACTGTCTTCGTAGGTGCGTCGTGGACAGCGAGATCTGTGGCGCTGCTCAAGAAGGAGGTTAGGGAGACCGCCGTTGCGACGGCGACAGATGAAATCCATTTTAGTGTAGTGGTCATTGAAGCATCCTCGGTTGATCGACATAAAGATAGATGCTTCGGAGTGTCATCCAGATACATGCGGGATTATTAAGAATTGTCTAGCCGTGTCGCGCGAATGGGTTCGCGAGCGTGCGATAATCGACCGCGCCGCGGTGACTGGATCTCACTCATGCGTCGCCCCGAACCAGGAGACCTCGCCGTATGAAAGCCTGGCGCCTCGCCACGCGTAGCTGGATTCGCGGCCTGCGTGCGGGCCGGCTGACCGTGCTCATGCTGGCGCTGACGGTGGCGGTCGCTGCGATCACGAGCGTCGGCTTCTTCATCGATCGCGTGCGCGCGAGTGTCGAGCGCGAGGCCGCGGGCGCGCTGGCTGCCGATCTGCGGTTGCGAGCCAACGATCCGTTGAATCCCGAGTATCTCGCCGAGGCCGAGCGGCGGCGGCTCGTGACTGCGCAAGTCGCGTCTTTCGCCACCGTCGTGCTGTTCGGTGACTCGAGTCAGCTCGCGAGTCTTTACGCCGTGAGCGACCGTTACCCGCTGCGCGGTCAGGTGCGCATCGCCGATGGGCTTGATTCGGCGGCGTACGCGACGACGAGCGGCCCGGCGACGGGCGGGGTCTGGGCCGAGGCGGCGCTGCTCGCGCGGCTCGGCGCGGACGTCGGCGACCAGCTCCGCGTGGGCGCGCGCGAGCTTGCCATCGAGCGCGTCCTCAAGCACCGTCCCGATCAGTCGCTGGGCTTCGATACGTTCGCGGCCTCGCTGCTCATGAATCTCGCGGATCTCGAGTCTACGGAGCTCGTCCGGCCCGGCAGCCGCATAAGCTGGGCGCAACTTTTCGCCGGCGAGCCCGCGGACGTGGAGCGCTTCGAGCAATGGCTCGAAGACGCCCGTCGACCCGGCGAGCTCGTGCAGACGGCCGGCCGCGCGGAGGAGCGGATTCAGCGCTCGATCGAGCGGGCCGAGAGTTTCTTGAGTCTCGCGTCGATGATCACGCTCTTGCTCGTAGCGACGGCCGTGGCCGTCTCGGCGCGCCGCTATGCCGCGACGCAGGTCGATGGTGTCGCGCTCCTGAAATGTCTCGGCGCGAAACAGTCGCTCGTGCTCACGGCAACGCTGCTCGAGCTCGGCTTCATCGGCGTGACGACGGGGCTTGCCGGCAGCGCGCTCGGGTTTCTCGCGCAGCTCGGGCTCGGCAGCCTCGTGAGCGACCTCATCGAGATCGAGCTGCCGGCGCCGGGGTTAGCACCCGCCGTGAGCGGCGTGCTCGTCGCGCTCGCCGTGCTCGCCGGGTTCGCGCTGCCCGCGATGCTGACGTTACGAACCGTGCCGCCGCTTCGCGTTCTGCGCCAGGATGCTGCGCCTAAGCCGCTGCCGACGGCGGTGTCCTACGGCGCGGCCGCCGCTGCCGTGCTTGGGCTTTTGATGAGTCTCGTCGGCGCGGACGAGCTGCTCGTGGTTGCCGTGCTCGGCTTGAGTCTCGGCGCCGCGTTGCTCTTTGTTTCTGCTTGGGGCTTGGTCAAGCTCGTCGGGCCGCTGCGTCATGGCGCAGGCGTTGCCTGGCGCTATGGGCTTGCGAACATCGCGCGCCGCAGCGGCGACAGCGTCGCGCAGGTGATGGCCTTCGGCTTCGGGCTCACCGTGCTGATGCTGCTCTCGGGCGTGCGGACGGGCTTGCTCGATAACTGGTACACGTCGTTGCCCGCGGACACGCCGAATCACTTCATGCTCAACATTCAGCGCGAGGAGACCGACGGCATCCGGCAGGTCTTCGCTGAATTCGGCCGGGAAGCGCCGCGGCTCGTGCCGATGGTGCGCGGCCGGCTCACCGAGATCAACGGCGAGAGCTTGCGCAGCCGCAGAATGCGCGGCGAAGGCGG
>DATCIQ010000091.1:0-16736 GCA_036507635.1 Gammaproteobacteria bacterium
TATAGCGCGATGTACGACACGCCGCTCGAGGAGCTCGGGCAAGACGCCGTGCAGGCGACGATCGGCGGCTGGTGGGAGTGGGGCGAGCAGAGCCGCCTCGACTTCGCGATCAGCGAGGATTTGCACGTCAGCACGGCACCCGACGTCGTCGTGCATCTCGGGCTGCGTTGGAATTGGTAATGCCGCTTCGTGTGGGGCTCCTGTTGTGTCATTGTGTGCTCGTGCTCGCCGCTTGCGATGCCTCACGCGAAACGGACACGTCACCCGCGGTGGTCGAAGATCCACGCGCCCCGGACCTCGCGCGCGGTGAGCTCTTGAGCCTTGCTTGCCAGGCGTGCCACACGCTCGACGCGGGCGGCGCGCATTCGATTGGACCGAATCTGCACGGGATCTTCGGCCGCCAGGCCGGCACGGTGCCGGGCTTCGAGTACTCGGCGGCTTTGCGCGCCACGGATCTCGTTTGGACACCCACGGCCGTCGAAGCCTGGCTCGCCGACCCATCGGGCTTCATCGTCGGCAACAACATGGCGTTCACGGGTTATCAATCCGAGCGCGACCGCCGCGACCTCGTGGCCTTTCTCGTGCGCGCCACGACCGTCGTCGAGCCGTAATCGCCGACGCGGCGTCGACGTTTTTTACAGTTGCCCGTTGCTCGCCGTTCTTGCATGCTCCACGGTGGGAAGAAGAAAAGTCGCAAGGGAGTGCCTTTGAGCGATCAAGCCTATCGAGGGAATGTGCGCAGCGTCGGGGACGGAGTTCTCGTGTCCGACCGCCGCATGAGCTACGACCGTCGCAACCTCACCTGGCGAACATTCGTACAGGGCGGGCTCACACCGCGGCGTCGCGGCGCGCGCCGTGACACCGAGCATCACGGCTTGGTCGATTGGCACGAGACGCACTTGTTGTTCCTCTCCGTCGCGATTTTGCTCTTGAGCGTGGTCGACGCCTTGCTCACTGTGACGCTCATGAGACACGGGGCCGAGGAGGCTAATCCGTTTCTGGCGTTCCTGATCGGCGAGCATCCGCGCCTGTTCGCGGTTGCAAAAATGGCCCTTACGGGCGCCGGCGTGCTCGTGCTCGTCGTGCTCGCTCGCGCACGAGTTTTTCGCGTGATCAAAGTCAGCGCGATCATGCACTGGTGCCTGCTTGGGTACGTTGCGCTGATCACGTACGAGTGGTGGCTGCTTCGGCAGACTTTGTGAGCTCGCGCGCCCGCGTTTAGCGCCGTTTTGCTACACTACTCAGGCTCTTTAGTCGGTCCGTAAAACGTCGTGCGCCCGTTCGCGGCGTCAGGGCCGAACGGCGGCCATGACGACCCAACTCGAGAAGCTCTACCGATCGACTCCGCTGCAAGGGGCCAACGCCGCGTATGTGGAGGCCCTCTATGAGGCGTATCTCGATGCCCCGGCCAGTGTCCCGGCCGTCTGGCGCCGTTTTTTCGACACGCTCGGCGCCGAACGCGGTGAGACCGCCCACGGGCCGATCGTCAAATCCATCGCCGAGCGCGCGCGCAGAGCGAAGCCCGCCGTTGCGACGGTCCTCGACGGCGCACCGGTTGCACGCGACGCGAGCGCGAAACAGGCGTCGGTTTCGCGGCTGATTCAAGCGTATGGTTTGCGCGGCCATCAAATCGCCGATCTCGACCCTCTCGGTCTATGGGAGCGGCACACGCCGGCGGTGCTGAAGCTCGAGTTTCTCGGACTCGATGACGCGGACCTCGACCGCGAGTTCTACACCGGCGGCTTGGCAGGCACCGGCCATGAGCGCATGCGGCTGCGCGATATCATTGCGCTGCTCAAGCGCGTCTATTGCGGCAAGCTCGCCGCCGAATTCGCGCACATCTCCCGCGCCCGCGAGCGACTGTGGCTCCGCGAGCGTTTCGAGCGCAGCATGGTGGACTGGGCGATCTCGGCAGACGAGCAACGCACCATTCTCAATAGCTTGACGCGCGCCGACGGCATCGAGCGCTATCTCAACACCAAGTACGTAGGGCAGAAGCGCTTCTCGCTCGAGGGCGGCGAGACCCTGATTCCGATGCTCGACGACTTGATCCAGCGGGCGGGCGCCGTCGGCGTGCAGGACCTCGTGATCGGCATGGCGCACCGCGGCCGACTCAACGTGCTCGTGAACGTGCTCGGTAAGTCTCCGCAGGAATTGTTCTCGGAGTTCGAAGGCTCCTACGATCTCGCGCGCTTGCGCGGCTCCGGCGACGTCAAATACCACATGGGGTTCTCGGCGGACATCCGTACTCCGGGGGGTGCCGTTCACGTCATGCTCGCTTTCAACCCTTCGCACCTCGAAATCGTCAATCCCGTCGTCGAAGGCTCGGTGCGCGCGCGCCAAGATCGGCGCGGAGACACCGAAGGCAATCAAGTGGTGCCGGTGCTCATTCACGGTGACGCGGCGATGTCGGGGCAGGGCATCGTCGCGGAGACGTTGCAGTTGTCACAGACGCGTGCGTTTTACACCGGCGGCACGGTCCACATCATCATCAACAACCAAATCGGCTTTACGACGAGCGACCCGCGCGACCTGCGCTCGACGGTCTATTGCTCCGACGTCGCCAAGATGATCGAGGCTCCGGTTTTCCACGTGAACGGCGACTATCCCGAAGCCGCCGTGTCCGCGATTCGGCTCGCGCTCGAGTATCGCCAAAGCTTTCACAAAGACGTCGTCATCGATCTCGTTTGCTATCGGCGTCTCGGCCACAACGAGGCCGACGAGCCGGCCGCGACGCAGCCGCTCATGTACCAGGCGATCCGCAAGCACCCGACGGCGCGCAGTCTCTACGGCAAGAAGCTCGCCGATGGCGGCGTCGCCGACGTGCGCGCGCAGGAGCAGCTCGCGGATGACTACCGGCGCTGTCTCGACGAAGGCCGCAATCCCAATCCGGCCGCGCTCGGCATGATCGGGAATCAGTACACGGTCGATTGGAGCCAGTACCGCGATGCTTCGCTCAGCGACCGCGTCGACACGAGCGTGCCGGACGAGGAGGTGCGCCGGCTCGCGGCGCTCGTGAATGCGATTCCCGCAGGCATCCGGCTACATCCGCGCGTGCAACGCATCGTCGAGGAGCGGCGCAAGATGGCGGACGGGGAACTGCCGATCGATTGGGGATTCGCGGAATGTCTCGCGTACGCGTCCCTTCTTGCGGAGAAGTTTCACGTGCGACTCATCGGGCAAGACACGCGGCGCGGCACGTTTTTTCATCGTCACGCCGCGTTTCACGACATCGAGAGCGGCGACGTGGTCGTGCCGCTTGCGCACGTCTCAACAGATCCACGTGCATTCACCGTTGCCGACTCTCTGCTGTCCGAGGAAGCGGTGCTCGGATTCGAGTACGGCTACAGCACGACCACGCCGAATTGCCTGGTCGTTTGGGAAGCGCAGTTCGGCGATTTCGCGAACGGCGCCCAGGTCGTCATCGATCAATTCATCAGCTCCGGCGAGGCGAAATGGGGGCGGCTATCGGGTCTCACGCTGTTCTTGCCGCACGGCTACGAAGGTCAGGGACCGGAGCATTCGTCGGCGCGGCTGGAGCGCTTTCTGCAACTGTGCGCCGAGCACAATATGCAGGTCGCGGTACCGTCGACACCGGCGCAAATGTTTCACCTGTTGCGCAGGCAGATGATCCGCTCCATGCGCAAGCCGCTCATCGTCATGACGCCGAAGAGCTTGCTGCGCAATCCGGCTTCGACGTCATCGATCGGGGATCTCACGGCGAGCGCGTTCCGGCCGCTCATCGGCGAGACGGAGCCGCTGCCCGCGTCACGCGTGCGGCGCATCGTGTTCTGCAGCGGCAAGGTCTATTTCGACGTCATCGAAGCGCGTCGCGCCGCCGAGATCGATGACGTCGCAGTCGTGCGCGTCGAGGAGCTTTATCCGTTCCCAATCGACGAATACGCCAGTACGATTGCCAAGTATCCCGATGCGACCGAGATCATTTGGTGCCAAGAGGAGCCGCAGAATCAGGGTGCCTGGTATCAGATTCGTCATCGCTTGCAAGAGCCGCTGACGTCGCGGCACGAGCTCTTTTATGCGGGGCGTCCGGGCGCCGCGGCACCGGCTTCCGGAATTCACGCGTTGCACGTGCGGCAGCAGCAGGCGTTCGTGGCGGCCGCGTTGGCAGCCGAAGGGCATGCCCGCGGCGGCTCGCCACCGGCAGGGAGCCCGACGCCAAAGAAGGATAGGGCCGTTTGAACATCGAAGTAAAAGTCCCCCAGCTGCCGGAATCCGTGGCCGACGCCACGTTGATCGCGTGGCACCACAAGGCGGGCGAGACGGTGCGCCGCGACGAGAATCTCGTCGATCTCGAGACCGACAAGGTCGTGCTCGAAGTGCCCGCGCCGACGGACGGCGTGCTTCTCGAGATCAAGAAACCCGATGGCGCGACGGTCACGAGCGGCGAGGTGCTTGCGGTCTTGCAGCCCGGCAAGGCCGCGGACGCCAAAGCCGAATCCGCCGCGCCGGTCGCCAAGGCGCCGGCCCCGGCGCCGGCCCCCGCCCCGGCGTCGGCCCCCGCGGCCGCGCCGCCCGAGGCCCAAGTGCGGCCGCGCGTGGCGGCGCAAGCCGCGACCGATGCCGAGGGGCCGCACAGGATGGGCCCCGCCGTTCGCAATCTCATCGAGGAGCACGATATCGATCCGGCCGATATCCCGGGCACGGGCCGGGAAGGGCGCATCACGAAGACGGACGTGCTCGACTATCTCGCGCGGCACCGCGAGACGAACTTGGGGCTCGACAGCGAAAGTCCGGTCGCGCCGGCCGCCGCTGCGCGGACCGAAAGGCGCGTCGCGATGACACGCTTGCGTGCGCGAATCGCCGAACGACTCGTCGAAGCGCAGCAGACGGCGGCCATGCTGACGACGTTCAACGAAGTCGACATGGGCGAGGTGATGGCGCTCCGCGCCAGATATCAGGAGCAGTTTCAATCGCGCTATGAGATCAAGCTCGGCTTCATGTCGTTTTTCGTGCGCGCTTCGATAGAAGCGCTGCGCCGTTTCCCCGCCCTCAATGCATCCGTCGACGGCAGGGACATCATCTATCACGAATACTTCGATATCGGCGTGGCGGTATCGACGGATCGCGGTTTGCTCGTGCCGGTGCTCCGCGATGCGCAAGACATGAGCTTCGCCGAGATCGAAAAGACCATTCGCGATTTCGGCGCGCGCGCCCGGAGCGGCGAGATAGGCATGGAAGAGCTTACGGGCGGCACGTTTACGATCACGAACGGCGGAATTTTCGGCTCGCTGATGTCCACGCCGATACTCAACCCGCCGCAGTGCGGCATCCTAGGGATGCACAAAATTCAAGATCGCGCCGTGGTCGTCGACGGCGAGATCAAGATTCGCCCGATGATGTACCTCGCGCTCACGTACGATCACCGCCTCGTGGACGGGCGTGAGGCGGTGCAGTTTCTCGTGCACCTCAAAGAACAATTGGAAGATCCGGCCAGGCTGATTTTGCAGATCTGAAGGACATGACCGACAAGAGCTTCGATGTCGTCGTCATCGGCGGCGGCCCGGCCGGCTATCCGGCCGCGATACGAGCGACGCAGCTCGGCCTTTCGGCCGCCTGCATCGACGATTTCAAGAACGCCGACGGCACGGCGCCGTTCGGCGGTACGTGCTTGAATGTGGGCTGCATCCCATCGAAAGCACTGCTCGAGAGCACGGAGCTCTATCATCGCGCCGCGTCGGAATTCTCCGCGCACGGCATCGAGGTCGGAAACCTCGGCTTCAACCTGGGCAAAATGCAGGAGCGCAAGCGCGGCATCGTCAAACAGCTGACCACCGGGATCGGCGCCCTCTTCAAGGCCGCGGGCGTGACGCCGTTCAAGGGCCACGGCCGGCTGTTGCCGGGGGGCCGAGTCGAAATCACGATGCTCGACGGCGGCAAGGAAACCGTGACCGCGAAGCACGTCGTGCTTGCGACGGGATCCGCGCCGATCGAGCTGCCCGTCACCAAGTTCGACGGCAAGCACATTTTCGACTCGACGGGCGCGCTCGAGATCGATCGTGTGCCGAAACGGCTAGGTGTCATCGGCGCGGGCGCCATCGGTCTCGAGCTCGGCAGCGTTTGGCGCCGGCTCGGCGCGGAGGTCGTGTTGCTCGAGGCGCTCGACACGTTTTTGCCGATGGCCGACAAGCAGATCGCCGACGAGGCCTTAAAGCAGCTCAAGCGACAAGGGCTCGACGTTCGGCTCGGCGCGAAGGTCACGGGCGCCAAAGTGCAAGGCGACACGGTCGAAGTCGCTTACGAGGCCGGCGGCGCCACCGAGCATATCGAGGTCGACAAGCTCATCGTCTGTGTCGGCAGGCGCCCGGTCACGCAAGCGCTGCTGGCCGATGACACCGGGGTTACGCTCGACGAGCGCGGATTCATCGAAGTCGACGAGCACTGCCAGACTACCGCCGCCAACGTTTGGGCCGTCGGGGACGTCGTTCGCGGCCCGATGCTCGCGCACAAGGGCACCGAGGAAGGCGTCATGGTCGCGGAGCGGATTGCGGGCCGCGTCGCCGAAGTGCGCTACGGCGCCATCCCGTCGGTCATTTATACGGCGCCCGAGATCGCCTGGGTCGGCAAGAACGAGGCCGAAGTCAAAGCCAGCGGACGTCCATACAAGGTCGGGACGTTTCCGTTCGCTCCCAACGGCCGTGCCAAGGCCATACAACAAACCGCCGGTCTCGTGAAAATCGTCGCCGATCGGGAATACGACGAGATCTTAGGCGTCCACATCATCGGCGCCCTCGCCGGCGAGCTCATCGCCGAAGCCGTATTGGCCATGGAGTTCGAAGCTTCGGCCGAAGACTTGCAGCGCACGGTGCACGCGCACCCGACGCTGACCGAAGTCATCCACGAAGCGGCACTCGCCGTCGACAAGCGCACGATCCACGGCATCAACCGGTAGGAGCGGCGTCCCGCCGCGATAACGAATCGCGAGCAAAGCTCGCTCCTACAATGGCTCGAATCCCGCTATTATAGGCTTCGCCATCGGAGACACGGGAATTTCCGTCGATTTGGAGCGGCCCTGGGAAGCCGGCTGGATCGCACATCTATTTCACTCGAGTATGCCGGGAGTGGGCACATGGCCGGCCACAGTAAATGGGCCAATATCCGCTTCAAGAAAGGCGCGCAGGACGCCAAGCGCGGTAAGGTCTTCACGAAGCTGATTCGTGAGATCACGATCGCTGCGCGCACGGGCGGCGCCGACCCCGGCGCGAATCCCCGCCTGCGCCTGGCTATCCAGAAAGCCAAGGCGCAGAGCATGCCGAGGGACAACATCGACCGTGCGCTCAAGAAGGGCGCTGGCGAGCTCGAAGGCGTGAACTACGAGGAAGTGCGTTACGAAGGCTACGGCCCGGGCGGCGTGGCCGTGCTCGTCGATTGCCTCACGGACAATCGCCACCGGACCGCCGGCGAGGTGCGGCACGCATTTTCGAAGCACGGCGGCAACTTGGGCGCCGACGGCTCGGTGAGCTATTTGTTCTCGAAGGCCGGATTGGCGACTTATCCTGCGGGCAGCGACGAGGACAAGATCATGGACGCCGCGATCGAGAGCGGCGCGAGCGACGTCGTCGTCGGCGACGACGGCAGCATCGAGATCATTTGCGAGCCCGAAGATTTCGAGCCCGTCACCGAGGCAATGGCAGCGCGCGGATTGGCGCCCGAGCACGCCGAAGTCACGATGCGCGCGACGATGCGCCTCCCAGTCGATTCGGCCACGGCGGAGACGCTGCTCAAGCTCCTCGAAGTGCTCGATGACCTCGACGACGTGCAGCACGTGTACTCTAACGCCGAGATTCCAGAGGAAATACTGCAGGAGTGAGCTTGACCCCGGTAACGCAGAGCCGAGTATCCGGTGCGTCCGTGCGCATACTCGGTATCGATCCGGGTTCGCAGATCACGGGGTTCGGGATCGTCGATGTGCAGGGCTCGGTCACGAAGCCTGTCGAATGGGGCGGCATCAAGACCTCGGGAGATCATTGCGCGCGGCTGCGTGAGATATATGTCGGTGTCATCGCCATCGTGAGCGAGTATCGGCCCACGGAAATCGCCATCGAGCGTGTTTTCATCCATCGCAACGCCGACAGCGCGCTCAAGCTGGGCCAAGCCAGGGCCGCGGCATTGTGCGCGACTTTCGGGGCCGACATCCCGGTGTTCGAGTATGCGGCCCGGCACATCAAGAAAGCAGTGGTTGGGGCGGGATCCGCCGAGAAGGACCAGGTGCAGCATATGGTCAAGATGATTTTGGGGATTCGCGACGAGCTCACGCCTGACGCGGCGGATGCGCTCGCGGCCGCGATTTGCCACGCGCACGAGCGCGGCACGCGCATATTGATCGACCGCGTGGCGGGCAGGCCATGATCGGCTTTCTCAAGGGCAAGCTCGTCGCGAAGCGTCCGCCGTGGCTCACGCTCGACGTCGGCGGGGTCGGCTACGAGCTCGAGGCGCCGATGTCGACCTTTTACCATTTGCCGGAGATCGGCTCTTCTCTCACGCTCGTCACGCACATGCACATCCGCGAGGACGCGCATGTGTTGTACGGATTCTCGAGCGAGCCGGAACGCCTATTGTTCCGAAGTCTGCTCAAGGTTTCGAACGTCGGGCCGCGCATCGCGCTCGGTATTCTGTCCGGCATGAGCGTCGCGGGATTCCACCGGTGCATACGCGAGAAAGACCTCGTGAGCTTGACGCGGGTGCCGGGCGTCGGCCGCAAGACCGCGGAGCGGCTGCTGCTGGAGATGGCCGACAAGCTGCCGGAACTGTCGGGGGAGCTCGCGGCAAGCAATGGCGCCGTGGGCACCGAAGCCGAGGCGCAGGGCGCCCTGCTCGCGCTCGGCTACAAGTCGAGCGAGATTTCGCGCATGCTCAAGAATCTCGATCCGGCGAAGCTCACGACCGAAGAGCTGATCCGTGAGGCTCTGCGCCAGGCGCATCCAGGATGACGATGCACGACGACGAAGCCCGCATAGTCGCACGCGAGAGCGTCGAGGAAGACGAGGTCTTCGACCGGACCGTGCGGCCGCGGCGCCTCGACGACTACATTGGCCAGCCGCGCGTCAAAGCGCAGATGCAGATCTTCATTACGGCGGCGCGGCAACGCAAAGAAGCGCTCGACCATACTTTATTGTTCGGTCCGCCCGGCCTCGGCAAGACGACGCTGGCGCACATCATTGCGAACGAGCTCGGCGTCAATCTGCGCCAGACCTCGGGGCCCGTGCTGGAGCGGCCCGGCGATCTCGCCGCGATTCTCGCGAACCTCGAGCCCAACGACGTGCTGTTCGTCGACGAGATTCATCGTCTCAGCACGGTCGTCGAGGAAGTGCTGTACCCCGCGCTCGAGGATTTCCAGCTCGATATCATGCTCGGCGAAGGCCCGAGCGCGCGCTCCATCAAGATCGACTTGCCGAAATTCACGCTCGTCGGTGCCACGACCCGCGCGGGGCTTTTGACGTCGCCGCTGCGTGACCGCTTCGGCATCACGCAGCATCTCGAGTTTTACGGCCACGACGACTTGATGCGCATCGCGCGGCGCACGGCGGGCATTCTCGACTTGCCGATCGACGAGCTCGGCGCGCGCGAGATTGCGGGGCGCGCGCGCGGCACGCCGCGGGTCGTGAACCGGTTGTTGCGTCGCGTGCGCGACTACGCGCAAGTTCGGGCCGACGGTCGCGTGAATCAAGCCGTCGCCCGAGCGGCGATGGATCTGCTCGAGGTCGATCCGCACGGCTTCGATGTAATGGATCGGAGGCTCCTGATGGCCGTCATCGAGAAGTTCGACGGCGGTCCCGTCGGCATCGAGAGCCTCGCGGCGGCGGTCGGCGAGGAGCGCGGTACGCTCGAGGACATGGTCGAGCCGTACCTGATCCAAGAAGGCTATCTGCAACGCACGGCGCGCGGGCGCATGGCGACGCGGGCCGCTTACCAGCATTTCGGCATTGCGATACCGGCCGCGCGCGATCGGCAGGAGACTGTGGGGCTCTTCGACTGAGATGCAGGAATTCGCATGGCCGGTGAGAGTCTATCTCGAGGACACGGATGCGCAGGGCGTCGTCTACAACGCAAGCTACTTTCGCTTCATGGAGCGCGCACGCACGGAGTGGTTGCGGCAACGCGGGATCGACCACGCTGAAGCGCGCGAGCGGCATGGGGTGTTGTTCGTGCTGACGGGCATCGAGGCGCGCTTTCTCGCGCCGGCGCGGCTCGGCGACATGCTGGCCGTATCGGCGGACGTCGTCGAGACGCGCGGCGCACGCATGGTATTCAGGCAGAGCATTCGGCGCGCGGTCGAAGCCCGCGAGGTGCTCTGCGACGGACGGGCCGAAGTCGCCTGCATGGATGCCGAGCACCGCAAGCCGCGCCGCTGGCCCGAGGATTTACTCCGAGAGTTGAGCAAGAGATGAGCACAGACCTTTCGATCCTTACCTTGGTGATGCAGGCGAGCCCCGTCGTGAAAGCGGTGCTGATCGCGTTGCTGCTCGCCTCGATCGCCTCGTGGGCCGTCATCATCGAGAAAGCCCGCTCGCTCAAGCAATCCGTGGGCGCCGCCAATTCGTTCGAGGCGAGCTTCTGGTCGGGCGGCGATCTCACGAGCCTCTACCGGGACATCGCCAAGTCCGACAAGGCGCCGCTCGGCATGGCCGGCATCTTCGAGGCCGGCTACCGCGAGTTCGGACGCTTGAAGCAAGAGTCCGGGCTCGGGGCGCCCGAGCTCGTCGAGGGCGCGCGGCGCGCAATGCAAGTGTCGCGCATGCGTGAGCTCGACAGCCTCGAGCACAACCTTGCGTTCCTCGCGACCGTCGGCTCGACGAGCCCCTATGTCGGTCTTTTCGGCACGGTTTGGGGCATCATGAGCTCGTTCATAGCGCTCGGCGGCGTGCAGACCGCGACGATCTCGATGGTCGCGCCCGGCATCGCCGAAGCCTTGATCGCGACGGCGATGGGTTTGTTCGCGGCGATCCCGGCCGTCATCTTCTACAACCGTTACGCCGACCGCGTCGACCGGCTCGAAGTGCGTTACGACGCATTCATGGAGGAGCTCGCCGCGATTCTGCAAAGAAGCGCGGTGCGGCGCGAGCCGATTCGTCGCGAGGCGGGAGGCAGCGTAGCATGAGCCGCAAGCAAGGACGACGCCTCATGGGCGAGATCAACGTCGTGCCCTACATCGACGTCATGCTCGTGCTGCTCATTATTTTCATGATCACGGCCCCGCTCTTGACGCAGGGTATCAGCGTCGATCTGCCGGCCGTCGGCGCCGAGCCGCTCGATCCGGACCTGTTGGCCGACAACGAGCCGCTCGTGTTGAGCATCGATCGCGACGGCGCCTTTTACTTGAACGTCAGCGACAATCCGGGGGCGCCCGTCGACGAGGACACCGTGCTCGCGACGACGGCCGCCGTGATTCGCCGTAATGCGGAGACTCCAGTGATCGTCAAGGCGGACGAGAACGTGCCGTGGGGCCGCATCGCGCGCGGCATGGTGCTGCTCACGCAGGCCGGAGCCGCGAAGGTCGGCATGCAAACCGATCCGCTGGAGCCGGCGGCCGAGTAGGCAGCCATGCTGTTTGTGCGCGAACACCCGGGCGCGATCACGTTTTCCGTCGCCTTGCATGCCGTGATCGGCGCCGCATTGATGCTGGGGTTCGACTTTCTGCCGGGGCCGCGCACGCCGCCGCGGCAAACCGTGATTCAGGCTACGATCGTCGATCAAGCGGCCATCGACCGCGAGATGCAACGCATCGCCGAGGCCGAGCGCGCGGAAGTCGCGCGGCGCGAGCGCGAGGAACGCGAGCAACGCGAAGCGGCCGATGCGGCGAGACGCGAACGCGAGCGCGAGGCGGAGCAGCTGCGCGTGCAACGCGAGAAGGCGGCGGCGGAAGAGCGCGAGCGCGAGGCGGCCGCGGAGCGCGAGCGACAGCGGCTTGCGGAAGTGCAGCGCCAGCGCGAGGCGGAGGAGCGCCGTCAGGCGGAAGCGGAGCGGCAGCGCCGCGCCGAAGATGAGCGCCGCCAAGCCGAAGCGCGCAAGCAGGCCGAGCTCGAGGCCGAGCTTACGCGGGCGCTGGCCGCCGAGGAGGAGCGTCGCAGTGCCGAGGAGGCCGGCTTGCTCGACGAGTACATCCGCGCAATCGAGAATCAGATCAAGCGCAACTGGATCAGGCCGCCGACGGCTCGGCCCGGTCTCGAGTGCGTCATCAACGTCGCTCAGATTCCGAGCGGCGACGTCGTCGGCGTCAGCTTCGGCGCCTGCAACGGCGACGACGCCGTCAAGCGATCGATCGAGGCGGCGGTGATCAAGGCTTCGCCGTTGCCGCGGCCGCAGGTGCCGTCGTTGTTCCAGCGGAACTTGGTGATTACGTTTGCGCCCGACGTCTAGAAAAAGGAGAGGTGATGCATTGCATATCGGCAGGGAGTAGTTGGGGCATGCGGGCGTTCGTTTGCCTCATGTTGGCGGGTGTCGCCGCGTCCGCGCACGCGCAGTTGCGCATTCGCATCACGAGCGGCGTCGAGCGGCCGGTACCGATCGCGATCGTGCCTTTCGGTTGGCAAGGGTCGGGAGGCGCGGCACCGTTCGACCTCGCGGCCGTGATCACGGCCGATCTCGGCAACAGCGGCCGTTTCGCGCCGCTGCCGACGAGCGACATGGTGTCGCGGCCGACCGAGCCCTCGCAAGTCAACTTTCAGAATTGGCGCCTGCTCGAGACGGACGTCCTCTTGATCGGCCGGATCGTCGAGGACGGCGTGGATCGCTATACGATCGTGTTTCAGCTCTTCGACGTGCTGCGCGGGGAGCAACTGCTCGCGTTCCGTGTGGCCCGCGCGGGCGCCGAGCTGCGAGAGACGGCGCACCAAATCGCCAACATGGTATTCGAGAAGGTCACGGGCATTCCGGGCGTCTTCGATACGCGCATCGCGTACGTGACCGAGACGGGCGAGGGCGACGCGCGAGAATATCGCTTGATCGTGGCGGACGCCGACGGCGAGAACGCGCGCATCATCGCCGAGTCGCCGCAACCGCTCATGTCTCCGGCCTGGTCGCCCGACGGCCGGCGAGTCGCGTACGTGTCGTTCGAGGGCAATCAATCGGCGATCTACCTTCAAACGCTGCGCACGGGCAACCGCGAGGTCGTCTCGCGGCGCGCCGGCGTCAACGGGGCGCCCGTGTTCTCCCCCGACGGCCGGCAGCTCGCGCTGACGCTGTCGCTGGACGGCAATCTCGATCTCTATACGCTCGATCTCGCGACGCAGGTGTTGCGGCGCATTACCGAAAACCCGGCCATCGATACGGAGGCCGTGTGGAGCGCGGACGGCCGCTCGTTGTTCTTCGTGTCCGATCGCGCCGGCGGCCCGCAGATCTATCGCACGGAGGCCGTGCCCGGAAGCCGCGCGGAGCGCTTGACCTTCGAGGGCAGGTACAACACGCGCCCGCGCTTGTCGCCCGACGGCCGGCAGCTCGCGCTCATACACCGCGACGCCAGTAACAACGATCGCATCGCGACATTCGATATCGACACGGGACTCCTGCAAGTTTTGACGGACGGGCGCCTCGACGAGTCGCCGAGCTATGCGCCGAACGGGGCCGTGATCATTTACGCAACCCGCGCCGGCCGCCAAGGAGTTCTCGCGTCGGTGAGCACCGACGGCCGCGTGCGGCAGCAGATCGCGGCCGCTGCCGGGGAAGTTCGCGAGCCCGTATGGTCGCCTTTTTCGCTGCCTTGATCTCGAGGTGCTTCTAGGAATATCGTACACAGAATTGTTTTTTCTTATTTTTTGAGGATGAACCACATGCGCTCATACAAGGTCTTGCTGGCGTGCTTGATGACGGTCTTGGCGGTTGCCGGCTGCAATCGCTCGAACACGATTCCCGACGGTGCGGTAGCGGCCGAGGCCGACTCGGACCGGGGCGCATCGACGGAGGGGGCCGACAGCGGCCGTCCTGGCGGGTTCGAGGCGCTGGACGGCGATTCGCGCGCTGCTCCGGAGCTCATGGACCAACTCGTCGTCTACTTCGAGTTCGATTCGAGCGATATTCGCGCCGACTTCAACTCGATGCTGGCCGGTCATGGCCAGTACCTCGCGGCGAATCCGAACGCGCAAGTGCGGCTCGAAGGGCACGCCGACGAGCGCGGCAGCCGTGAGTACAACATCGGCCTCGGCGAGCGCCGCGCGCAGTCGGTTCGGCGTATCCTGTTGCTTCAGGGCGCGACCGCGGGCCAGTTGAGTACGGTAAGCTACGGCGAGGAGCGGCCTGCCGCCGTCGGCAGCGACGAGGAAACCTACACGTTGAATCGTCGCGTGGAGCTCGTGTATCGATAGCTCGAGGAGGGAACGGTGAAAAGAATCGCGAGCGAAGCTCGCTCCCACAAAGGCGCATTCATTCGCTTGTCAGCAATCGGACTGTCGGTCCCGGCGCTGCTCGCCGGTTGCAGCTCGCTGACGCCGACGGAGGACCCCGTGTATCTGCGGCTCACCGACATCGAAGCTCGTCTCATGCGCATCGAGCGCGTCGTCGAGAACGAGAGCCTCATCGAATTGGCGACGCAGATCTCGCAGCTCCAAGCCGAGACGCAGAGCTTGCGCGGCGACATCGAAACGTTGCGCTTCGAGTCTGAGAATTCGGCGGAGCGACAACGCGATCTCTACGTCGACGTCGATGCACGCTTGCAGGCGCTCGAGCAGTCGCAAGCGCGCGCTTCGACATCGCCGGCGGCACCGGGCGCCGCGGGGGCGCCGCGTGCGGGCGGCGGTGCGGCGCCGGGCGTCAGCGATCAGCAGGCCTACAACACGGCGTTCGAGCTCATTCAGGCGCGCCGTTACGATGATGCCGCGAATGCGTTCGGCAGCTTTCTTTCGAATTATCCGGAAAGCCTGCTCCGCGACAATGCGCAGTATTGGCTCGCCGAAACGTACTACGTGCGCCGGCAATTCGCCGAGGCGCTGCCCGAGTTTCAGCGCGTGCTCGATATGTATCCGCAGTCGGCGAAGCTCCCCGACGCGCTGCTCAAGATCGGCTATTGCAACCATGAATTGCAGCGCTTCGATGCCGCGCGCGAGGCCCTTCAGCAAGTGACGCGCATGTACCCGGACACGACGGCCGCGCGGCTTGCCACGCAGCGGCTCGAGCGCATCGGGCGGGAGACCGGTTGAGCTTCGACGAGCGCCTCAAGATCACGGAGATCTTTTTCTCGATACAGGGTGAGGCATTGTTCAGCGGTTGGCCCACGGTATTCGTGCGGTTGACCGGGTGTCCGTTGCGCTGCCAATACTGCGATACCGCCTACGCGTTCAGCGGCGGCGAATGGCGCTCGATTCCCGACATCGTCGCCGAAGTGCAGAGCTACGCGACTCCGTACGTCTGCGTGACGGGCGGCGAGCCGCTCGCGCAACCGCGCTGCGTGCAGCTGCTCGCGGCGCTCTGCGACGCGGGCTTGCAAGTCTCGCTCGAGACGAGCGGCGCGCTCGATATCGGCGACGTCGACGCGCGCGTCGCCCGCATCGTCGACGTCAAGACGCCGGGCTCGAAAGAGTCGCACCGCAATCGCTTCGACAATCTCGCGTTGCTCGGTGCCGGCGACGCGCTCAAGCTCGTGATCTGCGATCGTCCCGACTACGAATGGTCGCGCGACTTCGTGCGCGCACACACGGACCTGCCGTGCCCCGTGTTCTTCTCGCCGAGCTACGAGGAGCTGCCGGCGCAGTCGCTTGCCGATTGGATCCTCGAGGATCAGCTACCCGTGCGCTTGCAGCTGCAAGTGCACAAGCTGCTCTGGGGCAACGTCCCCGGCAAGTAGCAGGAAGGGGGGAAGCGTGCCGCGCGCAGTAGTGTTGCTTTCGGGCGGGCTCGATTCCGCGACGACGCTCGCCATTGCGCGCGAGCGCGGTTTCGAGTGCTATGCGCTGAGTTTCGCGTATGGTCAACGGCATGGCGCGGAGCTTGCGGCCGCCGCGCGCGTCGCGCGTGCGCAGGGCGCCGTCGAGCATCGCATCATCGAGATCCCGATCGGCCAGCTCGGCGGCTCGGCATTGACCGATCAGCGCATCCCCGTTCCCGAGCACGGCGGCGCCGGCATTCCCGTCACGTACGTGCCGGCGCGGAACACCGTGTTCTTGGGCCTCGCGCTGGCATGGGCCGAGGTACTAGAGGCGCACGCGATTTTCATCGGCGTTACGGCGATCGATTTCTCCGGCTATCCGGATTGCCGGCCCGAGTTTATCGCGGCGTTTCAGGCACTCGCGGCGCTTGCGACGAAGCAGGGAGTCGAAGGCCGCGCCGTGCGCATCGAAGCGCCGCTCATCGCGATGAGCAAGGCCGACATCATTCGCCGCGGCAGCGCGCTCGGTGTCGATTACGCAGCAACCGTGTCCTGCTACAAGGCCGACGACGACGGCCGCGCCTGCGGCCGCTGCGACTCGTGCCGCCTCCGCCGCGAAGGCTTCCGCGCCGCCAACATCCCCGACCCAACCAGGTACTCGTAGGAGCGAGCTCCGCTCGCGATTCGTCTTTTCAATTGTAGGAGCGGCCTCCGGCCGCGATCTTCGGTATGATCGCATGCTCCAATCCCGAATTGGGCCGTTAGCTCAGCTGGTAGAGCACCGGACTTTTAATCCGATGGTCGCAGGTTCGACCCCTGCACGGCCCACCAAAATCAATAGCTTACATACTCTCTGGTTTGAGGCAACTTTCGGGCCCAACTGAGCCGGTCCAAGATCCGCTACTAACCGACAGTTGCCTCAAAC
>DATCIQ010000092.1:0-7476 GCA_036507635.1 Gammaproteobacteria bacterium
CCGTAAGCCTAGCAGGATTTGCGCTACACTGCGGCTCATCGCGACGCGAGCAACTCGAACAATAATGAGGAGTCATGCCATGAACCGGCTGTCGTTCTCGACCTTCTGCCTGAGCTTCGTCCTGGTCGGCGGCGCCGCCGCGCAACACGGCTCGCTGCCGGCGGACATCGATCCCGTATCGCTGTCGCGGTTGCCCGTCGTCAAACGCGAGACCCTCGACGCCGAAGGGCAGCGCGTTTACGACCTCGTGGTCGGCCGCGACCGCGCGACGCCGCTGCTCGGTCCCGGCGGCATCTCGATGTACAGCCCCGGCGTCGCCGAGCCCATGCACCACTTGAATACATATTTGCGGGGCGAAGGCGTCATCGGCCCGGCCTATACGGAAGTCGCGATTCTCGTCGCCGCCTGGGAATTCGAGCAAGCCTACGAATGGAGCGCGCACGAGCCCGCGGCGCGGCGCTTCGGCGTTGCGGACTCCGTCATCGACGCGATCAAGTATGACGGCGGTGTCGCGGGCCTGCCGGCCAAAGACAGCACGATCATCCGTTTCGGACGCGAAATCTTGCGCGAGCACACGTTGAGCTCGTCGACTTGGGCCGAAGCCGTCGAGCATTTCGGGCAGCAGGGCGCGCTCGAGATTGCGGCGGTCATGGGCGACTACGTCATGGCGGGAGTCATGCTGCATGCCGTCGATCAGCGGATTCCGCCGGAACGCGAGGATTTGTTGCCGAAACGTTAGGTAGGAGCGAGCTTCGCTCGCGATCTTGGTCGCGATCTTGCACGCGATCTCTTGAAGAATCGCGAGCGAAGCTCGCTCCTACACGGAGAACCCGCCCTCGTAGGTGACTTTCCAGCGTTCGCCGAGCAGCTCGCGCGGCAAGCTGGAAATGAACGGATCCATGACCTTCTGCAGCTCGAACGAGGCTTGCAACAGCGTCCAGAATCGCGGCAAACCGGTGGTGCCGGCCGCCGCGTGGCGGGGCCGGGCGAGCGTTTGCTCCGCCCAAGCGACCGCCTCGGCGAGAAGCGGCGAGAGCTTGGGGCGGATCTCGGACCAGCGGCTGCCGAGGAAATTTTCAGCGGCAATCGCGTCCGGGCGCGCTTCGCCGGCGTAGAGAAACCGATGCAAGTTGCGCAAGTGCAGCGCAAATGATTCCTCGAGTGCGTGTGCAGTCGCGGGATCGTCGCTCGCCGCACGCGCCGCACAACGCAGCATCCAATATTCGTACCAGAGGCGGTTCGACGCTGCGTGCAGCTCCGCGAGCGGGCGCTGCGGGCTCGCCGCGACTGACCGCGTCACGGGTGGCTGCTCGTCACTCGAGTATTCGATCATAATGCTCGTATCATGCCATCCTCGAGGAGTATTACGCCATGAAGAACAACGAGCAAGAAGCTGCCGATCGACCGGCCACCCACGACCGCCGCTCCGTGTTGCTCGGCGCGGGAACAGTCGCCGCCGCCGGCGCCGCCACGACGCTCGTCGCGGCCCTCGCGAACCCGGCGAGCGCTGCTGAGAGCACGGTCGGCCAGCAGTGCATGACGATCGTCTACGAGAACGGCCCCGACGTCCGTTTCGACTTTAATTACTACGAGACGACGCACATGCCGCTGATCATGCGCCTTTACGGCGACTCGATCAGCCGTTTTGAGCTCCGTCGCGGGCTGCCGGGCGCGGACGGCACGCCGCCGCGTTACATCGCGACGATCAGCATCTGGATCGCCGACCCCGCCGCTTTCGATGCCGCGGCGGCCGAGCATCAAGCCGGGATCCGCGCCGACGTCTCGAAGTTCACGAATGCGGAGCTCATCGCGCAACGCGACACCGTCGTCGGCATCGCGAACGGCTGATCACCGTGTGCCTATCTGATCCTGGCCGATCCCTTGCAGGGCGAGCTCCATGCCCTGACGCATTCTGCGCGTCGCAATTGCGACCTCGCGCAGGAAGCAAACGAGCCCGGAGATGATGAGCAGCATCGCCGCGACGAAGAGCAGCGCGATCAACAGCGAGATATTGAAGGTCACGAAGTCGCCGATGAACAACGCGACGATGACGAGGCAGATCATGAGCGCGCCGCTCACGCACAAGCGCATCGCCCATATCGTCAAGCGGATCCGCGACCAGAGCACAGTCGCCTCGGCGTGTAAGAGCTCGTGCTGGGTCTCGCTATGCGCCTGAGGGATGCGGACCTCGATCACACGCGCGCGGTCGATGGCCCGCGCAAGCCGCGCGGAGAGCACACCGAGCAGGCCGGCGATGCCGGCGAGCAGGAATACCGGGGCGACCGCGAGCTGTATGACCTGCGCGACGGCCTGAATCGACGCGATTTGTTCCATGAATTCGTCTCCTGTGGCTCAAGGTAATATCTTAGGACTCCCCGCAAGCCTCGGGTGAAGCGATGCAAATCGGAATGATCGGCCTCGGCCGCATGGGCGCCAACATGGTGCGGCGCCTGCTCGGCGCGGGTCATCAGTGTGTCGTCTATGCGCGGAACCCCGAGGGTGCGAAGCCGCTGCTCGAGCTCGGTGCCGTCGCTGCCCCGTCCATCGGCGAGCTCGTCGCGACACTACGCAAGCCGCGTGCGGTATGGCTCATGGTTCCGGCGGCCGCCGTCGACGAGGTCATCGCCGAGCTTAAGTCCAAGCTCGAGCCGGGCGACGTCGTCATCGACGGCGGCAATTCTCACTACGTCGACGACATTCGCCGTCACAAAGCGCTCGGCGGCAAAGGTATTCAGTATCTCGACGTTGGTGTCAGCGGCGGGATTTGGGGGCTCGATAACGGCTATTGCCAGATGATCGGCGGCGAGCTCGCGACGGTTACGCGCTTGGGTCCGGTCTTTGCCGCTCTTGCGCCGGACCCGGGCAACGCGCCGCCCTCGCGCGCAGATCTCGAGCGCGGCAGCACGGCGCCGCAAGGTTATCTCTATTGCGGCGCAAGCGGTGCCGGACACTTCGTGAAAATGATTCACAACGGCATCGAGTACGGCGTCATGGCCGCATACGCGGAAGGCTTCAATATTTTGCAGCACGCGAACATCGGCCGCGCGGCGCGAGCCGTCGACGCGGAGACGTCGCCGCTTAAATCACCCGAGCATTTTGCCTACGACTTCGATCTCGCTGCGGTCGCCGAGGTCTGGCGCCACGGCAGCGTCATTCGCTCCTGGCTGCTCGATCTCACCGCCGATGCGCTCGCGCGCGATCCGAAGCTCGGCGAGCTCTCCCCGGCCATCGCGGACTCGGGCGAAGGCCGCTGGACCGTCGACGCGGCCCTCGAGGCCGGCGTTCCCGTGCCCGTGCTCGCGACGGCGCTATTCGCGCGCTTCAGCTCACGCGGCGCGGAAACGTTCGCGAACCGCGTCCTTGCGGCGATGCGCTTGGGTTTCGGCGGTCACGATGCAAAATAGGGAAACCGACGCGCTCGTCCTGTTCGGTGCCACCGGCGATCTCGCGCACCGGAAGATCTTTCCGGCGCTGCAAGCCATGGTCAAACGCAGCGCGCTCAGCGTGCCGGTCGTCGGCGTGGCGCGCTCGGGCTGGAACCTCGAGCGCCTGCGGCAGCGAATTCAGGATAGCTTGGAGAAAAGCAGCGCGGGACTCGACCGGGACGCTTTCAACGCATTCATGCGCTTGCTTCGCTACGTCGACGGCGATTATCGCGATATGGCGACATTCGTCGGCTTGCGCGAGGAGCTCGCGGATGCTGCTCATCCGCTCCACTATCTCGCGATTCCACCGAGCCTGTTTGCGACCGTCGCCGAGCATCTGCGCACATCGAGATGCGCGGACGGTGCACGCGTCGTCGTCGAGAAGCCGTTCGGGCGCGATCTCGCCTCCGCGCGCGAGCTCAATGCCGCGTTGCACCGGTCGTTCGGCGAGCGCGACGTCTATCGCATCGATCACTACCTCGGCAAGGAGTCCGTGCAGAACTTGCTGTTCTTCCGTTTCGCGAACGCATTCCTCGAGCCGATCTGGAATCGCAACTACGTCGACAGCGTGCAGGTAACGATGGCCGAGACTTTCGGTGTGGAAGGCCGCGGCCGCTTTTACGAGGAGGTCGGCGTGATTCGCGACGTCGTGCAGAATCACTTGCTCGAAGTCGTCGCGCACCTTGCAGCGGAGCCGCCCGTCGACGACGGCGCGGACGCATTGCTCGACGAGAAGGCCAAAGTGTTCAAATCCATACGCGCGCTTACCGAAGGCGACGTGATCCGCGGTCAGTACCGAGGTTATCGCGACGAGGAAGGCGTCGCGCACGGCTCGAGCGTCGAAACGTATGCGGCCCTGCGCTTGTCGCTCGAATCGTGGCGTTGGGCCGGCGTCCCCTTCTATCTTCGTGCCGGCAAATGTCTCGCTGCGACGATGACCGAGGTGTTCGCGAAATTGAAGCACCCTCCTCGGCAAATATTCGGCGGTCAATCGGTCGCCGCGCCGAACTATTTGCGCTTTCGCTTGGGCCCCGACCGCGTCGCAATCGCGCTGGGAGCGCTTGCGAAGAAGCCCGGCGCCGAAATGACGGGCCGCGAGGTCGAGCTCGACGTGTGCGACGCCGGTGAGGACGAGATGAGCGCCTACGAACGGCTCATCGATGCGGCGTTGCACGGCGACACGGCACTGTTCGCGCGCGAGGACGGCGTTCTCGAGCAGTGGCGCATCGTCGATCCGATCTTGTCCCCGGCCCGCGATATCAAGCGCTATGAGCCGGGTAGCTGGGGGCCCGCCGAAGCCGACCGCGTCATCGCCGACGAAAGCGGCTGGCGCATCCCGAGCTGCGGTGCGCCGTGCTGACCGGGCAGCGCCTCGAAGTGCTCGAGACCGCGGATGCGGCCGCGGAACGCGCGGCGCACCTGATCGCGGCGGAGTTGCTCGACGCCGTCGCGGAGCGCGGCAATGCCACGCTCGCCTTGAGCGGCGGGCGCACGCCGGGGCACCTGCTTGCGAAGCTCGCGCGCGAAGAGTTGCCGTGGGAAAGGGTGCACGTTTTTCAGGTCGATGAGAGAGTCGCGCCCGACGGCGACGCCGATCGGAACGACATGCAGATTCGCGAGGCGTTCGCAACGCAAATCGAACGCCGTCCCGAGCGCTTCCATCGAATGCCCGTGACGATGCCCGATCTCGATGCCGCCGCGCGGGAGTATGCGAGTGCGCTACGAGCTGCGGCGGGAGTGCCGCCGATCCTCGATGTCGTGCACTTGGGGCTCGGCGCCGACGGGCACACGGCATCGATCTTTCCGCGCGCCGTGCTCGACGAAGGGCGCGACGTCGCCGTCACCTTCACACACGCGAGCCGGCGGCGCATGACGTTGACCATTCCCATCATCAACCGCGCTCGTGCAATCGTGTGGCTCGTGACGGGCGCCGACAAAGCAAAAGCGCTTGCGCGTTTGTTGCGCGCAGAGCCCGGACTCGTCGCGACGCGCGTCCGGCGCACGTCGGCCGCGATCGTCGCGGACGCGGACGCGTGTAGGAGCGAGCTTCGCTCGCGATCTTAGATATCGCGAGCGAAGCTCGCTCCCACCACACTATTCCATGACGGCCTGCATGACGACCGTCTCGAAGTCGTCGAGCATCGACCGCACCGATGTTTGCGCGAGAATGATGCCGACGAGGTTCTTCTCCGGGTCGACCCAGAAGTGCGTGCCGTAGAAGCCGCTCCAGCCGAAGCTGCCCTCGGATAGCCACGTACCGCGCGCGGCCGGATCGGTCACGACGCGCGCGCCTAACCCAAAGCTCTCGCCAGGTTGGCGCCCGGGCAGCGTATCGGGAATGAACACCGAGCCCATCATCTCGACGCTGCGCGGGCTCAAGATGCGGCGGCCGTTCAATTCGCCGCCGTTCGCGAGCATCATTGCAAACTGCGCGTAGTCGGTCGCCGTCGTCATAAGCCCGCCGGCCGCGGAAAAGTAGCGCTCGCCCGACATCGAGTCGGGATTCTCGCGCGGAACCAGCTCGTTGTTGCGCTCGATGTACGTCGTGACGAGGCGTTGCCGCTGTTGCTCGCTCGGCCAGAACGACGTGTCGCTCATGCTCAAGGGCCCGAACACTCGTTGCCGCAAGAAATCGTTGAACGTCTGCCCCGACACGACCTCGACGACGCGGCTCAAAACGTCGAAACCCGCGACCGCGCTGTACGACCAGCGCGTTCCGGGCTGGAACTCGAGCGGCGAGGAGCCGATGCTCTCGGTCCACGCGACGCCCTGGTCGTGGCGCCGCTCCGAAAAGGGTTGCGCGACGGAGTTGCTGATCGGGCCGCTCATGAGGCCGGACGTGTGCGTCAGAAGATCGAGGATCGTGATGTCGTGCTCGGCCGGCACGGTGTAGAACTCCGGAGCCGTACCGGGTGCCGGCGGGGGACCGCCGAAACCGCCGAACGCGCGCCGCGGCTGCGCGATGCCGACCTGCATGTTCTCGTACGACGGAATGAAACGCGACACGGGGTCATCAAGCCTGACCTTCCCCTCCTCGATGAGCATCAAGATCGCGACGGCGCCGACAGGCTTCGACATCGACGCGATGCGGAAGATCGCGTCCTCCGTCATCGCCTTGTCCGACGCGATATCCATGATGCCGTGTGCTTCGAGGTGCGCGATACGCCCGTTCCGTGCAACGAGCGTTACGGCGCCCGTGATATCGCCGGCCTCCACATGCCGGCCGACGAGCTCGCCGATCCGCTCGAGCCGTTCCTCGGAAAGGCCGACGTCCTCGGGATCGACGTTTTGCGCCGCGGCAAACCACGGCAATGCGATCGCGATCAAAAGTAAGTACGCAGGTCTCGAGCTTCTCATTGATTTTCTCCCCTCGAAGGCAACGACTCGAAGCGGCAAGCATAGCTAAGCTCGAGCAGACATGGCCATCGTTTTGCGGGTAATCTTGCGATGGCGTTGCTCGACGCCGTATGGAAAAGGGGACTGCCTTGCCAATCACGCGTGCGGCCGGCCGGCTCGCCGCCGGCTTAACGTTATTCCTCGCCGCGGCCGCTGCCGCGGCACAGCCCGCTCAAACACCGCGCGGCCCCGCGCGCGAGATCATCCCCATCGCGAACGATCTCTATCGGGCACGCAACGGCAATTGGTACACGATTTTCTTGGTCACCTCCAACGGGATCGTTCTCGGCGACCCCATCAACACCGAGTTCGCAACGTGGCTCAAAGGCGAGCTTACGATGCGCTTCGATGTGCCCGTGCGTTACGTCGTCTACAGCCACAGCCACTTCGATCATGCGGCCGGCGGGCGCGCGTTCGCGGACACGGCGGTGTTCGTCGCGCACGAGAACATGGCGCGCAACATGGACGGCCGCTTTCCGCAGATGCCCGGCGACATGATCGACCGCAACGACAACGGCCGCTTCGATCCCGAGGACATCGACGTTCCGACGACGACGCGTCCCGGCGTTTGCGGGTGGGGACGAGGCTTTTTCGCGATATTCGACGCCGACGGCGACGGCCAGGTCACGCCGCAGGAGCTCCAGACCGACATCGT
>DATCIQ010000093.1:0-2867 GCA_036507635.1 Gammaproteobacteria bacterium
GTCCGGCCTCTGCCGGTCGGCGTGATCAAGGAGCGTCGCAGAACGCAGCGCCGCAAACTGTCGGCTAAGCGACAGAATTCGCGAAAAGGCTCGAAGTGTCAGTTACTTGACAGAACGTCCGGCCGGACCCTGCTATTTATCGTGTGAGCACGTGTAACCGCGCAACGCAAGGGGTTCCCATGAACAAGACCGCATGCCTGTCCGAAGAAATGCTGGAGCTCGTGAACACCGTAGAGCGCCTTGCGGCCGAGGACCAGGAGCGCATTCTCAGAATCGTGAGCTTGCTGTCAGTGGTCCCATCTGCCGCCCAACGAGAAACTCAGCGCATGCTCAAAGCGCTCGTCGACGGTAATCCACGTTCGATGTTCGATTGCGTTCACGGCGTCGACGAGGTCATCGAGTATCTCGAGAATTGCATGTTCGCGAAGCGCGTAACGCGCCACGATCGATTCTATTCCCGGCCGGTGAGCCGTCAGCAGAACTGAGCTGCGCCGCTATTTGACGGCCATCCGGATCGTTCCCGACCAATCCGCCGGGAGAGCCGCGTTCTCCACTGAATCGCACTGCGCAACGTAGAACTTGGCAAGCCCATCGGTCGGGTTCCGTTCGAGAATCTGCTTTAGCAGTCGCCGAGCGTCGCGCCACTCGCGTTGCTTGAAGTATCGCAACGCTTCCGCGAACCATGCGCGGAGCTCCTCGGCCCCGAGCTCCGATTCCGGCGCGAGCAACTCGTGCACGACAACGGGTTGCGTCTTACCGTAGAGCAGGAACTCCCCGACCGGGCGCGTTCGCAAGTCCGCTAACCCATCGACGGTAGCCGCGGAAACGAGCGCCCGCGACCCCAATTGGCGGTTGAGCCCCTGGATTCGCGAAGCCGTGTTCACGATGTCGCCGACGGCGCGATACTGGTAGCGCTGCGCGACGGTGATGTTGCCGAGCAGTAGCTGCCCGGAATCGAGGCCGATCCCGGTCGGCAAGCCTTGCCGGCCGCGGCGCGCGTTGAATGCCTCGATCTCGCGCAGCGCCTCGAGTGTGGCACGACAGGCGCTGCGGCGGAGATCGGCGTCGGGCCGGGCCGCCGCCCATATGGCGACCATGGAATCGCCCGAGACATCGGCCACGAAGCCGCCGTGCCGTTCGACGCAAGCACCGAGCACCTCGAAATACTGTTGGATCAGCGTGTGCAACGACTCGGGATCGAGCGATTCGGCAAGCTTCGTGAACTGCTCGGCGTCGCTGACGAGACAGGTTCCGTGGACGAGCTCACGGCTCGCGCCGGGGTCGAAGCTGTCGTGCGCGAGACGATTGGCCACATCGGCCGGCACGTAGTGTCCTAGGGCGACTCGAATCCTTTCGCGCTGGCGGCTCAATTCACCATACTTTAGGAGCAGTGCGCCGACCAGCACGGCCGGCAACACGAGCCCGAGCGGTGTGACGAGCGGCAGCCACAGGTACAGTGACTCGAATACATAACCGGCGAGCGCGACATACGCGATGCCGGCGGCAAGCGCGAGCGCGGTGCCCTGCCGTGCTTTGAGCAAGCTCATCGCGCAAGCGATCGCGAAACCCCAACCGAATGCAAGCCCCAAAGACGCCGGTATCGATAGCGGCACGACGGAGCTCGAGCTCGCGAGATTCGCAAACGCCGTCGCCCCGATCTCGACGCCGCTGAGATTCAACCCGCTGCGTTCCGAATACACGGACGGGAATTCGTCTTGCTGCTCGGCTTGACGGCGCTCCGAAAACCCCACGAACACGACGCGCCCCGCGAGATCCAGATTCGCGAGCGTCCCGCGATCGGCTTGCGCGACGACGTGATAAGGAATCGTTCTGACGGTGCCCGTCGGGCCGTAGTAGTTGAGGTAGCGGCTGTCGCCTCCCGCGTACGCCTCGACCAATGCGCGCAACGAGGCGCGCGCCGGTGCCGCCACCGATGCATCGGCGAGTGCGGTCAGCATGCGCCGCTTGAGCGTGGGATCGGCGAGAAACACACGGCGGATATCGCGAACAAGCTCGTCGAGACCGCGCAGCCGCTCGATCTCGTCTCGCCAGCTCGGCAGCATCGACACATCGGCGCCCACCTCGGCAAGCAAGGCGATGAACGTCTCGTAGACAGGAACTGCGTGCGCCTGCAACGCGACCACCGGCAAGTTGGCCAGATCGGGACTGCTGCGGCCGAAAGTCCAAAACTGCCCCACGCGCAACGGCACGGTGGGCAGCACGAACGGTGCCGTTGCCCAAGCGCCGGTCTTGAATTGCTCGATCGGCTGGATGCGGAAGTCGCGGACCGCGGCGACCGATGGCGTGCCTTCGACGGGCACGCTGCGCACGCGCTCGAGAAGCACGACCTTGCCCGAACGCGCGATCGCATCTGCGAGCTTTTCGTCCTGCGCGGCGTCGCCCGGGTCCTCGAATATGATGTCCATGACGATCGCCGAGGCCCCCGCCTCGGCGAGCCGATCGATGAGCTCCCCGTGCAGCCCGCGCGGCCACTCGTCGGGATTGCTCGATGAAAGGCCGTAGAAGTCCGCCGACTCGCCCGCAATCGCGACGACGGCGACCTTCTCCGGTGCGGGAAGCGGTCCGCGCAGCCGAAAAAGCGCCTGTAGCCCGACACCTTCTTCGGCCTCGAGCAGCCATGGCAGCACGGAGAGGAGGACGGCCGTCAGCCCCGCCGCGGCGCTCGCGTAGATTGCATGCCTGACTTTCGCCTTCATCTCCGCGCGCTCACGCGGCGATCATGATTGCATACTTCGCTTCTTGACACGGTGACAACTGTATTTAGACTGGCTCGTTAGCCGCGCTCAGAGTCCCCAAACCACCCGCCAAATGGCACTTTCGCCGCGACATCGTCCAGTGCCATGGAG
>DATCIQ010000094.1:0-3073 GCA_036507635.1 Gammaproteobacteria bacterium
CAACGTCGTGCTCGACGACAGCACGGTAACGTCGCAAATCAAACGAATTCGGTCGAAGTTCGCAACCGTCGATCCGACTTTCGGCGCTATCGAGACGGTCTACGGCATGGGCTATCGCTGGAACGCCTCCTGAGTAGGAGCCGCTTTTGAGCCGCGATCCTAGGCGGATTGACGCGGCATCCCCCGATTTCTATAGTTGACGGTCGGCATAGGGTTCGGCTCGGCCAACTTACGGGCCTCGCCGCCGCGAATACTAAAGGCCGACGGCATGCACACAACACGGGCGTGGGACTGCCCGAACTTGCACCTCGAACTTTAAGCACGCGGGGCGAAAGGCCGAGTCCGCCAGGGTGAACCATGACTGCGCGAACCGACGACATGACCGAGAACACTTACGGGGGGCCGCCCGGCGCCCATGGTTTATATCGTCCGGACCAAGAGCACGACGGTTGCGGCGTCGGGTTCGTGGCTCACGTCAAAGGCCAGCGGAGCCACGAAATCATCCGTGACGCGGACCACCTGCTGTGCCGCATGGACCACCGCGGCGCGCGCGGCGCGGAGGCGAATACCGGCGACGGCGCCGGCATCCTCACGGCGCTGCCCCACGAATTTCTCGCCAAGGTAGCGCGCCGCGAGCTCGGCTCCGAGCTGCCCGCACCCGGAAAGTTTGCCGCGGGCAACGTTTTTCTGCCGACGGACAAGACCGCACGCGAGGTCTGCAAGGCCGCCATCGCCGAGATTTGCGCCGCGGAAGGTCAGATACTCGTCGGCTGGCGCAAAGTCCCCACGGATCCGGACAAGGCCGATCTCGGGCGCACCGCGCGCGCCGCGGCGCCGGAAATCGAGCAGCTGTTCATCGCCGCGGGCGCGGGACTCGAAGGCGATGCATTCGAGCGCAAGTTGTACTCGATCCGTAAGCGTGCGAGCCGCCGGCTGCGCGGAGACCGAGCGCTCAAGCAGGCGAAGCTTTTCTTCATCTGCAGCCTGTCGACCAAGGTGCTCATTTACAAGGGCATGTTGACCCCTGGTCAGATGCTCACGTTCTATCCCGACTTGAACGATCCCGATTACACGAGCCACCTCGCCATGGTGCACTCGCGCTTCTCGACGAACACGTTCCCGAGCTGGGACCGCGCACAGCCGAATCGATTCATGGCACATAACGGCGAGATCAACACGCTGCGCGGCAACGAGAACTGGATGAAGGCCCGCGAAGGCGTCATGCAGAGCGAGTTATTCGGTGAATCGCTGCCTGAGCTCTTTCCGGTCGTCGAGCCGGACGGCTCCGATTCGATGGTTTTCGACAACGTGCTCGAGTTCCTGCTCATGACCGGCCGGAGCCTTCAGGAATCCGTCATGATGATGGTTCCCGAGGCGTGGCAGAAGAACGATCTCATGGCGCCGAACAAGCGCGCCTTCTACGAGTTTCATTCCTGCCTCATGGAGCCATGGGACGGCCCGGCTTCGATCGCGTTTACGGACGGCAAGTACATCGGAGCCGTGCTCGACCGCAACGGTTTGAGGCCGAGCCGTTACTACTTGACGCATGACGACCGCGTCGTCATGGCGAGCGAGGTCGGCGCCGTGCCGATCGACCCCGCCAACGTCAAGGCCAAGGGCCGCCTGCAGCCGGGCCGCATGTTCCTCATCGATTTCGAGACCGGCCGGCTCGTGCCCGACGAGGAGCTCAAGAACGAATTCGCGAACCAGCGCCCGTATGCGCGTTGGCTCGATACGCAGCGCATCGCCTTGAAAGATCTCGTGCGCGCGCCCGATGTCCCTGGGTTCGACCGGGATTCACTGCTCGCGCGCATGCAGGCGTTCGGCTATACGACCGAGACCATGCAGTTCATGCTGATCCCGCTCGTCGAGGAGCTGCGCGATCCCGTGGGCTCGATGGGCAACGACAGCGCGCTCGCGTGCTTGAGCGACCAACCGCGCATGCTGTACGACTATTTCCGGCAGCTCTTCGCTCAGGTCACGAACCCGCCGATCGACTCGATCCGCGAAGAGATCATCATGTCGCTCGAGTGCTACGTCGGGCCCGAGGGCAATCTGCTCGAGACCACCGAGCGGCACGCGCACCGCTTGAGAATCCGGCATCCGATTCTGACCAACGAGGAGCTGCAAGCGATCAAGACGATGGACCATCGCGGCTGGCGCGCTGCGTCCATCGACATCACGTTCGCCCGCGCCGATGCGCCGGGCGCGCTCGCCCGAACCCTCGAGAGAATTTGCCGCGAAGCGGAAGAGGCCATCGACCGGGGCTACAGCATCATCGTTCTCACCGACCGCGAAGCCGGCGCCGAGCGCGTCGCTGTGAGCTCGTTGCTGGCTTGCGGCGCCGTGCACCATCACCTCGTCGCGCGCGCCAAGCGCACCCGCATCGGCATCGTGCTCGAGACCGGCGAGGCGCGCGAGGTTCACCATCATTGCCTGCTCGTCGGCTACGGCGCGGACGCCATCAACCCCTATCTCGCGTTCGAGGCGTTGTGGCAAGCGCACGACGACGGCCTCATCGGAGCCGACACGGATATCGTGTCGGCTTATCGCAAGGGCGTCGCCAAAGGCATGCTCAAGGTCATGGGCAAGATGGGCATCTCGACTTTGCAGTCGTATAAGGGCGCGCAGATCTTCGAGGCCGTCGGCATCGCCGACGAGGTCATCGACCGGTGCTTCGCCGGTACCGTGAGCCGCTTACAGGGTGTCGGCTTCGCGGTGCTCGAGCAGGAGACGCTGCGCCGCCACGCGCTCGGGTACCCAGAGTTCGCGGAGGATCACGTGGCGTCGCTGCCGAACCCCGGCGAGTTTCACTGGCGCAGCGCCGGCGAGAAGCACGCTTGGACGCCGCAGGCGATCTTCTCCTTGCAAGTGGCCGCGCGGCGCGGCGATACCGACGCTTACCGCCAGTTTGCCGAGAACGTGAACCGGAAAGCCCGCGACAGCAGCACGTTGCGCGGCCTGCTCGAGCTCAAAGCCGGCGTCGCGGGCCGTCCCGTGCCGCTCGACGAGGTCGAGCCCGCGAGCGAGATCGTCAAGCGCTTCTGCACGGGAGCCATGAGCTTCGGCTCGA
>DATCIQ010000095.1:0-5566 GCA_036507635.1 Gammaproteobacteria bacterium
CAGCTTCGGCATCGCCGAGTACCGCCCCGACCTTTCGCCGGACCGGCTGTTGAACGCGGCCGACGTGCAGCTTTATGCGGCGAAGAACCGCGGCCGCAACCTCGTCGTGGCCTAGTCCCACTTGCGAAGATCCGCGGCAAGCGTCAGGATGATCGACGGCCTTTGGGCCGCTCGTATCAAGCAACCAACGATGGGCAAAACTATGAAAAAATCTCTACTCGGTTTGTTGTGCTCCACCGCCGTCGCGCTGCCAGCCTTCGCGGCGCTCGAAGCAGGCGATACGGCGCCGAACTTCGAGGCGCAGGCATCGCTCGCGGGGCAGGCTTTCGAATTCTCGCTGAGCGACGCGCTCGAGAACGGTCCCGTGGTCGTCTATTTCTATCCGTCGGCCTACACGCAAGGCTGCAACATTCAGGCGCACGAGTTCGCCGAGAGCATGGAGGCGTTCACGGCCGCAGGCGCGAGCGTCATCGGCGTGTCGCTCGACAGCATCGAGCGGCTCAACGATTTCTCGGCCGATCCCGAGTATTGCGCGGGCAAGCTTGCGGTCGCTTCGGACGCGACCGGCGATATCGCGCGGTCGTATGAGCTCATGGTCCGCGACGCGCCCGCCGGCGGATTCCCGGACACGCGCGGCGTCACGGTCGATCACGGCTTCGCCGAGCGCACGACGTTCATCGTGACGCCGGACGGCAAGATCGCCGCAACGATCGGCGGCGTCTCCCCGATCGAGAACGTGCAGAAGTCACTCGAGGCCGTGCAAGGTCTGCAGTAGGCCGCGGGCCGCTGTAACGCTCTCGGCGCAGAGCACGACGGCGACGTCGTGCTCCGCTCGTCTCCAAACCTCGGTCAGCTCACCGCGGGCGCGCTCGCCTGCTCCGCGCGGACGCGCGGGTAGCGCCGCCCGTTGAGCGTCGCGCCGATGAACGTGAAACGCACCCAATAGTGGTAGCTCAAGAGCAGGATCGGCATCGCGCCGGCGATCGAGAGCAGATACTTGGCGCTCCAGTGCCAATCGAGCTCCGCGAACCACACGTGGAAGAACGCGAGCACGGGAACGTGCATCAAATAAAGCCAGTACGACGAGTCGGCGATGTAGCGGCGTGCGGCGCTCGGGCCGGATAGAAACCGAACCGCGGCGCCGACGATCCCGAAAACCCAGCACCACATCGCGACCATATAGGCCGGCGTGTAGATCAAGAGCTCGCGGCCTTCGAGATACGGCTGCCACTGCGGCACGGGGCCCGCGATCCTGTAGCAAAGGACCGCGAGCACGACCGCGAGCCCGCAATAGAGCGGCCAAGTCCGCTCGAGCGCGAGCAGCAAGTGCGCTTGCCGATGTAGCAACCAGCCGAACCCGAAGATGATGCCGTAGCCGATCAGCGCGCCTGCTTGCGGATATGTCGAGAACGGCGCCGGAAGCCCGTTCCAACCCGGCCAGCCGTCATAGTTATAGAAATAAGCCGCGATCGGTAGTGCCAAGAAGACCGGTCCCCAGACGCCGCGCATGATGAAACGAACGATGGCATCGAGCGCGAGACGAATCTTGCCCCCGCGGTCGAGCACCATGTCGAATGCACCCCGCATGACGAGCACGCCGGCATAGAAGATCGCCAAGTAATAGAGAAACCACAGATGCGCCAACGACACACCGCCGCCCCCGCCCTGCTGCGCGGCCTGCTCTTGCGCGGCGGCTTGCGCGGCCGCCTGCTGCTCGGCCGCATAGGCCATGAGATCGACGCCGGCCGCGAGCGCGCCGAGCACGAATGCGACGCCGGTCAGAAGCAGCACGACGGGCAGTCCAACGACCAGCGGCACGAGAATCCGCTTAGATCGATCCCTGATGAAGGCTTTCGTGCCCTTGCGCTCGAGAACCATGCGCCCGAAAAACCCGGCAATGAAAAAGAACACCGGCATCCGGAACATGTGAATGAAGTAAAACACGGCCGCCAGTGTGGCGCTCGGCGTATCGGTCGCGACCCAGCCTACGAGGCCCTGAAGGAACGGCATCGTGGCATGCAAGAAAATGCCGAGCAGGAGCGCCAAAGCTCTGACGGCGTCGAGCGAATGCAGTCTGTCGGTGGGTTGCATGAGGCGTTCCTAGAGGATCGCTCATCATCAGCGCCCCTCGTCGCGCCGTCAATGAAGCGCATCTTCGAAACCGGTGCGCTCCGAGCGGTGCTCTCAAGGGTGGCGCAGACTCGCGAGCAGCGGCAAGTGGTCGGACACGCGCTCCGCATCGCGGATCGCGGCGATCGTGATCATCTCGAGCGGCTTGCTGTACCAGATGCGGTCGAGCGGCAAGAGCGGCAGCCGCGACGGATACGTCGCGAGCTCGGGCGTCATCTCGAGCGGCGGGCAGAGGCTTTGCTCCGCGAGCCCGCGGCCCGGGAAGTCGTTGAAATCGCCGAGCACGATGAGCGGGCGCTCGGCGATCTCGGCGATGCGCGCTTTGAGGCGCTCGAACTGCCGGCGGCGCTCGAACGGGAACAGTCCGAGGTGCGCCGCGGCGACGATGACGCGGCCGCGCGGCGACGTGATCGCGCCGAAGATGGCCTTGCGCGGCTCCCGGCCGCGCACCGAGAGATCCACCTCGCCGAGCGATTCGATCGGCCAGCGGCTCAAGATCATGTGCCCGTAGTGGCCGTCCTTGGCGGTCAACGTGCGCGCGGACACGGCGGTCCAGCCGAACAGGCTCGCGAAGTACGAGAACGGATCCTGCGCAACTCTGCGCGTGCGATTGTCGATCTCCTGGAGCGCCGAGATATCGGGCTGCGCGGCTTCGAGCACGCGCGCGACGCGGTCGGGATCGCAGACGCCGTCGCGTCCGATGCAACCGTGTACGTTCCACGTCAGCACGCGGATCGTCGTGCCGTCGCCGCTCATTTTTTGCCCAGCCGATTGATCAACCGCTGCGTACCGAGCACGACGCCGATCCACAACGCCGCGGCTGCGGCCACGAGCGTCACGTTGAGCGGCGTCGGGTTTTGCCAAACGTCGACGAGCAGATCGCCGACGAGCGCGAACGCGGCGATGCCGGGGATCATGCCGAGCGCGGTGCCCGCCAAGAACTCGCGGAAGCGGATTCCGGAGCCGCCGACGAGCATGTTCACGATCGTGAACGGCGCGACCGGGACCTTGCGGATCAGCGCGACGGCGATGACGCCGCGGCCCTCGAGCTCGCGCTCGAAGCGCCGCATCTTGTTGCCGAAGAGGTTGCGTAGCGGACGCTTGCCGATGAGCCGTCCCGTGCCGAAGCTCGCGCTCGCGCCGAGCAGCGTGCCGATGACGGCGCAGATGAAGCCTTGCAGGGGCCCGAGCGCAATGATCGTCGCGGGAATGAGGACCAAGATCGGAAATCCAACGACGCCGCCGATCACGAACGCGATGAGCACGAGCGGAATGCGCCACGGGTTGCCGCGCAACGACTCGATGCCGACGCCGACTCGCTCGACGACGTCGGAGCCCTCGAACGGCAAGAGGCGCCAAAGAACGATGAGCGCCGCCGCGACGACGCCGAGCGCGGCCAGCCTCAGAGCCCATCGGATCACGGGGCGGCGGCGCTTGAAGCCCAGAATGTCTTCGACGAAGCGCTCCGCCGTCACGGGGCTTTCGGGATCGCCGAGCTTGAGCACGATCTCCGTTCCCGCCGCATTCTCGTCGTACTCGAGCGGCCCCACGTCGCGCACGCCGTTGCCGAGGCCGTGCAACGCCTCGAGCACGGGCTTGCCCGATGCGAGCGCCACCTCGACCGCCGCCGGATTGGCGCCCCAGTGCTCTGCGATCAAGCGGTTTCTAACGGCGGCGATCGCTTTTCTGTGCGCCTCCGTCTCGGCTTCGACGCCGAGATCGCATTCCGTGTCGAAGCCCATCGAGCGGTTGTTGAGATTCGACGAGCCGACGCGCAGGAAGACGTCGTCGACGACGATGATTTTGGCGTGCACGTTGATCGCCATAAGGCCCTCGGCCTTCGCTGTCGGCGCGGATTCGGCGCCGTCGGCCCGCACGTACGGATATAGAAAATGGACGCGGCGCTTAAGGTCGGGCTCCGCGAACGTCGCCATGAAGTGTTGGCGGCCGACGCCCATCGTCTCGGCCTCGAGCCATCCACCTGGGTCCCGGCTCGTCAAGATCAATGCTTCGAGCTTGCGATTGGCCCGCATGCGATCGAGCAGCGCCTCGGCCGCGCCCTTTGCCGTGATGTATTGGTTCTCGATATAGACGAGCTTCTCGGCGCGGGCGATCGCCGCAACCGTGGAGCACTCGATTTCCCTGACCTCCTCGGTGCCCTCGACGGCGGCCAACGTGCGTATGATGCCGACCGGCACGCGCTCGAAATCCGGATCGACGCCGCGCGGCCAGCGATCCCCGACCGGCTCCACGACGCCGGCCGGTTCGCCGCCCGCGTGCGCCCAGCGCTCGCGCGCGCGTTCCCCGAGCGCCGCGGCGGCTTCCGTGTCGACGACCATCTGCACGTCGTGCACGGGCACATACGGCTTGTTCTTGGGATCGCAGCGGCGCGGGTCTCGAGCTCGATGCTCGTGCGTGTCCCAGCGCCGCAACGTCAGGTCGATGCCGCCGCAGTAGGCGACGCTGTCGTCGATGACGACGAGCTTCTCGTGATGCGACGCACCGAACGGCAAATGAGCGTCGAGCACGATCTCGACGCGCCGCGGCTTGTTCCAGCCGAAAATCAACCGCGGGAAGAGCTCGCGCTGCGTCGCGTAGAACACCGAGTAGTCCCAGAGCAGGATGCGGATCTCGAGCTTGCGCCGACGCCTCAAAAGCCAACGGAAAAGCTTGCCGAGCTCGCGCGGGGCGCGATCATCGGGCTCCACGGGCCCTTGCAGGCACGTACGGCTGTCGAGGTCCCAGCCGAGCAGAAAGATCGACCGCTGGGCCTTAAGCAACGACGAGCGTAGCGCACCGAAATAGGCGGCGGCATCGACGAGCACGGCGGCGCGATCCGCGCGGACGCGGCGCCAGCACGTGTCGCCCTCCTGGAGCAGCGATCGCGCCGCAACGTTTTCGGTTTGCAGAGGCACGCTAGACAAGCCTGCACCTCACGGTAGTTCCGCAGCTCATGGGGAAGATTAGGCAAGAGCCGTGCCAAGGGACAGCACGCAGCGCTCAACGTGAGGCCCGCCGGCGTAAGTGCTCAAGCAATCGGCGCGACTTTTCCGTTGCCAAGCGTCCAGAGCTCACTCTGAGCCGTCCAAGGTCTGGAGCGGGATGGACGATATCGGGAACACGTCGAGCCGGCAACCGAATCAATAACGAGAGCAGTGCCGCCAGCAATGACACTCCGAGCACGAACAAGTGCAAGTTTACGGCGCCCGTGAGCGCGGAGCTTGTCGTGACCTTGAGCGCGCGCATTGCGGCAACGACTCCGGCCTCGTAGGTGCCGATGCCCGCGAATCCCTGCACGGGCAACACGGTACTGAGCTCACCGCCGATCGCCCCGGCGACCGACGAGGTGTAGCTTTCGCCGCTGAACACGCGAACGATCCACGCGAACACGGCGAGCTTCAGGATCCAGTTCGCGGCCGTGAGTACCCAATCCTCC
>DATCIQ010000096.1:0-3260 GCA_036507635.1 Gammaproteobacteria bacterium
CGGGATGCACGAGCAAGTCGAGGCCCGGCAGCAATGCCGCAATATCGTCGCGAAACCCCGGGAATTGCACGTGCGGAGCGAGGTCGAGCTCTGCGGCCAGCCGTTGCAAGCGCGTGCGCAGCGGTCCGCGCCCGAAACAAAACACGCGCACGTTGCGTCGAGAGCGAACGATCTCCGGCAGGCAGCGCAGAAAGAGCTCGTGTCCCTTGCGGGCGATGAGCTGCGCGCAAATGCCGATGATGAACGCATCGTCGCCGAGCCCGAACGTGCGCAAGACTCGCTCGCGGGCGCTCGAGTCGGGGCGAAACGCAGCAGTATCGACGGCGCTCGCGACCGTCGGCACGCGCGCCGGATCGATCCCGCCAGGTCCGCAAAGCTCGTCGCGCACGGCGCGTGAGATCGCGACGACGAGTCGATAAGGCCGGTACTTGAAGCGCGCGTAGGCACGCGGCTCGGGATTATCGACGCGCCGCGTCAAGAGCGCCGCGCGACCCATGCCTCGGCACGCGAGACCGGCGAACAAATCCGCGCCGCGGCGCGAGTGGACGTGCACGACGTCGGGATCAAGCTCCGCAAAGGCCCGGCGCAGCCGTTGCACCATGCCGAGATCGAAATCGCCGTACATCGGCACTTCGTGCCGCGCGACGCGCGCGCGATCTTCGGCGAGCGCGTGGCGGGGCGGGCACACGAGGACGTTCTCGACGCCGCAGCGATCGAGCCCCGCGATCAGGTAACCGACCTGGCGCGCGCCGCCGTAGAGGTGCCGGCCCGACTCCACATGCACGATTCTCATGGGTCAATAATATGCGCGTGCGGCCCCATTTCCATTTGTAGGAGCGAGCTTCGCGCGCGATCTTAGGAATCGCGGCGGGACGCCGCTCCTACAGAAGAATCGCGAGCGAAGCTCGCTCCTACAGTAAAATGGCCCCGCCCACGCAAGCCGCAGCGGACACCCCGGTGAATCAGACGCATACGCCTGTCATGCAGCAATACCTGGCGATCAAAGCCGAGCATCCCGCGGAGTTGCTGTTCTACCGCATGGGCGACTTCTACGAGCTCTTCTACGACGATGCGCGCCGCGCCGCGAAGCTCGTCGACATCGCGCTGACGCGGCGCGGCCAGTCCGCGGGCACTCCGATCCCCATGGCCGGCGTGCCGGCGCATGCCGTCGACGCGTATCTCGCACGGCTCGTGCGCCTCGGCGAGTCGGTCGCGATCTGCGAGCAGATCGGCGATCCGGCCACGAGCAAAGGCCCCGTGGAGCGCAAAGTCGTGCGTGTCGTTACGCCGGGAACCGTGACCGACGAGGCCTTGCTCGAGGAGAAGGAGACGCGCCTGCTCGCGGCGCTCATGCCCGGCACGCCGATGGGGCTCGCGTGGCTCGATCTCGCGGGGGGCAAGCTCGCGCTCACGGAGCTCGACGGCGTCGAAGCGCTTGCAGCCGAGATGGAGCGGCTCGCGCCCGCGGAATTGCTGCTGCCGGAAGATGCAGCTTTCCCCAAATGGATCGAAGCCCTGCCCGGAGTGCGCCGGCGCCCGCCGTGGCATTTCGAGAGCGGCACCGCTAAGCGCTTGCTGTGCGAGCAGCTCGCGACGCACGATCTCGCGGGCTTCGATGCTGAGGACGCGCCCTTGGGCGTCGCGGCCGCGGGCTCGCTGCTACAATACGTCAAGGACACGCAGCGCGCTCAGGTCCCGCACATCCGGACGCTCACGCGCGAGCGTCACGAGGACGCCGTCATCATGGACGCCGCAACGCGGCGCAATCTCGAGATCGAACAGAGCTTAGGCGGTCGCCGCGAGCTCACGCTCTTGAGGATCATGGATCGGTGCGTCACGGCCATGGGCAGCCGAATGCTGCGCGCGTGGCTCAACCGGCCGATCCGCGACCGCGCGACGTTGGTCCTGCGCCAGCAGAGCATCGGCATGCTCCACGAGCAGGCACTCGCGGCTGCGGTCGGAGCTTCCCTCAAGGACATCGGCGACCTCGAGCGCATTCTCGCGCGCATCGCGCTGAAGAGCGCCCGGCCTCGGGACCTCGCCCAGCTCCGCGACGGTCTCGCCAAGCTTCCGGCACTGAAGCGCACGCTTGCGGTTCTCAATACCGGCCGCATGGCTTCGCTCGCGCGCCAGTGCTCCGAGCACGCGGCGGAGCGCGCGCTGCTCGACTCGGCGCTCGTCGAGGCTCCGCCCATCTGGCTTCGCGACGGCGGCGTCATCGCCCAAGGTTACGATGCCGAGCTCGACGAGCTGCGCGCGGCGAGTGCGAGCGCCGACCAATTCTTGGACCGGCTCGAGGCCAATGAGAAGCGCCGCACCGGTCTCACGAATCTCAAGGTCGGATATAACAAGGTGCACGGCTTCTACATCGAGATCAGCAAGGCGCAAGCGAAGTCCGCCCCTGGGGAATACATCCGCCGGCAAACGCTCAAAGGCGCGGAGCGATTCGTCACGCCCGAGCTCAAAGCATTCGAAGACAAGATCTTGAGCGCGCGCGAGCGTGCCCTGGCCCGCGAGCGGCAACTGTATGAGGAGTTGCTCGACCGGCTCGGAGCCGCGCTCGAGAGCTTGCAATCCACAGTGGCAGCGATCGCCGAGATCGACGTGCTCACGAACCTCGAGGAACGCGCCGTGACGCTCAATCTCGTGCGGCCGGAGCTCGCAGAGCGCCCGCAAATACGCTACCGCGCCGGCCGGCACTTGGGCGTCGAGCAGGCCAACACGGGTCCGTTCGTGCCGAACGATCTCGATCTCGACGGTGAACGCCGCATGCTGATCGTCACGGGACCCAACATGGGCGGCAAATCGACGTACATGCGTCAGACGGCGCTCATCGTGATCCTGGCGCACATCGGCAGCTACGTTCCGGCGGATGACGCGGTCGTCGGGCCCGTGGACCGAATCTTCACGCGCATCGGCGCGGCCGACGATCTCACGGGCGGCCGGTCGACGTTCATGGTCGAAATGACGGAAACCGCGAACATCCTCAACAATGCAACGCCCTTAAGCCTCGTGCTCATGGACGAGATCGGGCGCGGCACGAGCACGTTCGACGGGCTGTCGCTCGCGTGGGCCGCGGCACGCCACATCGCGCGCTCGATCGGCGCCTTCACGTTGTTCGCGACGCATTATTTCGAGCTCACGAGCCTTCCCGACGAGCTGCCCGCGTGCGCCAACGTCCATCTCGACGCCACCGAGCACGGCCGCGAGCTGATTTTTCTGCATAGCGTGCGCCCGGGCCCCGCGAACCAAAGCTACGG
>DATCIQ010000097.1:0-20190 GCA_036507635.1 Gammaproteobacteria bacterium
CCGCGGCTGGACCGTCGGCATCGAAGGCCTCACCGCGACCGATGTTCCGGCCGCCCGAATCAAGCTTACGCTCGGCGCGCTCGCGACGAGCGGCGATGCACGCCGCTATCTCTGCAAGCATGGAAAGCGCTACGGGCATATTCTCGATGCGCGGACGGGCTGGCCGGTGGAGCATCCGCCGCGATCGGTCACAGTCGCCGCGCCGACCTGCACGCATGCTGGCATGCTCGCGACATTCGCGATGCTGCACGGCCCCGAGGCGGAGGCGTTTCTCGAGCCCGAGGGCGTCGACTACTGGTGTCTGCGCTGAAACGGGCCTTGCCCAATGGCATAAAGACTGGTAGATTATGCCATATGGCACAACGCATAGCCGCTCCGCTCCCGCGCCCGCTGGCGGCCTTCGGAGCCGCGCAGGTCGATGCCGTCGCGCTGAAGGCATTCTTCAACCTGGCCGGTGAGTGGTCGCTCTCACGCGACGAGCAGATCACGTTGCTCGGCGGGCCGAGCGTGCGCACCTTTTACCGTTGGAAGGCCGGCGACGTTTCGGCGCTGCCGCGCGACACGCTCGAGCGCATCAGCGTGCTGCTCGGGATCTACAAGGCGCTGGAGATCCTCTTGCCGGAGCCTGAGCGTGCGCACGCTTGGGTGAAGCGGGCCAACAAAGCGTTCGGCGGAGCTACGGCGCTGGAGGTCATGCTCAAGGGCCGTGTCGACGATCTCTACAGCGTGCGACGCTATCTAGACGCCTGGCGTGGCTAACGGGCCGCAGCGCCGGAACCTGCGGGGCGCGCGGCAGATTCGCATCATTCCGTCGCGCTTCCCGCCCGTGATGCTGTTCGAGACGTTGGTATCGCCCGATGAGCTCGAGATCGTCTACGCCATCGAGTCGCTCACGAACGATCGCGTGCAAGCGGAAGCCGGCAACCTCTATCTGCTCCCTAAGGAGGAATGGGTCACGGGATCCGGCGCCTCCGTCGTCATGGCGGCGTTCACGCACATCGGACGCATGAGCCGCTTCAGCGACGGCCGTTACGGGGTCTATTACGCGAGCTTCGACGAGGAAACGGCGATCGCAGAGACCGTATTCCACACCGAGCGGCGCCTCCGCGATACCGACGAGCCGCCGATCGAGCTCGATTTGCGAGCGTACGTCGGCCGCGTCGAGAAACCGCTCGAGGACATTCGCGGCAAGAGCTATGCGCACCTGCGCGATCCCGACATTCGCACCTGGAGTGCCTGCCAGCAGTTCGGTTCCGTGCGTCGCGAAGCCGGCGCTTGGGGGCTCGTCTATTTGAGCGCGCGCCGCGCGGGCGGGCAGTGCATCGCGGCATTTCGACCGCGCACCGTGTCGCTGCCGAAGCAAGGCAAGCACTTGCGCTACTCGTGGAACGGCGCTCGCATCGAGCGCGTGATGACGGTTAGTGAGGTTCGCGAGCTCTGAGTCCATGGTGGACCGGAGATTCGACGAGACTCCAGTAAAGCCCGAGCGTCTGCTCGATCGTATCTTCGATCCTGAAGTGTGTCCGAATCCGTTCTCGGGCTGCTTCGCCCATCCGCCGGCGCAGCGCCGGATCTTCGTGGAGCCGCCGAATCGCCGCGTCGATTGCGGCGGCATCGCGCACTGGCACTACGATACCGCTGACCCCGTCTACGACGACCTCCGGGCTGCCGCCGCTGGCGGTGACGATCGGTGCGATACCATAGGCCATCGCCTCGAGCAATGAACGCGCCAGGCCTTCGCGTTTTATCGACGGCAGTACGAATACATCGCAAGCCGCAGTCAGGGACGGCGCGTCCTTACGATAGCCGAGTCGGTGAATACGGTCCGCCAGCGGACTCGCGGCGATTCTCTTCGTGAGCCCGGCCGCATCCATTCCGCCGCCGACCAATAACAAATGCACCTGCCAGTCGCGCGGCAGATCGGCTAACGCATCGACGAGCAGCTCGATCCCCTTGCGCGGCCGGTAGTTCGCGACGCAGGCGACGACGAACGCGTCGTCGGCAATTCCGAGCGCGTTCAAGTTCGCGGGCGCGGCCGTGTACCAATCGAGACTGTGCCCTTTGTATATTCTCACCAGGCGCTGCGCCGGCATGCGCAAGAACGCGGGCCGCATGGACAGAAAATAGTCGCGGACGGCATCGGCGACGCAGACGATCCTGTCGATGCGCGGATTGAGAAAACGCAGCCACGACACCGGGCTGAAAAAGCTCACGTTGCCGACGATACCGCGGTACGCGACGATTCGAATGTCGATCCCGCGCGCCGCGAGCAACCCATTCTGTAGAGCCTTGTTGCTGAAGACGTGCAGGATGTCGTAGCGGCCGCGCTCGAGCTCCTCGCGCAGCCGCCGGATTCCCGACAAGTCGAATCGCTTGCGGATTTCGAGATCGAGCACCGGCACCCCCGCGTCGATCAGCACCGCGCGGCTCTCCGACGATCGTGGGCAAATCACGCCGAGATCGACACCGGCACGCCGCAGACCGACGAAAGTGGCCGTGGTCGGGCGATCAGCATCTTCGGTGATGCAGAGGGCTTTTATGGTCACGCCGACCGCCGCCGTGCGGCGGCTTCCCCGTTTCCGCGCCGCGTTGCCGCGCGCTGGACTCGTACACCGACACTCATCCTATTCGAGCGGACCGAGTAGCGACTCATAGAGATCGATATACTTCTTGCACATGACGTCGGCTGTGAAGTTTTTCGCAAACTCCCGGCCACGAGCGCCGAGCGCGCGACGACGCTCCGGTGCCGCGCGCAGCTCCAGAATCGCCGCCCGCAGCTGGTCGGGCCGCGCGGCGTCTATCAGCATGCCGTTCTCGCCGTGATGCACGATATCGGGCACGCCGCCGACGCGGGTCGCGATGACCGGGAGGCCCCGCTCCATAGCATCGAACAAGATGCTGCCGATACCTTCTCTGTTCGATGGCAGGACGAACACGTCGAACGCGGCCAAGTAGTCGCCGACGTTGTCGACGAAGCCGGTAAACACGACGTTCGCGAGCCCCGCCGCCGCGCGTTTCAGCAGCGCTTCATCGTCGCCTCCGCCGACGAGGATAAACTGAATGTCGGGATGCGAGTGCTGCAACTCCTTCGCGACCTGAATGATGTACTCCTGCCCCTTCTGGGCGTTGTCGAGCGCGCCGACGTGGCCGATGAGCAGCTTGCCCGAGGACGCTTGTCTAATGGCCCCGGCCCGCGCTGCATCGACTGGCAAGCCGCTACTGCCGCTATGGATGACCTGCACGCGGATTTGCGCATCGTAGCGCTTCACGACCTCGGCGACTTGCGGCGCGACGGCAGCGACAGACGCAGCGCGCCGGTACGCCGCATGCGCGAACCAGTGCTCGCCAATCGGGTTGTTGACGCGCCGCGTGACGATGTATGGCGTGCGCGTTAGCAAGGCTCGCAAATAGGCTCCATAGACGCTCCGGCCTTCGTGGACATGCACGAGATCGACGTCGCCGGTCGCCCGCGCGACCGCGATCGGCGAGCCGGAGATCTGCCGCACTTCTACGGTCACGTCGGCTACGCGTTGCCCAAGCGGTTGCCCCCGCCGGGTGACGAGCACTTGTCGCAGATTGCGGCTCGCGAGTCCGCGGATCAACAGTTCTGTCTGACGTTCGCCGCCTCGATATCCGCGGGCGACATTGACATGAGCAATCCTAATTGTCATGCGACTCGGAAGAGTTCAATCCATCGTCGACGATCTATTGGAAGACGGCAGCGTAACACGGCCTCGAAGGCGCGGAGCGTTGCTCGACGGAACGCACTCCCTGCCGCCAATTGCGACACTGCGAGTAACTGCCTAGAGTGCGTGGATTGCGGACGCGCCCAGAGTGTGCGAGGTCGGACGGCAGTGTGTGGCTTCATCGGCGGAACCGAATCGACGTGGCACTATGCTGCCGCATTGGCAGCCATCGCCCACCGCGGTCCCGACGCAAGCCAGCTCCGCCTCGAAGGACCGGTCAGCGTCGGGTTTCGGCGCCTGTCCATCATCGACTTGAGCGCCGCCGCCAACCAGCCGATGCTCGCGGCCGACGGGGCGACATGGGTGGTCTTCAACGGCGAAATCTATGGTTACCAAACAATCCGCGAGATTCTTGAAGCCCGCGGCCGCGTGTTTCACACCGAGTCGGATACCGAGGTTGTGCTGAATGCGTACCTGGAGTGGGGCGACCGGTTCGTCGACCGAATCGACGGCATGTTTGCGATCGTCCTCTGGGATGCGCGGCTGCAGCAGCTCAAGCTCTATCGCGATCGTCCCGGCATCAAGCCACTATACTATTTCTACGACGGCCGGCGGTTTGCGTTCGGTTCCGAGCTCAAAGCGCTCGAGATCGCCTGCGCGGACGAGCATCTTCAAGTCGACACGACCGCCTTGTACGATTTCCTCGGATATAGATACGTACCGGCGCCGAAGACACTGTATCGGAATTGCTTCAAGCTGCCTCCGGCACAGTGGCTCGTCTTCACGCCCACTACGGGTACACTCGAAGGGCCGCGACCCTACTGGTCGCTGCCGGTACCCGATGAACCGCGCCGGCCGGCGCTGGATACGTGCTGCGAAGAGCTGCGCGCATTGATCGCGGCATCGGTCGGCGAGCAAATGGTTGCCGACGTGCCGTTAGGCTTTTTTCTCTCCGGCGGCGTCGACTCGAGTGTCGTTGTGGCCGCCGCGTCGTTGTGCGGTCGAAAAATTTCGACGTTCTCGATCGGGTTTGATTCCGATGCGGTTTCGGAGACGCCGTTCGCGCGGGAGGTCGCAGCATCGTTCGGCACCGATCACCACGAGCGGATCCTCTCGCAGGCACACGCGCAAGAGCTGCTGCCGAAACTCAAAACCTGGTTCGATGAGCCGTTCGCCGACGAGTCGGCGCTGCCGACGTACCTCGTGTCGGCCGCCGCGCGGGAGAATGTCAAAGTAGTGCTCACCGGCGACGGCGGCGACGAGGTATTCGGCGGTTATCGCACCTACCCGCGGTTTGCGCGTTATGCGGGCCTCCCGTCTTGGCCGAGCTTCATGGAGAGCGCGACGGTCGCCCTGCGCAAGCCCTTTTCGCGGCGTCATCCGGTCGCGCGCCTGCTGACGCTGTTCGAGACCGCGTTCAGCAACGGTCCGAACCTCTGGGCGAAGATCATGGGAGGCATGTCGCGACCGGCCAAACGCGACTATCGCGGCGAGCTCGGCATCCCGCGCGACTACGACGATTGGTGGCACTATCGGCAGTTCTGGCGCGACGATCTGCCGTTGCGTACGCGGTTGCAGTTCGTCGACTTTCACACGTTCATGCCGGGCTTGGTGCTCACCAAAGTCGATCGCACCAGCATGGCCGTCTCGCTCGAAGCGCGTGTGCCGCTGCTTGCCCGGAGCATCATCGAATTCTCGTTCTCGCTGGCCGAGGAGCTGCGTTACCACGGCGGCGAGCTCAAAGGCTTGCTGCGGCACGCCTACCGCGGCATTCTACCGGACCATATTCTCGACCGGCGGAAGAAGGGCTTCGGGATTCCTCGTTACTACTTCAAGGACCTCGACGGCGGTAAGGCTATTCAGGAGCACGTGCTGCAGAGTCTGTTCTTATCGGCATAGTGGGCGCCGAGCCGTCGGGGGAAACGCAATCCACTCATGAGCTTTCAAGAACTCGCAAATTGGCTCAACCGCCGTCTGTACCGGCGCAAGCACCGCGCGATCCTCAAGAAATGGTATGCCGACGGCGGCGACCATCGTTTTCGCTTCGACTATCCGTTGGATAGACAGTCTCTCGTGTTGGATTTGGGCGGCTACGAGGGCCAGTGGGCGAACGATCTCTATTCGCGCTACAAGTGCCGAATAATGGTCTTCGAGCCGGTCCGCAGCTTTGCCGACAATATTTGCGCGCGCTTCCGGAATAACCGCGATATTGAGGTCCTCCAATACGGCCTGGGCGCGACGTCGCGAACTGAGATGATTCGCGTTTGCGGAGCGAGCAGCTCGACCTACAAGCACCGCGGAACGCCCGAAGAAATCCGGATCGTCGACGCCGCGAAGTGGTTTAATGACCGCCGCATCCAATCGGTGCAATTGATGAAAATCAACATCGAGGGCGGCGAGTTCGAGTTGCTCGAACGACTGATCGAGACCGGACTCGTTGCCACCGTAGACCACGTCCAGGTGCAGTTTCACAACTTTTCCGTGGGCGCGAGGCGTCGCATGGAGTCCATCCAAGCGGGTCTTCGGCTGACGCATACACCGACTTATCAGTACGAGTTCGTTTGGGAGAACTGGGTTAGGGGAACCGACAGTGCCGGCTGAAGGACCGACGCAACGCGCTCTGATTACGGGCATTACCGGGCAAGACGGCGCCTATCTCGCCGAGTTGCTGCTCCAGAAAGGCTACGAGGTCCACGGTATCAAACGGCGCGCCTCGCTGTTCAATACCGATCGGATCGACCATTTGTATCGTGATCCGCACGAGACCGATCGCCGCATGATTCTCCACTACGGTGACCTCACGGATGCGACCAACCTTATTCGCATCGTTCAAGAAGTTCAGCCGCACGAGATCTATAACTTGGCGGCGCAGAGCCACGTAGCCGTATCGTTCGAGACTGCCGAGTACACGGCCAATGCCGACGCCCTCGGTACGTTGCGGCTGCTTGAAGCCGTGCGAATTTGCGGGCTTGCCGGGAGCGCGCGGTTTTATCAAGCGTCGAGCTCCGAAATGTTCGGCAAGGTCACCGAGACCCCGCAACGCGAAACCACGCCGTTTTACCCGCGTTCCCCGTACGCGGCAGCGAAGGTCTATGCCTATTGGATTACCGTGAACTATCGCGAGGCTTACGGCCTATTCGCCTGCAACGGGATACTGTTCAACCACGAGTCGCCGATCCGCGGCGAGACGTTCGTCACGCGCAAGATCACGCGCGGCCTGGCGCGGATCAAAGTAGGCCTCACCGACTGTCTGTACCTCGGCAATCTCGACGCGCTGCGCGATTGGGGACACGCGAAAGACCACGTGCGCGCCCAGTGGCTGATGTTGCAGCAGGCCGAACCCGAGGACTACGTGATCGCAACCGGGCGGCAAAATTCGGTTCGATCGTTCGTGACCCTCGCCGCAAAGTTGCTCGACATCGACCTCGGTTGGCGCGGCAAAGGGCTCGACGAGCACGCGATCGACGAGGCCACCGGCAAGACCATCGTCCGCGTCGACCCACGGTACCTTCGCCCGACCGAAGTCGATACGCTGCTCGGCGACGCGTCGAAAGCGCGCCGGCAACTCGGTTGGACGCCGGAGATCGGCTTCGAGGACTTGGTTCGGGAAATGGTCGATGCCGATCGCCGGCTCGCTGAACGCGACGCGCTGGTCGCACGTCAAGGATTCCCAGTCCACAGACATCACGAATGAACAAGGACGCAGCGATATTCGTGGCCGGCCAGAGCGGCCTGGTAGGCACCGCGATTCGGCGCGCCCTCGAAGCGCGCGGCTTCAGCAACTTACTCGATGCCCCACGGGCTGCGCTCGACCTGCGCGACCAGGTGGCCGTCGAGCGGTTCTTCTCCGCGCGCCGCCCCGATTACGTTTTCATGGCGGCGGCCAAGGTCGGCGGAATCGTCGCCAACGACGCCTATCCGGCCGACTTCATTCGCGACAATCTGCAGATTCAAACGAACGTCATCGATGCCGCTCACCGCTACGGAGTGCGCAAGTTCTGCTTCTTCGGATCGAGTTGCATCTATCCGCGGTTCGCAGCGCAGCCTCTCAAAGAAGACTCGCTGTTGACCGGCCCGCTGGAACCGACCAATCAGTGGTATGCCGTTGCGAAGATTGCCGGGATTAAGATGTGTCAGGCCTACGCGAAACAGCACGGCTTCAACGCGATCTCCGTCATGCCAGCGAATCTCTACGGTCCCGGCGACAACTTCAACCTGCAAACTTCACACGTGTTGCCGGCCTTGTTACGCAAGTTCCACGCTGCGAAAGAAGCGCGCGCGCCCACCGTCACGGTCTGGGGGTCCGGCACACCGCGGCGCGAGCTCCTCTATGTCGACGACTTGGCGGATGCCGTGTGTTTTCTGATGGAGACCTACGAATCCCCGGAAATCATCAACGTCGGCGTTGGCGAGGACATTACGATTGCGGAGCTCGCCGCCCTAATCGGCCGGATCGTCGGCTTCGACGGCGAGATGGTGTTTGATCTCACGAAACCCGACGGTACCCCGCGCAAGCTCCTCGACGTCACGAAGGCCGCGCAGCTCGGCTGGCGACCGCGCACCGCATTGGCGGACGGCATACGCACGACGTACGCTTGGTATGTCGCCAACCGGAGCGTGCCCAAGGACTGAAACGGAGCCGATGCGCGACAAGCCGATCAAAGATGCAATGACCCGATTCGCCGGGCGTCTCGGGCTGCACCTGGCGGCGCGAACGCGCTTCACCGCAGTCGACGGACTAATCTCCGCCCTACGGCCGCTCGACAGCGGTGTGGAATTGATTCGGCTCGGCCCGGACGGCGACGGCGGCTACCTCGTGCCGGACGACCTCAAGGGGATCGACTACGCATTCTCGCCCGGCGTGTCGACCGAATCCGGCTTCGACGCCGCGTTGGCCGACCGAGGCATGCAGGTGCTGCTCGCGGACTTTTCGGTCGATCGGCCGGCGCAATCGCACCCGAGCTTCGTCTTCGACAAGAAGTTCGTAGGTTGTCTCACGAACGACACCTTCATGACGCTAGACGAGTGGAAGAACCGCCACATACCCGCGTATACGGGTGACTTGCTCCTGCAGATGGATATCGAAGGCGCCGAGTTCGAGTCGCTGCTCGGCGCGTCGCCCGCGTTACTCGCTCAATTCAGGATCATGGTGATCGAATTTCACTACTTGCAGGATCTCTGGAATCGACCATTCTTCGAGCTCGCGTCACGCGTATTTCGCAAGATTCTGCAGACCCACAGCGTCGTGCACATTCACCCCAACAACTGCTGCGGCTCCGTAAAGAGCCGCGGGCTGGCAATCCCGCGCGTCGCGGAGTTCACGTTCTACAGACACGACCGGCTGCGCGGGCAATTGCAGGCCCGGACTTTTCCCCACCCGCTCGACTGCGACAATACACGCAAACCGACGTTAGTGTTGCCGGAGTGTTGGTATCGTTGAACACCGTCAAAAGACGGCAACCTCGGCGGTCGCGCCGCCGAGCCACCAGGCGGCCTCGCTGAACGTGCTCAAATAACTCGCAAACACTCGATGCGTCCGCGATAACAAGAGCATGTCGATGAGATCCTCCGTGATCCCTTCGGGCGCCCGCCAACTGTCGGAGCGCGCGGTCTGCCGCGGAAATCGCAGGACTCGACTCTCGCCATATTGACACTGCAACTGCGCCACGATGTCGTCACTGTCGCTGACCACGAAGAACCGGTCGCCGGGTCCGGCACCGTCGAGCAGGCGAGACAAGCGCCGCACGGCAGGTTTGTGGTACTTCCGGTAGCGGCGCGGATCGTCGCGCCAAGTACGCACTTGCACGCCGATGACCCGGTCGTCCAGATGGACCCTCGCCCAATCGTCGACGCGTTTAGCAATCTCGGGACGCACCGCTATTCGCTGGAACAGCGGACCGTAGACCGCGCGGAAGTACTCCGGTATGCGCCCGTATTCCAGATCGATATGCCGAGCGTCGCGGCGACTCGAGCGTCGCGAGTGCGACTTCGGGAAAAGCATGTATCGATATCGATCCGAGGGTCGCCCCGTTGCGTTCCACCACGCCTTCCCGAGGCCTCGAATCAGGGGGTGAGCGCCCGCGCCGACGGTGGCAAACCCGGCCGGCAGGTGCCGCTCGTCTTCCGGCAACACCACGAGCCGCCAGGACGCGTAAACAGACGCGCCGGGCGGCACCCGATCCACGGCACAATCGTTGCTGAACAGTTCGCTGAAGCTCGCCGGCATGTTCTTGTTCACTGCCCAGAGCACGCGGACATCCGCACCGAGGCGCATCGCCGACACCCATGACTTGAGTCGGTTGCCAAGACCCGCTGTTTCTCTGGAGACTACGGTCGGCGGCTTTGTGTTGGAGCTCATTTCTAACCCGTACGATCGGCGATCGCCAGGGATTCTACACGCGCATACGCGCCGACCCGGTCAAGCTCTCCCCTCGCGTTGTGATTGCGAAGGATTCCCCCCGCCTCTTCGTCTAGAGTGAAGTGCGAACCCATGTAATAAGCTTGGTCCGGTCCTTAGCGCGACGGGCGACTAGTCGAGCCTGCCTCGACCCGCTCGGCGTCGACTACGTCTTCTTCGACGCGATCGCGGGCGACCAGGGCCGCGAGTCATTCGGAGCGTACGACGACGCGAAGTATCTGATCAACACGGGACGGCGGCCTATTCCAGGCGAAATCGGCTGTCATGCGAGTCATCTGGCACTATGGAAGTTGTGTGCTTCGCAAAAAAACCCGCTGGTAATTATGGAGGATGACGCCGAACCAGAACGCAATTTCGTCGCTGCCTTGGCCGCGACCGAGTACCTGGTCCAGCGGTACGGATTCGTCCGCCTGCAGAGCGACGGACCGAATCGTCAGTGCCCCAAGAAGCTGATAGCTATCGCCGGTGAGTTTTCTCTCTACTACTACGAGAAGTACCCTTACGGCGCGATGTGCTATGCGCTGAGCCCGAGCGCGGCACGAGCACTCGTCGCTGCGAGCGGAACGCTAACGGGACCCGTCGATTTGTTCATCAGACGATTTTGGAAGCACGGCCAGCCGCTCTATGGCCTATCGCCCCACGCTGTCAAAGCCGGGCCGCATTCGGCGCAGTCGACAATTCCCGGCCGGGCCAAAGACAAGACGCCGGCTGGACTCAGAATCCGCCGGCTGCTGCACAAGGCCAAATCCGCCTTGGACCGAGCCTCGTTCAACAAGAGGTACCTGTCCGAACGTTCCGCCGGCGATGTGGCAGTCGGCCCAGCCGTAGGATCCCGGCAATTCGTCGACATGCCGCGCATGCGCCGATCTTGACCGCGTCATCGTCGCGACGAGCGTCGAATCCGCACTTTGACGGCGCATCATGCGCACGTGACGCGCTATATCTATAGCCATCCCGAAAGCTTTAAACTTAGAAGAATTCGCTCTACGATTTGCAGCACAGATGAATCGGTCCTTCGACGAGTCGACGCCGCTCTTGCAAGGGGCGCCGCGGTCCCTCCCGCTCGGGGCCCAGACGTTTTCGAAAAGCCCGACGCTATTGGCACCCTTGTTTGCGGTGTGTTGACCCATGCCCGTCACGCGATTGAGTTTAGGTACGGCGCAGCTCGGCATGGTCTACGGGATTGCCGGGCCGGGAACTTCCCCGACCGAACGGCACGCGACGAGCATGTTGCATGCTGCGTACGATCTCGGCATCGCCTCGATCGATACGGCGCCCGATTACGGGCTCGCCGAGCAACGCGTGGGCGCGTTCTTGCGCGACCAGAATCTCCACGAGGAAATGGCGATCTGTACCAAGCTGCCGTCGCTTGCCAAGATCGAGACGGCGCGCATCGAGCAACAGGTCGAAGACGGCCTAACTGCGTCGTTGCGTCGCTTACGTGCCGACGTCGTGGATACTTATCTCATCCATGACTCCGCCGATCTGACCCGTCACGGTCGCGCGCTCATCGACGCGCTTTGCCATCAACGCGACAAAGGCCGGGCCTTGAGCATCGGCGTTTCCGTATACGGCCCCGACGAGCTCGCGTTGTTGGACGAGTACCCCGAGCTCGGTGTCGCGCAACACCCGTTCAATCTGTTGGATCGGCGCCTCCTGGCGGCAGGTTGGCCCGAGCGCCTCGCCGCAAGCGGCACACGTCTGCACGTCCGGAGCGCTTTATTGCAAGGCCTGCTCGCAATGTCGCCGGAAGCCGTTTCCGCGGGACTCGCCGCGGCACGTCCGCTCCTCGTCGCGCTCGGCGACATGCTCGGGCGTTTCGGCTTGACGCCCGCGACTGCGGCGCTGCCCTATGCGTTTTCGATCGATCCCGACTGCATCGTCGTCGGGGCCGACACGATCGAGCATCTCGAGGGGCTCGTCGCGTCCGCGAGCACCGTGCTGCCCGAGGAGCTCTTCGCCGCGCTCGAGCGCGAGGTGGCCGCCGTGCCCCACACGATCATCGACCCCCGCACCTGGCCCTCGGCGTGATTCTCGCGATCGCCCCTCTTCTGTAGGAGCGAGCTTCGCTCGCGATTTCTTGAAGAGTCGCGAGCGAAGCTCGCTCCTACATTACAAAACCGCGCGGTGAGCGGTTTGCACGGCATCGATGACGCGATCGGCGTCCGCGTCCGTGAGCGCGGGATAAAGCGGCAGCGAGACGGCGCGCGCGGCAAAATCTTCGGCGACCGGGCAAGTCCCGGCGCGGTAGCCGTTCGCATCGCTTTGCGCGAGTCCCGCGAGCACCTTGAGCGTGTCGTTGGCGGCGTCGGCGCCGCCCAAAGTGACGGCGATGCGTCGCATCGGGTGCCTACGCGGTGCAAGCTTCGCGCGGCGCACGCGAAATTCGCGCCGTACGAGAGCGTACTCCGGGCCGATCAGGCGCTCGCGGGGCGCTCGATGGCGAGCGCCGCTTGATATGCGTAGTCGAAATGATAGCCATCGACGACCACGAATGCGCCGCTCGGAACCGCAGCGAGCGTCGTGCGCAAATCGCGCTTGTCGGGATGACTCGCCGGGAGCGGCGTGTGGCTGATACCTTCGCGCGCGAGCCGCTCTTCGAGCTCTTCGGCGTAGCGCCCGAGGAACGTCGCAGGACGCCCAATGTCGCGCCAATGCTGCGCGAGCGCGAGACAGCGCGTGAAATGTCCGAGGCCCGTGTGCGGCAACGCATCGACGCGAAAGTAGAGCCGCTCGCTCGGCGCGACCATCAGATCTCTCGCGTCAGCACCGACGTGACGTAACCGACGTCGAGCGGAATGTGCGCGTTCAAGTTCAAGTTCGCCATCGACGGCACGACGGGGAAGATGTTGCTGCCGGAGGGAATCAGCGCCGTAGCCGTTGAAATGCAACGTGCGCGTCTTGAAGTCGTAGACTTCAACGCGGTGCGCGGCCTCGAGGATACCGAGCGCACGCAGGCTGTCGAGCCATGTATCGCGCCAATGGTCGGGGTCGAGAGAACGCTCTTCCGCGACGGGGAACGAAAACTCGATCTGCATGAGCGCGTCCTCGCTGCCGCGAAACGCCCCGGGAAAATAGACGCGATTGATCGGATGCGCCGGGTTGCCGACCAATATCTCGTGGTACTCCGTGCGCGCGGGGCGATCGAGCCTGAAGCTGCCGAGCGCAATTCGGTCGGTTGACGGATTCTGACACGGCAGCTTGAGCAGACGGCAAAGCTCGGGCCACGAGCCGGCCCAGAAGTAACGCTGCCCCTTAAGACGGCGCCCGCCGCCCTGCACGCAAGCGATGCTTTGGCCCGTTGCATCGAGCGCGATCTCGGCAGGCGGTCGCCGATGTCGTCGATCAAGTCGTCGCCGGGCAGCAGGCGGCGCAGAGGCGGAGGCAGTGCGCGCGGCTCGGACGCGTAGGGCACGATGAAGTCGCGCAACACGATGGCGCGACGCAAGCGCGTGCGATGCACACCGGCGCAGACTCGTCCGAACAAGCGCGTCGCGAGCGGCGAACGCATCTCGTCGAGCACGTGCATGCCGTAGTCGAACCATGTGCCGTCCGGGGCCTTGAACGAGCCGTCACCCGAGCCGACGTCGGGCGCGCGGTCGACGAGCGCCGCGCGATAGCCGAGCGTCGAGAGCACGTAAGTAGCGACCAGTCCGCGCGTGCCGGCGCCGATCACGATGGCGTCGAAGTCTTCGAATTCAGCCATATCGACCTTTCAGCGGGTCATCGGGAGGGTTCTGCGACGACGAGCTCGTAACGTGTTGCGCCGATGCCGTCGACCGTCTCCGTGGAACGGCGCGCGAAGCCGGCGCGCTCGAACACAACGCGGCTCTTGATGTTGTCGTCGCGGATGCGGGCGACCAATTTGCGTAAGCCCGCCGCCGCCGCCTGCTTGCAGAGCGCGTCGAGCACGCGCGCCGCGTGCCCCCGGCCGCGGTGATCGGCGGCGAGCGTCAATCCGACTTCCGCGGTTTCGCCGTCAATGGTATCGAGGCGCGCGAGGCCGATCGCGATCGCATTCGACTCGGCGATGTACAGCGTGCGGGCGCCGCGCAGCGAATCGTCATACCAGCGGCGATGCACGTCCGGTGGGATCGTTTCGCTACGAAACGACGCCGCGCGCGTGACGGGATCGTTGGCCCACGCGAGCACGCGCTCGCAGTCGTCGGGAAGGGCGCGGCGCAAGCGAATCTCGACCTCGCTCATGACCGGCCGAGATCGTCGGGCTGCGAAGCCGTCTCGGCCGCGATGTCGCGGCTCGCGCGGCACTCGAGCACCTCGCCGAGACGGTCCGGCGCGAGCCCCGCGGCGAGCTTGCCGTGGCGCAGAACGTCGACGTTGTCGCGCGTGAACTTGTCGCCTTTGCGAATCGCGCGCGTCGCGAAGACGCTGCGCCGCGCGAAATTCTTTAGCTCCTGCTCGACGGGATGCACGGATTTTTCGCCGCTGCCGAGCACGGCTTCCACGCGCCGCACGGACTGTACGAGCCGTGCGAGCTCGTCGGGCTCGACGGCGAACGCATGATCCGGTCCGGGCAGGCGGTTGCTCAGCGTGAAATGCTTTTCGATGGCGACGGCGCCGAGCGCGGTCGCGGCCATCGGCGCCGCCGTCGGGTCGCGTGTGTGATCGGAGAGGCCCGTAAGGACGTCGAGCGCCTCCGCGAGCGTCTGCACGGCACGCACATTTGCGGCGTCGGGCGGCGCGGGATATGCAGCCGTGCACTGCATGACGACGAGGTCGTCGCAGCCGAGCTGCCCGAGCGCGCCGACCGCGGCGCGCGTTTCGACGAGCGTCGACGCGCCCGTCGACAGGAAGACGGGCTTGCGCGTGCGCGCTACGGCCGCGAGCAGCGGCGTGTGCGTGAGCTCGTACGAGGCGATCTTGTAGGCGTCGACGTACGGCAGCAGGAGATCGACGGCCTCTTCGTGAAACGGCGAGGAGAGGAAAGCCAAGCCGCGCGTGTGTGCCAGATCGCGAAGCTCCGGGAGCCAGGCGGCGGGCATTTCCATCGCTTCGATGACGTCGTAGATAGGCCGCTCGTCGCCCAAGTAGTCGCTGGTTCCGGCGCTGCGTGAGTAGAGGCGCCGGGCGGCGAAGGTCTGGAATTTGACGGCATCGGCGCCCGCGTCGGCCGCAACTTCGACGAGCCGGCGCGCAGTGGCGAGATCGTGGTTGTGATTGCTGCCGGCTTCCGCGATCACGAACACGGGGTGTCCCGGGCCGACCGTCTTCGTGTCGATGGCTATCGGCTTTGCGGGCATGGCGGGCATTCTACCGAGAATGCGCCGGCTCAAGGTAAACTCGGCGTTCAAGATGGCAGCCGCCGTCGACTTTGAAGCAGGGGGAAACATGAAGAAGCTCATCGGCTTGATCGGGTTGGTGGTATTGGGATTACCGGCATTCGCGGCGCTTCCGGTGCTGCCGGCCGAGGATCAACAAGCTTTGTTGGCGAGCGACGACCCGGCGCTTGCGGCGAACAAGAAGCTCGCGTACGACTTTTTCCGCATCGTGCTGCGCGGCCGTCACCTCGACCGCGCCGCGGAGTTCATGCACGAAAGCTACATGCAGCACAATCCGAATGCCGACACGGGCCTCGCGGGTTTCCTCGAGTACTTCGAGCGGCTGCCCGGCCCGAACCCGATTCCCGACGAATTGCCGGGCTTGGTCGCGGTACAGGCGGAGGGGGACTACGTGACGCTGTCGTTCGTGCGCGAATACGACGACTCGAACAATCCGGGTCAGAAATACACGACGACGTGGTTCGACATGTTCCGTTTCGACAACGGCAAGATCGCCGAGCACTGGGACAGCGCTCTCATGGCGCCCCGCGCCCCGTAGCAGCGGCGTCCCGCCGCGATTCTTCGAGTGGGGCGGCCTCCGGCCGCGATTTTGCAATCGTAACCCGCTGTAGGAGCGAGCTTCGCTCGCGATTCTTGCAAGAGTCGCGAGCGGAGCTCGCTCCTACGTGGCATTCGCGGGTTAAAATCGCGCTCGTGAACAGGATTCTCCTTACCTGCATTTGTGGCGCTGCGGCAATTTTCGTTGCAGCGTGCCAGCGGTCACCCGAGGAGTTGGCCGCGACGCATGCGGCAACGATCAACCGTTACTGTCTCGATTGCCATAACGAGATCGATCGCGAGTCGGATCTCGTCCTCGAGGATCGGAATTTGGTCGATCTCGGGGCCGACGCGGAAACCTGGGAGAAGGTCGTTCGCAAGCTCCGCGGAGGGCTCATGCCCCCGCCGGGCGGGCCGAGGCCGGATGGCGAGACGGTCGACGAGCTCGTGACTTACCTCGAGACATCCCTGGATGCGGCCGCGGCGAGCCAGGCACCTTTGCCGCGTGCGCCGATTCATCGCCTGAACCGAACCGAGTACGGCAATGCGATCCGCGATCTGCTCGCGCTTGAGATCGACGTCGCGGAGCTCTTGCCGGCCGACGACGAAGGCTACGGCTTCGACAACATCGCCGACATCCTGCGCGTGTCGCCGTCGCTGCTCGAGCAGTACTTGGGCACGTCCGCGAAGATCGCGAGCCTCGCGATCGGCGACCCCGATACGCCCGTCGTGAGCCATCTCTTTCGCGCGCCGCCCGATCTCGCGCAGAGCCAACACATCGAGGGGCTGCCGCTCGGAACGCGCGGCGGCCTGCTCGCCACGCACTTCTTTCCGCTCGATGCGCATTACGATTTCAGCGTATTCCTCGAGCGCAACATCGTCGGCTACATGACCGGGCTCGAGTGGCCGCACGAGCTCGAGATCACGATCGACGGCGCCCGCGTCTTCGCGGCGGAAGTCGGCGGGGAAGCCGACAATCTCATGTCGGACACGAATTTCGCCGCGGCCGCGGATACGATCGACGCGCGTTTACGCGCGCGGCTCTTCGTCGCAGCGGGCCCCCACGAGGTCGGCGTGACCTTCGTGCAGCGCAATTCCGCCGAGACTCACGAGCCGCTCGAGCTGCACACACGCAACCTCGACTTGCAGGACATGAACGGCCTGCCGACCGTCGACTATCTCAACGTCACTGGGCCGTACGACGCTTCGGGCCCGGGCGAGACGCCGAGCCGCGCCGCGATCTTGAGCTGTCGCCCCGCGAGCGAGGCCGACGAGCTGCCTTGTGCCGAGGAGATTCTGGCGCGCCTCGCGCGGCAGGCTTACCGGCGCCCCGTCAGCGAGAACGAGCTCAGCGTGCTGCTCGATTTTTACGCATCGGGGCGGCAGCGCGGCACGTTCGAGACCGGCATCCAGGCGGCGCTGCGCGTTGTCCTGACGAGCCCGCAATTCCTATTTCGCAACGAGCCCGATCCCGAAGGACTCGCGCCGGGCACGGTTTATCCCGTCGATGATTTCGCGCTCGCGTCGCGCTTGTCGTTCTTTGTTTGGAGCACGTTGCCCGACGACGAATTGCTCGAGCTCGCGGAGCAGCGGCGTTTGGGCGATGCCACGGTGTACGAAGCGCAGGTGCGGCGCATGCTCGCGGATCCTCGCGCGGCGGCGCTCATCGACAACTTCGCCGGACAGTGGCTCTTTTTGCGCAACTTGCAGAGCGCCCGGCCGGATGTCGCCACGTTTCCGAATTTCGACGAAAACCTGCGTCGCGCCATGCGCCGCGAGACGGAGCTCTTTTTCGAGAGCATCGTGACGGAGGACCGGAGCATCACGGATCTGCTCGATGCCGACTACACGTTTCTCAACGAGCGGCTCGCGCGCCACTATGGCGTTCCCGGCATCTATGGCAGCCACTTCCGTCGCGTCACGCTGACCGACGAGAACCGCCGCGGCTTGCTCGGCCACGGCAGCATCCTGACGATCACGTCGTATCCGAACCGCACGTCGCCCGTGCTGCGCGGCAAGTGGATCATGGAAAACGTGCTCGGGACGCCGCCGCCGCCGCCGCTGCCGAACGTGCCGTCGCTCGAGGAGAATGCCCCGGGGGCCGCGGCGAAATCGGTCCGCGAGCGCCTTGCGGGCCACCGCTCGAATCCGGTTTGCGCGACGTGTCACGACGTCATGGATCCGCTCGGGCTCGCGCTCGAGAATTTCGACGCCGTTGGACGCTGGCGAACGCGCGAGCCCGGCGGCGTCATCGATGCGTCGGGCCAGCTCGCCGACGGTACGCCCGTCGACGGTGTCAAGTCATTGCGCGACGCGCTCGTGGGTAGCGAGGACCAGTTCGTCCAGGCCACGGTCGAGAAGCTCTTGACCTATGCGCTCGGCCGCGGTCTCGAGTACACGGACATGCCGACGGTGCGCTCGATCGCGCAGCAAGCCGAGCCCGACGACTACCGTTTCTCGTCGCTGATCTTGGGAATAGTGAACAGCCGGCCCTTCCGCATGCGCATGGTGCAGCCCGAGCCCGAGCCGGAAGCGACCACCACCGCCGCGGCGGCTCGATGAGCAAACGTCAAGCGGCGCCGTTCCGCGCCGATCACGTCGGGAGCCTGCTCCGGCCTGCGAGCTTGCTCGCGATGCGTAAGCAAGCCGCCGAGGGCGCGGTCAGCGGAGAAGCGCTGCGGGCGCACGAGGAGCAATGCATCGCGCGCGTCGTGCGCATGCAGGAATCCTTAGGGTTAGAGGCGATCACGGACGGCGAGTATCGCCGCGAGAGCTTCCACGGGGACTTTATCGGTCGGCTCAACGGCGTCGAGTTCAAGCTGTTCAATCCTTCGGGGCGCGGGCCGGGCGTGGGGCCGTTCGTCGCCGTCGTCTCCGCAAAGATGACGCTGCCCCCCGGGGGCATCGAGACCGAGAATTTCACGTTTCTCAAATCCCAAACGACGCACACGCCCAAGCAAACGATACCTTCGCCGACGATGACGCATTTTCGCGGCGGCCGCGAAGCGATCTCGAAGACCGCGTATCCCGACATGACGATGTTCTTTGCCGATCTCGCACGTGTGTATCGCGAAGAGATCGCGTGTCTCGCGCAGGCGGGCTGCCGCTACCTGCAACTCGACGATACGAATCTCGCGTACCTGTGCGATGACACGATGCGCACCAAGGTGCGCGAGCGCGGCGAGGACGTCGAGCGGCTCCCCCACGACTATGCCGAGCTCATCAACGCCTCGATACGCGATCGTCCGGAGGACATGGCCGTCTGCGTGCATCTGTGCCGCGGCAACGCGCGCAGCCGGTGGTTCGCGACCGGAGGATACGAGCCCGTGGCCGAGACGATCTTCAACGAGCTCGACGTCGACGGATTCTTTCTCGAATACGACGACGAGCGCTCCGGGGACTTCGCGCCGTTGCGCTTCGTGCCGAAGGGCAAGGCGATCGTGCTCGGGCTCGTCACGTCGAAACGCGGCGCGCTCGAGGATCCGGATCTCGTCAAGCGCCGCGTCGAAGAGGCGTCCCACTACATCGACATCGAGCAGCTATGTCTGTCGCCGCAGTGTGGGTTCGCGAGCGCGGCCGAAGGCAACCTGTTGACCGAGGACGAGCAGAACAGGAAGCTCGCTTTGATCGTCGAGCTCGCAGAGGAAATCTGGGGCTGACGGCGCGCGAGCCGCGCTCGAACTTCGTGCTGTTAGTATGGAAAACCGCGGGGAGTTGTGAAGAATGACGAAACGCTCACTGAGGACTCATCTTAAGGCATTGCGTCGCGAGCTTGCGGACGCCGACACGCTCGACCGCGATATGCGTGCAGAGCTTGCTGCGGTTGCAGACCAGATCGATGTAGTCCTCGCCGCGCGAGAGCCGGACTACGGAGCATTGCAGGCGCGCCTCGAGACGACGGCGTTCAAGTTCGAGGCCGAGCACCCACGGTTTGCCGGCATCTTGAGCGACATCATGGATGTATTGTCCAAGCTCGGCATCTAATGTGCTCGTTGAGTCCGCTCCGAACGTCGTCCGCTACGGGACCGGGACAGATGCCGTTCGCCTCGGAGCCGGGCGCTATAATTGAACAAATTCGACGGTCTCGATCGACGCTTCGCGCTAAAGGAACGTGACTCGTGAATACGTCCGACATCGTCGCTGCGGCGGTGACGTTGTTCTTCGTCATGGACCCGCTTGGCAACATCCCGCTATTCAATGCGCTGCTGTCGCGTTTCGACCCGCGGCGACGCGCGATCATCGTCGCACG
>DATCIQ010000098.1:0-7757 GCA_036507635.1 Gammaproteobacteria bacterium
GCGGCCGTCATCGTGAGCGTATACGGCAGCGCCATGACGACCATGCGCATGTACGAGAGACGTATCAAAGGCGCGAGCGCGGACGTCAGGAGGAACAGGAACGCCGCTTGGCCGTTCGGCGTCGCGACGCTCGGGATGTTCGTGCCCGTATTGATGGCGATCGCGAGCAAATCGAACTGCGCGCGGTCAATCACGGCATTTTCGAGCGCAGCCATGACTTCATTGATGTAGACCGTCGCCACAAAGACGTTGTCGCTGATCGCAGAAAGCACGCCGTTGGCGAGGAAGAAAACGGCCGGCTGCTCGCTTGGCGGCAGCGTGAGCACGTAGTCGATGACCGGGTGAAACAGCCGCTGATCCTGGATGACTGCCACGATCGCGAAAAACACGACGAGCAGCGCCGTGAACGGCAGCGCTTCCTGAAACGCGTGCCCGAGACGATGCTCCTCGGTAACGCCCGTGAAGGCGGTCGCCAAGACGATGACGGAAAGACCGATAAGGCCGACGTGCGCCCACTGATTGCCGAGCGCTACGACGAGGAACACGGCCACGGCGGCTTGCATGACAAGCACGGCGTTCTGGCGCGCCGTTCGGTTCTGCGATTCCACGCGGTCGTACTCCTGGAGCACGGCGCGCACGGGTTCCGGCAGGCGGGCGCCGTAACCGAACAGGCGAAACTGCTCGAGCACGATGCAAGTCAGCAGCCCCACGATCAGTACAGGCAGGGACACGGGCAGCATGCGGTAGAAGAACTCCATGAACTCCCATCCGGCACGTGTCGCGATGAGCAGATTCTGGGGCTCACCGACGAGCGTCATCACGCCGCCGAGCGCGGTGCCGACGACCGCATGCATGACGAGGCTGCGCAAGAACGCGCGAAAACGCACGAGGTCCTCGCGGTGCAGTTCGACGACGCCTTCATCGGTCGTCGCATCGTGATCGGCATGCGCGAAGTGCTTTCCCGAAGCGACCTTGTGATAGACGCCGTAAAACCCTGCGACCACCGTGATCACGACCGCCGTTACGGTGAGCGCATCGAGAAAGGCCGAGAGGAGCGCGGCGACAAAAGAAAATAGCAGCGAGAGCCAAACTTTCGACCGGACTCTGATCAGTATCTTCGTGAACGTGAACAGCAGCACTTCCTTGAGGTAAAAGACACCGGCCACCATGAAGATCAACAAGAAGATGACCTCGATATTGTTGACTGCTTCGTCGTAGACAGCGTGGGGGGACGTCATGCCGATCACGACGGCCTCGAACGCGAGGAGCCCGCCCGGCTGCAGCGGATAGCACTTGAGCGCCATCGCAAGCGTGAAAATGAACTCGAGCACGAGCATCCACCCCGCGAGCAGGGGGCTCACCATGAAAGCGATGGGATTCACGACGAGAAAAGCGATGATCGTGAGCTTGTACCAAGGCGGGGAATGGCCGAGGAAGTTGCCGACGAAGGCCCGGCCGACGGCCTGCTGTTGAGCCATTTCAGCGATTCTCGTCAGGAAGCTGCGCCGCGAATCCGCGCGGCAATGGCTTCGTGCGCCGCTAGCTCTGCCGCCGTCGCGCGCACGACCGGCAGGAACAGGCCATCGCGCCGAATACGCACGATGCCGGCGCCGAGCGCCACGGTATCGGCATCGTCGCCATCGAGGGACAGGCTCGCCTGCCCGCCCGTCATCGCGAGATAGATCTCGGCGAGAATTCGTGCGTCGAGCAGGGCGCCGTGCAAGTCACGCTTCGAGTTATCGACCTCATACCGCTTGGCAAGCGCATCGAGGCTGTTGCGCTGTCCCGGATGCATCTGCCGCGCGAGCGACAGCGTATCGAGCACTTTGCAACACTCGCGGATATCGTGCGTCGCACCGTCGAGGCGCGAGAGCTCCCGATTGATGAACTCGACGTCGAACTCTGCGTTGTGAATGACGAGCTCGGCGCCGTTCACGAACTCGAGGAGCTCGCCCGCGATCGCGGCGAACAGCGGTTGCGTCGCGAGAAAATCGTCGTCGATGCCGTGCACGTGCAACGCACCGGAGTCGACGGCGCGTTGCGGATTGATGTAGCGATGGAACGTCCGATTGGTCGGACGACGGTTGACGAGCTCGATGCAGCCGACCTCGATGATCCTGTGTCCGGCGGCCGCCTCGAGACCGGTGGTCTCAGTATCCAAAACGACTTGCCGCATGTCTCCCTACCTACCTTGCGCTTGCTCGAGACCCAGATTCGCGAGCGCGTCCGCGCGCTCGTTCTCGGGATGCCCGGCGTGGCCTTTTACCCAATGCCACGAGACGTCGTGTCTCTCGGTCAGCGCCGCGAGCGCTTCCCAAAGATCCTGATTCTTGACGGGCTTGCGGTCCGCCGTCCGCCAGCCGCGTCGCCGCCAATTCGGCAACCATTCGGTAATGCCGTTCTTGAGGTAGACGGAATCGGTAAACACCTGCACGCGGCAGCGCTCGCGCAGCGACTCGAGCGCGCGAATCGCCGCGGTCATCTCCATGCGGTTGTTGGTCGTTTGCGGGTCTCCGCCGCAGAGCTCCTTTTCGCGCGAGCCGAAGCGCAACACGGCTCCCCATCCTCCGGGACCAGGATTGCCGCGACACGCGCCATCCGTGAACGCCGCGACTTCCTTCATCCGCGGACGCGCGTCCGCGAAACCCGCGTCGTAGGCTCGACGAGTCCGCCGACCGCCCGCAGGCGCCGCTGCGTCCAGGCGGGACGAATCGGCGTCAGCGTGCACGTGCGCTTCTGCGCAGCGAGCAGATAGCCTCCGGCGAGCATCGGCAACCAACGTTGCGCCCATCGCTCGCGCGGGAACGTGCCGAGCTGCCGGAACTGCTCGAACGGCAGCGTGTGACAGTATGCCGTGGCCGGGGCGACCTCGAAACTCAAGAGCTCGAGCCAGTCGCGTAGGCGCCGTTCGCGAATCATGCGGCAGTTTCCGGACGGGTAGCCATCTCGGGCGAGCAGATGCCGCAGGCCCCAGGCACCGCCCGGCACAAACGACAGTACGATCAAATGGCCGTCGCCGCGCAGAACCCGATCCACTTCGCGCAATAACGCATGCGGCGAAGGCGTGCGTTCGAGCGTATGCGGTAGGAAAACGGCGTCGATGGAATCGCTCGCGATGGCGAGATTATCGGGATCGCTGACGACGTCCGCGTCGTCGTCGCCCTCGTCGAACGTTAGCAACGCTTTGCGCTGCGTGCGCGCATACCGCAAGAAGGTGTCCGGTCCGCCCCAGCTGCCGATTTGCAGCAATTGCTCGCCGAACACGCAGTCGAGCGCCTGACGAATCAAGCGCTGCTCGTTGGCAAGACAGCGGCGGCCGACGGGAGTGCCGAACCAGTCCGATATCGTCATAAATGGAATTCTAGGCTCATGTAGCGGCGGCTTCCAGGTGTGCCCCCCTTGTATTGTAGGAGCGAGCTTCGCTCGCGATCTTCTTAAGAGTCGCGAGCAAAGCTCGCTCCTACAGGGCAATCGCGAGCAAAGCTCGCTCCTACGAGGGGCGATCGCGGGCAATGGGCCTGCATGTGAACGAATCCCTTGCGCGGAGGCGCTCGACCGGTACGATACCCACCCGGCCCGACATTATTCGTGGAGTCGCGCACACTTTATGTCCACCCGCCCGTTCGAGCGCGGCTCGTCCCACACGTACGCCTTGCTGCTCCTCACGGGGCTCCTCTGCGGCTGCCAGGCCTTCCCGACCGCCGAACGCCGGTCCACCGAGCCGCAAGCGGTGGTCGACACGCACTCGGCAAGCGTGGCGACGCCGCCGATGCCGGAGCCGCTCCCGCGCCCTGAGATCGTGCTCGAGCCGCTGCCTGAGCTGCCGGTCGATCTCCTGAGTCGGCTGCGCGAGGGCTTCGTGCTGCCGTCGACGGACGACCCATCCGTGCAGAACGAGCTCGCGTGGTACGCGCGCAATCAGGAGTACATGGGCCGCGTTATCGAGCGCGGCACACGCTACCTCTACTATATCGCCGGCGAGCTCGAGCGCCGCGGCATGCCCGTCGATCTCGCGCTGCTGCCGATCGTCGAAAGCGCTTTCGACCCGTTCGCGTACTCGCACGGCCGCGCGTCGGGCCTGTGGCAGATCATCCCGGGCACGGGACGGCGGTTGGGAATCAAGCAGAACTGGTGGTTCGACGGCCGGCGCGACGTCATCGAATCGACGCGCGCCGCGCTCGATTATCTGCAAATGCTGCACGCGCAATTCGGCGGCGATTGGCTGCTTGCCGTCGCGGGGTACAACTCCGGCGAAGGCAACGTCGCGCGTGCCCTGCGCCGTGCCGCGGCCGCGGGCGCGCCGGCGGACTTCTGGGGCGTCCGGCGCTACTTGCCCGCCGAGACCCGCACCTACGTTCCGCGCCTCATCGCAATCCGCGAGCTCGTGGCGAGCCCGGAGGCGCATTCGATGCTGCTGCCTGAGCTCCCCAACACGCCGTTTTTCGCTGTCATCGAGACGGGCGGACAAATCGACATGGCGCTCGCGGCGGAGCTCGGCGGCGTCGAGCTCGACCATCTCTATGAGCTCAACCCCGGCGTCAATCGCTGGGCGACGGATCCCGACGGCCCGCACCGGCTGCTCGTGCCTATCGCGCATGCCGAGACGCTGAGCGCCGCGCTCGCCGGGCTCGGCGAACGCGAGCGCGTGCAATGGACGCGCCACGAAATCCGGCAAGGCGAGACCTTGAGCCAATTGGCCGACGAATATCACACGACCGAAGCGGAGCTCCGCGAGATCAACGGTTTGCGCGGCAACATGATTCGCGCCGGCGGCTATCTCATGATTCCCCATGCCGCCGAGACGCTCGACACTTACCGCCAAAGCGCGAGCGCGCGCGCCGAAAGGCTGGTGAGCCGCGACCGCGGCGGAGAGCGCCGCATCCACGTGGTGCGCTCCGGCGAATCGCTATGGACGATTTCCCGAGCCCATAACGTCAACGTTCGCGAGCTCGCCTCATGGAACGCGATGGCCCCCGGCGACGTGCTCAACGTCGGCCGGGAGCTCGTCGTGTGGGGGAGCCAGTCCGCGAACGCGGCCGTGCCCGCGCGCGCCGCCTCGGGTTCCATGCAAGCACAAATTCGACGCGTGGACTACGTCGTTCGCCGCGGCGACTCGTTGTCGGCGATCGCCGGTCGCTTCCGCGTGACGGTGACGAAGCTGCTGGAGTGGAACGGCAATGTCTCCGTGCAGAAGTATCTGCAACCCGGTCAACGACTCGTCATGTATGTGGACGTGACGGAGCAAAGCACCTAAGCTAAAAAGCCGTAGCGCAACGCTCAAGGTTGTCGGGGAACATTCCGCATGGGCTTTCTCGCCGGCAAGCGGGCCGTCGTCATCGGTCTCGCAAGCACCCGCTCGATCGCCTTCGGTATCGCTCAAGCGATGCACCGCGAAGGCGCCGAGCTCGCGTTCAACTATCAAAGCGACAAGCTCGCCGAGCGCGTCACGGAAATGGCCTTGAGCTTAGGCAGCGACATATGCATCCCGCTCGACGTCGGCGAGGACCGCCAGATCGACGCGTTCTTCGAGCGGCTTGCCGAGCGTTGGAACGGTTTCGACATTCTCGTGCACTCGGTCGCTTACGCCCCTGCCGATCAGCTCGCCGGGCGCTACATCGATGCCGTCAATCGCGAGGGATTCCGCGTGGCTCATGACGTGTCGAGCTACAGCTTCGCGGCGCTTGCGAAGCACGCCGAAGCGTGCATGGCCGGGCGCAGCGGCGCGCTCCTGACGCTGACTTACTTAGGCGCCGTGCGCGCGCTGCCGAGCTACAACGTCATGGGCCTCGCCAAGGCGAGCCTCGAAGCCAACGTACGCTTTCTCGCGCTCGACCTGGGCGCCAAGAACATTCGCGTCAACGCGATCTCGGCCGGCCCCATCCGCACTCTCGCCGCCTCGGGCGTGAAGGGGCTGCGCCAGATGATCGCCAAGGTCGCCGAGACGTCGCCGTTGAAACGCAACGTGACCATCGAGGACGTCGGCAACGCCGCGGCGTTTCTGTGCTCCGATCTCGCCGCCGGCATCACGGGGCAGGTCGTGTACGTGGACGCGGGCTACAACATCGTCGGCATGAGCTTCGATACCGACGCGCCCGCGTCGTAACGCCCGCGCTCTCTCCCATACCCCTGTGTAGGAGCGAGCTTCGCTCGCGATCTTTGAGAGATGAAGATCGCGAGCGAAGCTCGCTCCTACAGGAGGCGTCAGAACTGCGGGTTGAGGACCTCGTCGGGAATGCGGATCGTCGCGCGGTCTCGGACGTCGGCCGCATAACCCGTCATTTCGCTGAGCGCGGCTTCGTTCGCGAGCTCGACTTGCTGACGGTCGCGTTGCTCGAGCGGCACCGTGGCCGGGTCGCCGGGCATCACGGCTGTCAACAGGAAGACCGTGGTATCGCCCGACGCCATCGGCACCACCTGACGTATTCCGCCGGCAGGCAATGGCGGGCGGACGGCGAAGGCCGCGGCCAACGTTTCCGTCGGCACTTGAGCGTCCGTGCGTTCAACCGAACGCGACGCGTACCATGTGCCGCCGCGGGCTTCGGCGGCGGATTGAAGATCGCGAGCGGAGCTCGCTCCCACAGCGGGAGAATCGCGAGCGGAGGCCGCTCCCACAGCGGGAAGATCGCGAGCGGAGCTCGCTCCTACGGGGGCGTCGAGGTCGGCGAGAAAGGCGGTGGCGGCGGCGTTTGCGAGCTCCTCGGCGGCGGCGCGCGCGAGGTCCTCGCGGATGTCCTCGGCCACGGATTCGAGCGGCAGCGGCACCGGCGGATGATGCGCCGTGACGCGCAAGACCATGACGCGGTCATCGGCGAGCTCGATGAGCCGGCTGTTGTTGCCGGAGGCGACGAGCTCCTCGTCGAAAGCGGATTGGACCACGGCCGCGTTGTTCGCGAACAATTCCGGGTTGCCGCTGCGTGGATAGCCCGTCACCGTCTCGAGCGGCACGCCGAGCGCCGTCGCCACGCTCGCGAGCTCGTCATAGGCATCGAACGCGAGCTCTTCGAGCCGGTTCGCCTGCTCGTAAAACAAGTCTTCCGCCTCGCGGGTTTGGTATTCCGCGGCAAGCTCGTCGCGGACCTCGGCAAGCGTCGGAGCGGCGCCCGCTCGAACTTCGTCGAGCTTGATGACGTGATAGCCGAAGTCGGTTTGGACGGGGCCTGCCACCTCGCCGGCAGAGAGCGCAAACAAAGCGTCTTCAAAGGGCCCCGCGAGCTGGTCTCGCGCGATCCAGCCGAGATCGCCGCCCTGCGCCTGGGTGCCCGGATCGTCGGAGAGCTCCGTCGCAAGCGCCGCGAAATCTTCCCCGGCGTCGACGCGCGCGCGTATCGCGGCGGCCTCCGCCTCCGCCGCTGCCGTGTCGTCGCCTTCCACCGTGACGAGTATGTGGCGAGCGCGACGCTCCTCGGCCGTCTGGAACCGCTCCCGCTGCTCGTTGAAATACTCCTCGAGCGCTCTGTCGGTCACCGTGACGGTCGCGGCGAGCGCGGCCTGATCGAGCTCGATGTATTCGAGATCCACGGTCTCGGGGCTCATGTAGAGCGCGCCGTTGGCGGCGTAGTGCGCGGCAACGTCGGCATCGCTGATCTCGACCTCGGCGAGGAAACCGTCGGCCGTATAGAGCGCATACGCAAGCTCGCGCCGCTCGTTGAAGATCTCGATGTAGCGTCGAAACTCCGCCGGCGTCCAGAAGGTCGATGAGGCGATGCCCTCCTGAAGCTCGAGAACCTCGAGCTCGCGCCGGTGCAGCGCCTCATAGC
>DATCIQ010000099.1:0-5723 GCA_036507635.1 Gammaproteobacteria bacterium
TCGACGAGACTCGCGCTCACGTTCATCGACCAGGCGATGCCGAGCGGATCGAGTCCGCCGAGGCGTTCGGCGAGCGCGGGCGCCATCGGCAAAAACGCCGGCAGGACGACGCCGGAGGTGCTGCTGTAAACGGAGACGAGCCCCGTGCCGAAAGCGACGATGGGCTCGATCGTCGTCGCTGTCGACACGCTCGCGATGCCGGTTGTGATGAGCGCCATTCCCTCGGTCCTCTGCAACAACGCGACGAGCACCGTGACTCCCGTGACCATGAGAATCACGCCCCACGGCATGCGCTGGATCGCTTGGGTTTCTTCGACCGTGCGGAAGAGAATCAGCAATGCGGCGACGGTCAACGCGATCATTCCGACGTCGAGTCCGAAACCGGCGACGGCGACAATGAGCACGCCGATGCCGCTTGCCGTGAGCCAGTGCCGCGTCTCCATCGCGGCGGGCGCCGAGCTCTCGCCTTCCGCCGCCGCCGTGCCCCTGCGCCACAACTTCCACCCGCCGAGCGCCAGGAAGCCGCCGAAACCGACGAGCGCGTGCGCAAGCGCGTTGTAGGCGAACGTCTGCCACTCGACGCCGCCGAGGCCGATTCGCTCCATGACGCCGTGCGCGACGATCCCGGTCGGCGCGAACGGCGACAAGGTGCCCGCGAGCGCGCCGTTGCCCGTCATGATCGCCATGAGCAGCGGCGGAATGCCGGCTCTTGCCGCGACGGCCATCGCGGGCGGCGCGAGCAGCGCGCTTGCGGGCGTCGCACCCGCTCCGATCGTCGCGAGCGCGAATCCGATGACGAAGAACATGATGGGGAGCACGCCCGCATGGCCACGGCACAGACGCACGGCGCGGGCCGTCAAGCGCGCGAGCGTGCCGTTGCACTCCGCGATCGCGAACAGCAGCGTCACGCCGATCAATGTGACCAAGAGGTCCGTGGGAAAGCCTTCGAGCACGGCACCCGGCGTCATTCCCGCGAGAAACACACCGACGAGCATCGCGAGCACCAGAGCGAGCACGCCCACGTTGATCGCGGTCGTGCACGAGAGCGCCACGGCGAGCACGAGGGCGCCGACCGAGATCCACGCGAGGCTCATCGATGCGCGCCGGGCGCGGCGCCTTGCGGTGCGCTCAAGCACCGCGCGAGCTCACCGATATCGTCGAGCTGCTCGAGCGCCTCGATGCTCGCAAAAATCTCGTCGGCTCGCTCGGGTGAATGCACCAGCGACGCACATTCACTGAACTTCTCATGAAGCTCGGCGCGCGTGAACGGCAGCTCCGGGCCGCCGCGGTAACGTTCGTCGGCGTGCGCGACGAGTGTGCGGCCGTCGTCGAGATCGACCTCTACGGTGCTCAAGATCTTAGCGTACCCTTGCGCCTCGATTTTCGGATCGAGCACGCGCTTCACTTTGCGCATGAGCTCCTGCACGGGCGCGCTCTGCACGAAGGCGTCGTCGAACTCGCGGATCCCCGCCTTACGGCGCAATGCGATGGCGCTGACCATGAACGCCGGACAAAATTTCGCCTCGAGCTCGTTTCGCGCTACGTCGAAGCGCAGAGGATTCAATATGTTCGAGCCGGCGCGCACGCGAATCGCTTTGATGCGCTCGGCTTGCACGTCGTTGTCGATGACGAGCCGGCGCATCGCGTCCATGGTCGGATGACCGAGCACGCCGCAAGGATAGGGCTTGATGGACACGCCGGGCCAGACGATCGTGTGGGGCTGTCCCAGTTTGCCGACGATGCGGTCGGCGTCGAATCCGCCACCGTGGCTGAATGCGCCGAAGAACCCCCACGGCGGATCGAGGGCATCGGCGCCGCCCGTGAGCCCTCGTGCCGCGAGCTCGGCCGCGACGACACCGTTCTCTGCGGCGCGCCCGACGTGCAAGGGCTTCGTCATGCTGCCGAAGCTCACGCGAATCCCGGCGGCGAAGCTGGCGGCAATCGCGAGCGCGTGCGCTAAGCGCCCGCGATCGAGTTCGAGCAACTTCGCAGCTGCGACGACGGCGCCGAAGGTGCCGACCGTACCCGACGAGTGAAAGCCCATCCGGTAGTGATTCGGGTGAATGGCCTCGGCGATCTTGCACTCGACCTCGAAGCCCGTGAGAAACGCCTCGAGAAACTCGCGCCCCGAGACATGGTGCAACTCGCCGACCGCGAGCGCGGCCGCGAGCGCGGGAATCGTGGGGTGCGTGAGCAAGCCGAAAATGCGCTCCGCGCTCGTCGCGAGCTGCGTGTCGTCCCAGTCGAGCGCGTGGCCGCTCGTGCCGTTGGCGAGCGCCGCGGACGCGGCCCCGCTCTTGAACGACAGCGGGCCGAGCACGGTCGATTCTTCGCGGTGGTCTGCGTCGCGCACATAGTCGCGCACGATGCGGCCGGCAGCCTGCGTGGAGCCTGCGAGCATGACCGCGAGACCGTCGGCAATGCAGCGCTTGGCGGTCGCCGCAGCCTCGGCGGGAAAGTCGACAAGCCGCGCGCGAGTCGCGAAATCGAGAACGGCGGAAGTGACGGACGTGGATTGATTCACGGAATTTTCGAAACGTGGTTTGACGCCAACAGAATGTCATGATAAACACGGCATCAAAGCAAGGTCGCAGCCATACGTGGCTGTTGCCTTTTTCCAACAGTAGATGCCTTAGGGGGGATTCATCGTGGCAATCAACGCTCGTTCTGGGCTTCAAGCGCGTTTCGGAAACAAAGAACAGTCTACGCTCGTACTCTCGTCCCTCGCGGGCTCCATCCTTCTTGCGCTCGGTACGGCCGCAAACGCGCAACAGGACGTGGGGCCCGTCGAAGAGGTAACCGTCACGGGCTCGCGCATTCAGCGCACGTCAGGCTTCACGACCGCCGTGCCCGTCACGGCCGTCACTACGCAAGACTTGACGTCCTTCCAGCCGGGCCGAACGATCGCAGACCAGCTCGATCAATTGCCGCAATTCTATAACACGCAGAGCGCTCAGCGCGGCGGCGGGGCGTTGTTCGGCGGCGCCGGCCGCAGCGCGCTCGATATGCGCTCGATGGGACCCGCGCGCACGCTCGTCTTGCTCGACGGCGCGCGCGTCGCACCTGCCGATCGCGACGGCTCCGTGCACATCGACAACTTCCCGACGGCATTGCTCTCGCAAATCGAAGTCGTGACGGGCGGGGCATCCGCTGCTTACGGCGCCGATGCGCTGGCCGGCGTCACGAACTTCAGATTGAACAGGAACTATACGGGCCTCGATATAAACGTCGGTGCCGGCCGAACCGATGCGGGCTTCGGCGATACCAGTGATCTCTCGATCGCCTACGGCACAGAGATCGGCGACCGCTTGCATTTGATCGGCTCCGTCGAGCGGCAGCACATCGACCCGATCGACCCGGAGCCGCACGAGCTCGGCGATTGGTTCCAACGATGGGGCGTCGTCGGCAACCCCGCGTGGACTACGGGCAATACATCGGTTCCACAGAACCTAATCCTTCCCGACGTGCATTCGACCGTGCACTCGCCGACGGGCAGAATCTCGACGGGCGCCAACGCTGCCGGGGCTACGGTCCCGTTCTCGCTCGTGGGATTCAACTTCACCTATGACGGCGAGGGCATCACGCCGTTTCGCGCCGGCGACGTCGTCGCGCGCCCGGCCAGCACGGGAAGCCAGTCCGGCGGGCCCGAAGCGGGCATCGCGGACGAGGCATTCTTCAGTCCGGTCTACGGAGCCGAAGTCGAGCGGAGTAGCGTATTCCTGGGATTGACGTTCGACGCCAACGAAAGCACGCAATTCTTCTTGAACGCGTTCACCGGGGAAACCGAATCGAACGACTATAACCAACGCGGCATCCCGCATCTGACGTCCCCCTGGAACGGAAGGCTCTACGTCGACAATCCGTTCCTGCCCCAAAACGTACGTGACGCGATGATTGCCCAGGGCGTCGACTCGTTCATTCTGCAAAAACAGGGCACGGTGTTCGGTCAGGCCGGCAACTGGAACGACGACGAGACCCGGCACAATCAGTTCGATAGCTGGACGCTCCAGTTGGGCATCGACAAGGACTTCGGCGACAACTGGAACATGCAGGCGCGGATCCAACGCGGCGCGACGGACCGGTTCACGACCGTATTCAACGAGGTCCGCGTCGACCGCGAGTACCTCGCGATGGATGCCGTCGAGGTCTACCCCGGAACGACGACGCTCGTGGCCGAGGCCGACCGCGGCACCGGTGTCATCATGTGCAACGTGCAGCGGTTCAATCCGACGCCGGCAGAGTTACAGGCGGCCGTCGCAGGCTACCTTGTCCCGTCCGTGCAAGGCGACGACTCGTTGGGTGGACCCGACGAGCTCGTCCCGATCCCGGGACCCATCGGCCCCGACAACTCGGTGCGGGACTGCGTGCCCATGAACGTGCTCGGGCAGGGTAACGTAGACCCGCGGGCCGCGGCCTACGTCGTGTCGCCCAAGGCCGGCGACGGCGCCGTCACGCAAGAGTTCGCCGAGATTCTCTTCACGGGCGATATCTATCAGGGCTACGGTCCGGGCGCGTTCTCGATGGCGGTCGGCGCGACCTGGCGCGAGCAATGGTTCTGGCAACGCGGCCTGCCGCGCGATCTCATGGCCTACGGCCCGCCGCGCAATGCGCCGCAGATCGGCATTCGCGGCCTCCCGGCGGGCTTCGAGAACGGCAGCGCGAATCTCCACGAGTTCTCGACGGTCCCCGTGATCACCGGCGGCTACGACGTCGCGGAGGTCTTTGCGGAGTTCAACCTGCCGCTGTGGGAATCCGAATCCGGGGCGCGGCGGTTCGAGCTCGACATCGCCGGGCGCCACTCGGATTACTCGACGAGCGGCGGCATCGTTTCGCACAAGACGGGCCTCAACTTCCAGGCGTCCGAGTCTTGGCGGTTGCGTGCGACGACCTCGCGCGACGTCAGGGAGCCCACGTTCGCGGAGCGCTTCAATCTGCAAGGCGGCGGCGGCAACGTCAACGATCCGCAGTTCGGCAACCAGAACTTCGAGATCACCGTCACGAGCGGCGGCAACCCGGAGCTCAATCCCGAGGAAGCGGATACCGTGACGGCCGGCTTCGTTTATCAGCCTGTCAACACGGGTCTCCAGCTATCGGTCGACTGGTACGAGATCGATCTTGCCGGCGCCGTCGGCACGCTCGGACAGCAGAGAATCGTCAACGATTGCGCTGCCGGCGTTACGGCGCTTTGCGGGTTGATCACGCGCGATCCCAACACCGGTGTCATCGGCAACGTGCGCAACGTGTTTCTCAACATCGACAGAGCCAAAGTCCGGGGCATCGATTACGAGCTTCTGCTCAACGCCGAGCCCGATTTATTCTCAGGGCAAAGCGAGTCGCTGACCTTTCGGCTGCTCGCGGGCCGGCTGCTCGAGGACAGCACGACGCTCCTTTCGGGTGTCGTCCCGGTCACGACAGACCTCGCCGGCCGATTCACGGAGCCCGACACGAAGATACTGGCCACCGTCCGTTACCAGATCGGTTCCTTCGGCTTCAACTTGCAGCAGCGCTACATTCCGGAATCGACGTGGGACAACGCAAGTGCGATCGGACCCGCGTGGCGGCAATGGGAGCCCGGCATCGTTCTCGGCCCCGGCGAGATCACCGTCGACGACAACACGATTCAGTCGAAGTCGTACACCGATCTCACGTTGTTCTACGACACGGATCTCGACAACGGCCGGAACATGCAAGCGTCGCTGGCGATCACGAACCTCTTCGACGTC
>DATCIQ010000100.1:0-3677 GCA_036507635.1 Gammaproteobacteria bacterium
GCTTCGCTCGCGAATTCTTTAAGAATCGCGAGCGAAGCTCGCTCCTACATACAAGATCGCTCATTTGAGGGTTACCAGATAGGCGGTAACGTTATGGATGTCGCGGTCGGTGTAGACGGGCAGGAGATCCTTATGCGCGGCGAGCGGATCGTCGATCGCGACCGTAGGCACCGCGCCCGCGCGCCCGAACGAGCGCGGCGTGCCGTCGTCGAGCTCGAGACTCACGATGAACTCGTCGATGCGTGCGAGCACGCCTTCGGTCGTCGCGCCGTCGGACGCCGTGACGCGCACGCGAATCGGCGGCGCGGGGCTCGGCATGAGCCAAGTCTGCTGAAGCTCGAAAGGATCGGGGTATCGCGAAGCGACGTCCTCGAGGTCGTCCGTGACGGAGTGGCACTCGGCGCAGTGCTCTTCGAAGTAGCGCCTGCCCGAGCGCGCGTTGCCGGTCACGATCGTCTCAGGCCGCTGCCGGGATGGATCGCGACTGTCGAGCGGAAAGCTGTGCAGGAACTCGGCGAGGTCGGCGATCTCGTTGGGCTCGAGCGCGAATCCGACCATGGGCGTATTCGGTACGCCGTTGCGAACGACGCCTACAATTGTCTCGCCGGCCTGATCGCGTTGCACGAGCTGCGAGCGCAGCAAGCTCGGCCCATTGCTGCCACCGCGCGTGTCTGCGCCGTGACAGAACGAGCAGCCGTAGACCGTGTAGAGCTCGCGGCCGCGCGCGACGGCTTCGGGGTCTGTGACGCGTTGCGGGTACGCGCCCTGCAAGAACGCGGGCACGGGCGGTGCTGCTTGCGCCGGTGCTTGCGCCTGCACGAGCGTCAGCGCGGGCACCGACACTCCACACGCGAGGCAGGCGAGCAACGCGGCTCGGACACAGCTCGATTCACGTGCAACCACGTCGTTCCCCCGGTTCGTCCCCGCGTACGTGGACTTTAGCAGACGTGAGACCCCATCACGGGTCTGGTGACGATGAACCGGCCGTCGAGCGGTGAAACATCGTACGGCCTTCCGGTCACACCGCGCGGCGGTGGCTCGGCATCGAACAGTTTCGATACGTTTGTCACTCGCAGGCTTGGCGAAAGCTCGATGGCCGCCTGGTTGCATGGCAGGGCACAAAGTACCGCGGCCACTGGCGATTTCACAAGCGGTGCAAGATGAAGAAAACGAGGATCGCGGCCACAGGCCGCTCCTACAGGCGCGGCAGTGGCGCTTTACCGGTAGAATCCCGAGGCGTGAGAAGAAGAATAAGGTACGGCATGGTCGGCGGCGGGGAGGGCGCATTCATCGGCGCCGTGCACCGAAGCGCCGCACGGCTCGACGGCGATCTCGAGCTCGTGTGCGGGGCGTTCTCGAGCGATGCGGAGCGCAGCCGGCGGGCTGGGGCGAGCCTGCATCTCGATCCCGAGCGGTGCTACGCGGATTATCGGGAGATGTTTGCAAGCGAAAGAGAGATCGCGAGCGGAGCTCGCTCCTACAACGACAACGAGGGGATGGATTTCGTCGTCATTGTGACGCCGAATCATTTGCACTTTCCGGTCGCCGTTGCGGCGCTCGAGAGCGGGTTTCACGTGCTCTCGGACAAACCGGCGACGGTGAGCCTCGCCGAGTGCCGGAAGCTCAGCGACGAGATCAAGAAGAGCGGGCTGCTCTACGGCTTGACGCATCCGTACACGTCGTATCCGCTCATCGTCGAGGCGCGCCAACGCGTCGCCGCGGGGCAGCTCGGCACGATTCGCAAAGTCATCGTCGAGTACACGCAAGGCTGGCTCGCGGACGCCGTCGAGCGCACGGGCAACGCGCAAGCCAAATGGCGGCTCGACCCCGCGAAAGCGGGCCCGAGCGGCTGCTTCGGCGACATCGGCGTGCACGCGTTCAATCTCGTCGAGTTCGTGACGGGTTTGCGCGTGACCGAGCTTTCCGCCGACTTGAATCGCATCGTCGAAGGCCGCGTGCTCGACGACGACGGCGTCGCGCTGTTGCGGTTCGACAACGACGCGAGCGGCGTGCTCGTCGCGAGCCAGATCTGCACGGGCGACGAGAACGGCTTGCGTTTGCGCGTCTACGGCGAGGCCGCATCGCTCGAATGGAACCAGCAGGAGCCGAACTCGCTGTGGCTCAAGCACGCGCATCGTCCCACGGAGCTTCTGCGCAGCGGCGTCGGCCATCTCGGCACAGCCGCCCGTTACCATTCGCGGTTGCCGGCGGGACACCCCGAAGGCTACATCGAAGCGTTCGCGAATCTCTACCGCGTGTTCGGCGAGCAAGTGCGCGCTCGCGCGAGCGGCTCGACGCACGCCGTCGCCGATGCGAAAGTGCCCGGCATCGAAGCGGCGCTGCGCGGCATGGCGTTCATCGAGACCGTCGTCGCCGCGAACGAGTCGACGCAAAAGTGGCACGCATTTCCGGACGTCTCCCTATGAAAGGTCCGGCGATCTTCCTCGCGCAGTTCGCGAGCGACACGCCGCCGTTCGAGCGGCTCGACACGATGGCCGAGTGGGCGGCGGGATTGGGTTACGTCGGCATCCAGGTGCCGACCTCGGATCGGAAGCTCTTCGATTTGAAGCGCGCGGCGGAAAGCCAGACCTACTGCGACGAGATCGCCGGCCGCATCGGCGCACACGGCGTAAGAATCAGCGAGCTCTCGACGCATTTGCAGGGCCAGCTCGTCGCGGTGCATCCGGCCTACGCGCCGCAGTTCGCGGCGTTCGCGGACTCCGCGTTGCGCGCCCGGCCTTCCGCGTGGCCCGAGTGGGGCGCGCAGCAACTCAAGTATGCGGCGCAGGCGAGCAAGCGGCTCGGGCTCACGGCGCACGCGACGTTCTCGGGCGCGCTCTTGTGGCACACGGTGTACCCGTGGCCGCAGCGGCCCGCGGGTCTCGTCGAGCAAGGATTCGCCGAGCTCGCGCGGCGCTGGCGGCCGATCCTCGATGCCTTCGACGACGCGGGCGTCGATCTTTGCTACGAGATCCATCCCGGCGAGGACCTACACGACGGGGCGACCTTCGAGCGGTTTCTCGACGCCGTCCAAGGCCACGCACGCGCGTCGATCCTGTTTGACCCGAGCCACTTGCTGTTGCAGCAGCTCGATTATTTCGCGTTCATCGATCTCTATCACGAGCGCATCAAGGCGTTTCACGTCAAGGACGCCGAGTTTCGTCCCGACGGCCGCGCCGGCGTTTACGGCGGCTATCAGGCATGGATCGACCGGCCGGGCCGCTTCCGCTCGCTCGGCGACGGGCAGATCGATTTCAAGCGCATCTTCAGCCAATTCGCGAAATACCGTTACGGCGGCTGGGCCGTGCTCGAGTGGGAGTGCTGCTTGAAACATCCAGAGGACGGCGCGCGCGAAGGCGCGCCGTTCATTCGCGCGCACATGATCCGCACTACGACCAAGCAGTTCGACGATTTCGCGGCGACGGGCGCCGACGCGCATATCGATAAGAAAATACTGGGGCTGGCCCACGATGAGTGAGCCGCGCACGATCGCGGCGCACGCGGGCTTGAACCGCAGGCGCCTGTTTCTGATCGCAAACCTGTCGATCTTCATGATCGGGCTCGGGTTCGCGATTCGCGCGAACATCGCGGGCGACATTCAGACCGAGCTCTTCAACGAGCTCGATCTCGCGCGCTCGGGAACGATGATCGGCGAGGTGCTCGGCGCCACGTTCATC
>DATCIQ010000101.1:0-6016 GCA_036507635.1 Gammaproteobacteria bacterium
CCTTTTTGCGGGACGTGTGCCGGACGCGACCGAGGAGAATATCCAGTCGCGCTGCCGCGGAATTCTGTTGATGGGGATCTCGAACAAGCTCGGCGAAATGCTGCTATCGACCGGCAACAAGAGCGAGATGGCCGTCGGGTATGCGACTCTCTACGGCGATATGGCGGGAGGATTCGCGCCGCTCAAGGATTGCAGCAAGACGCTCGTCTACGCGCTCGCGAACTATCGCAACGGGATTTCACGCGTCATTCCGGAGCGCGTCATCACGCGTGCGCCGACCGCGGAGCTCAAGCACGACCAAAAAGATACGGATACATTGCCGCCGTACGAGATCCTCGATCCGATCCTCGAGGCATTCATCGAGCACGACAATTCCGTCGAGCAAATCGCGGCGCGCGGCTTCGATCGGGCGACGGTCGTTAAGGTCCTGCAGATGGTCAAGCGCGCCGAGTACAAGCGGCGCCAGGCCCCGCCCGGAGTGCGCGTGAGCAATCGCGCTTTCGGCCGCGACTGGCGCTATCCGATCACCTCCGGCTATTGAGATTTGGTTTTTTTGTGGGAGCGAGCTTCGCTCGCGAATGTAAGAATCGCGAGCGAAGCTCGCTCCTACAGATGAGATGGCGATTCCCAGTCGCGGCCGGAGACCGCTCCTACCGCTGCGCGGTCGCCGTGGCCTCGCCGAACGACTCGCTGCGGACGCGCCGCGCGTCCGCGGAAAGATCCATCATGCCGAGCTGCTCGTAAGCGGTCGCCATGAGCTCGAGAGTCGTCTCGAGCTCGGGGGCTCCGGGATAATGCTCGAGCGCGTACTTGGCGCGATTCACGGCCGCGACGTAGGCACCGCGATCGATGTAGTACTGCGCCACGTGGTTTTCGTAGGCCGCGAGCCGGTTGCGCAAGAACACCATGCGTTTCCCGGCGTCCTCGACGTAACGGCTGTCGGGGAAGCGCCGGATGAGCTCCTGGAACGTCGAGAAGGCGCGCAGCGTATCCTTCGGTGGACGCACGGTGAGATCCACGTTGAACAAACGCTCGAGGATGTTGGGGGCTTCGTCGAAATACACGAGGCCCTTCATGTAGAGGCAATAGTCGACACGGGCATGCGTGGGATTCTCGCGCTCGAACTCCTCGGCGGCGTCGATCGCGGCTTCCGGTTGCTGACTCCGCCAGTAGAGATAGATGAGATCCAATTGCGCCTGGCGCGTATCATTGGCGAACGGATAGCGCGCTTCGAGCTGCAAGAAATACTGAACGGCGCCGACGTAGTTGCCCGCCTCCATGGCTTCGAAGCCCCGCTCATAGAAGCCCTCTGCGCCGAAATCCTGCACTACCTCGTCGCGCCGGTTGCCGCAGGCACTGAGAAAGCCGGCCGCCAGCGCCACTAAGCCCAAGTTCTTCATGAAATTTGGCACGCGTCCCGAAACCCTCGACAATTGGACGATGAAGTATAACGAAAGTTTCTGCGGAGCCGGGGTTTCCGATCCATGCAGCACGTCTCGCGGCGCGTGATCGTGCCCGCGGCGCTCGCGGGCAAGCGTCTCGACCAGGCGGCGGCGGAGCTCTTCGGGGACTTCTCGCGCAACCGGCTCAAGCAGTGGATCGAGGGGGGCCAGCTCACGATCGCGGGCGAATCGGTGGCGCCCAAGGCGCGGCTCAAGGGCGGCGAGGTGCTCGTGCTCGGCGCGGACCTCGAGCCCATCGTCGCCGTCAGGGCCGAGCCGATTGCGTTGCAGGTCGTGCACGCGGATGCCGCGCTCTACGTCATCGACAAGCCCGCCGGTCTCGTCGTGCATCCGGGTGCCGGCAATCCGTCGGGCACGCTGCAGAATGCTTTGCTCAATCTCGACCCGGCCCTCGCAACCGTGCCGCGCGCGGGCCTCGTGCACCGGCTCGACAAGGACACGAGCGGCTTGCTCGTCGTCGCGAGGACGTTGTCCGCACAGCAACGGCTCGCAGCGCAGATCGAGCGCCGCGAAATTCGACGCATTTATCGCGCCGTTTGCCAGGGCGCGCTCACGGGCGGGGGAACCGTGGAAGCTTCCATCGGGCGGCATCCACGCGAGCGGACCAAGATGGCCGTGCGCGAGCTCGGCCGCCCGGCCCGCACACGTTACCGCGTCATCGAGCGGTTCCGCGCGCATACGTACATCGAGGTCGAGCTCGAGACCGGGCGCACGCATCAGATCCGCGTGCACATGGCGCATGTCGGCGCGCCCATTGTCGGCGATCCCGTTTACGGCGGGCGCCCGAAGCTGCCGCGGCAGCCGACAGACCGCTTGCGTCAAACGCTCCAGGCATTCCGCCGCCAGGCGCTGCATGCCTCGCATCTTACGTTGACTCACCCGGAGACCGGCGCGACGCTTACGTTCGAGAGCGCGGTGCCCGACGACATGGTGACCCTGCTCGACGCGTTGCGCAGCGACCGCGGCGCTCAAGACGCGCGATGAGCATGCTCGGTATTGCCGCGGAGTGGCCCGCGCCTCGCCACGTCCGTGCTCATGTGAGCCGCCGCAGCGGCGGCGTCAGCGCCGGCCGCTATGCGAGTCTCAACCTTGCCGCGCACGTCGGCGACGATCCCGAAGCCGTGCGCGAGAACCGGCGCCGGCTTGCTCTCAACTGGCAACTTCCCGCCGAACCCTGCTGGCTCGATCAGATCCACGGCACGACGGTTGCCGATCTCGACGCCCACGGGGCACGGCAGGCGGACGGCGCCGTGACGAGCCGCGCGGGCGTGATTTGCACGATCATGACAGCCGATTGCTTGCCTGTGCTAATCACCGACCGGCGGGGGACACGCGTCGGCGCCGCACACGCGGGCTGGCGCGGCCTCGCGGCCGGGGTACTACCGGCAGTCGTGGCGGCGATGGGCCTGCCGGCGACGGAGCTCCTCGCCTGGCTCGGACCCGCGATCGGGCCCGAGGCCTACGAGGTCGGCGACGAGGTGCGCGCGGCCTTTCTCGCCCGCGACGCGGCCGCGCGCGCCGCGTTTACGCAAAACGTCCGCGGGCGCTGGCAGGCGGACCTTTACGTGCTCGCACGCTTAAGCCTCGCGTCAGCCGGCGTCACGGCCGTCTATGGCGGCGGATCCTGCACGTTCATGGAGCCCGCGAGCTATTTTTCCCACCGCCGCGAGGCGCCCTGCGGGCGCATCGCCAGCATGATCTGGCTCGAATCGTGTTGATATCCCGCGGTGCCATCCCCATCTCGTGAGCCAAGCGGATTAGCAGCCGGGGTGTCTTTGCATGCGCATGGACAAGCTCACAACGAAGTTTCAGCAGGCCTTGCAGGACGGGCAATCAGACGCCCTCGGCCGGGACCACCAATTCATCGAGCCGATTCACGTGATGGCCGCGCTGCTCGAGCAGGACGGCGGCACGGTCGGCGCCGTGCTCGGCAACGCCGGCGTCGATCTCAATCGCCTGCGGTCGCAGCTCGGCCAAGCGCTCGATCGCCTGCCGTCCGTGCAAGGCGCTCCCGGCGAGGTGCACGGGTCCAACGAGCTCAACAAGGTGCTCAACGTCATGGACAAGCTCGCGCGCGAGCGCGGCGACGGCTACATCGCGAGCGAGCTCTTCCCGCTCGCAGCCTTGCAGGTTCGCGGCGAATTGGGTCGCATCCTCGAGCAGTGCGGCGGCGTCAAGGGTGCGATCGAAAAAGCCATCAAGGAAGTGAGCGGCGGAGCCAAAGTCGACGATCCGAATGCCGAGGACTTGCGCCAGGCATTACAGAAATACACGATCGATCTCACCGAGCGCGCCGAGCAAGGCAAGCTCGATCCCGTCATCGGCCGAGACGACGAGATCCGGCGCACGATCCAGGTCCTTCAGCGGCGCACGAAGAACAATCCCGTGCTCATCGGCGAGCCCGGTGTCGGCAAGACAGCGATCGTCGAGGGTCTCGCGCAGCGCATAGTCAAGGGTGAAGTGCCCGAAGGGCTCAAGGGCAAACGGTTGCTCGCGCTCGACCTCGGCGCTTTGATCGCCGGTGCAAAATTCCGCGGCGAATTCGAAGAGCGGCTCAAAGCCGTGCTCAATGATCTCGCCAAGCAGGAAGGACAGATCATTTTGTTCATCGACGAGCTGCATACGATGGTCGGCGCCGGCAAGGCCGAAGGCGCGCTGGATGCGGGCAACATGTTGAAGCCCGCACTCGCGCGCGGCGAGCTCCACTGCGTCGGTGCGACCACGCTCGACGAGTATCGCAAGTACGTCGAGAAGGACGCGGCGCTCGAGCGGCGTTTCCAAAGGGTGCTCGTGGATGAGCCGTCGGTCGAAGATACGATTGCGATACTGCGCGGACTGAAGCAGCGGTACGAAGTACATCACAAGGTCGCGATCACGGATCCCGCGATCGTCGCCGCCGCGACGCTGTCCCATCGCTACATCAGCGATCGGCAGCTTCCGGACAAAGCCATCGACTTGATCGACGAAGCCGCGTCGCGGATCAGCATCGAGACCACCTCCAAGCCCGAGGAGATGGACCGGCTCGAGCGGCGCCTCATACAGCTCCGCATCGAACAGGAAACGCTCAAGAAGGAGGCGGACGAAGCCTCGAAACGACGGCTCGCCGATCTCGAAGAGCAGATCACCAAGCTCGACGGCGAGCTTGCGGATCTCGATGAGATTTGGAAGGCGGAGAAAGCGGAGCTTCAGGGCGAAGCACGGATCAAGCAAGAGCTCGAACGAGCCGAGTTCGAGCTCGAGCAGGCGAAGCGCGCCTTCGACTACGCCCGCGCCGGCGAGCTGCAGAACTCGCGGATTCCCGAGCTCAAACGCCAGCTCGAGCAGACGCTCAAAGGCGAGCGCGAAGGGAGCAACAAGCTCGTGCGCAACAAGGTGACCGAGGAAGAGGTCGCCGAGGTGGTGTCCAAATGGACCGGCATCCCCGTTGCGAAAATGCTCGAAAGCGAGAAGGACAAGCTCTTGCGCATGGAGAGCTTTCTCGAGCAGCGTGTCGTCGGTCAGCGCGAGGCGCTCGAGGCCGTCTCGAACGCGATTCGGCGTGCGCGCGCGGGGCTATCCGATCCCAATCGCCCGAACGGCTCGTTCCTGTTTCTCGGGCCGACCGGAGTCGGCAAAACCGAGCTCACCAAAGCGCTTGCCGCGTTCCTGTTCGACACCGAAGAGGCCATGGTGCGCATCGACATGTCGGAATTCATGGAGAAGCACTCGGTCGCCCGGCTCATCGGCGCGCCTCCGGGCTATGTCGGCTATGAAGAGGGCGGTTATCTGACCGAAGCCGTGCGGCGCAAGCCTTATTCCGTGGTGCTGCTCGACGAAATCGAGAAAGCTCATGCGGAAGTCTTCAACGTGCTGCTCCAAGTGCTCGACGATGGCCGCTTGACGGACGGACATGGACGCACCGTCGATTTTCGCAACACCGTCATCGTCATGACGTCGAATCTCGGCAGCCAGCGCATTCAGGAGCTCGCCGGCGAGGAGCACTACGCGCGCATGAAAGCGGGCGTCCTGGAGATCGTGAGTCAACACTTCCGGCCCGAGTTCTTGAACCGCATCGACGACGTCGTCGTGTTCCATCCGCTGCAGCGCGAGCAGATTCGGCGCATCGTCGACATCCAGCTCGAGCATCTGCGGCTTAGGCTCGGTGAGCGCGAGATCGGGCTCGTCTTGGACGATAGCGCTCGCGACCGTCTCGCCGAGGCGGGCTTCGATCCTGTCTACGGTGCGCGGCCGCTGAAACGCGCCATTCAGCAGCAAGTCGAGAATCCCCTCGCGCAACGCATTCTGCAAGGCGATTTCGGGCCCGGGGACACGATTCGCGCGGGCGCACCCGAAGTGGGCCAGCTCACGTTCACGCGCGCGGACGCGGCCGAGGCGGCATAGTCGGGCGGTCGGACTGCGGACGCTGCCCCTTTAATTCGCACGGAGTTACCTAAACCATACGGGCCACGACGATTTGCGTGAGGATGCGCATGCCGATTTACGAATATGGATGTGGCTCGTGCGGGCACACTCTCGAGGCCTTGCAAAAGCTCAGCGACCGCCTCCTCAAAAAG